>JBGASK010000111.1:0-11176 GCA_044229785.1 Ahniellaceae bacterium
GCGCGGACGTTCGATGCGCACGCCGCCGGTCATTACCACTTTCTGTTCGGACAGCAGGTATTCGATCCGTTTGGCGTCGGCCTTCAGGCGACCCTGATTGTCGATGTCCTGCTCCAAGTGCACCGGTGCGCCATCCAGCACGACGCGGTTCACTTCGCCTTCCTTCTGCTCGAATTCGCCGCGGTCGGCGCGGATCATCAACGAGCCCTGGTCGATGCGTACATCGCCGCTGAGTACGGTGACGCCGGTCTTTTCGCTGGTCTGCGACTGGTTCGCGCCGACCTGCATCGGCTGTTCGCGATCGGTCTTGGCCGCAAAAGCGGGCGAGGACAGCAACGCGATGACGACAAGCGCACTAGCGCTTCGGGGCAAATTGGCCATGCACGTCCGCCTTGAGTTCGAAGGTTTTTGCGTTGAGATCGGCCGAGAGGCCGCGGCCGCGCAGTATAGAGCCCGGCTGCCGCACTTCGACGTCGCGATCGGTCTCGATCAGACGTGTTCCGGTATGGGCGACGAGACGCTCGGTGGTCAGTGACCAGGCATCGGCCGCGACCTCGGTCTCGCGCTCGATCGCGACGTCTGTATCGAGGTCGATGCGCTTGGCCACGGTGTCGATCCATGCCGTCGCGCTCCGTGCGATCCAGCGTTGACCGTTGTCGCCGAACAGGTGGAAGACCGGCGTCGTCACCGCCATGCCTTTCACGCGTTCGTCGTGCAGCAGGCGCGGTGCCTGGGCCCGGAACGCGATCTTGCCCTGCTCGTCGAAGGCGTTCAGTTCGAAGTCGATCAGTTCGTAACTGGGGCGCGACGGGCCGGAAAAGCGATCCGGGCGCGCCTGCTTGAAGTCGCGGAACAACATCCATCCGGTCGCCGCGGCGATGAGGGCGAGCACCAGGGCGACGAACACCTGCAGCCGGCTCATCCGCGGAACCGCTGGATGGCGCCGCCGAGTTTTCCCTGGGCGGCAAGCAGCAGTTCGCAGACCTCGCGCACGGCGCCGTGGCCGCCGTTGCGCTGCGTCCGCCAGTGCGCGACATGGGTGATGACCGGGTGCGCGTTCGCCACGGCGATCGCGAAACCGACCGTGCCGAGCAAACCGAGATCCGGAAAGTCGTCGCCGACGTGGGCGACGTCCTCGATGCCGAGCCCGAGTTGCGCGGCCAGGTCGAGCATGCAGGCGCGTTTGTCCGGCACGCCGGCGAACACATGACGGATGCCGAGATCCTGCATGCGCTTCGCGACGGCCGGCGTGTCGCGCGCGGTGATCACGGCAACGTGGATGCCGGACTCGACCAGCATCTTCAAGCCCAGTCCATCCATGACATGGAAGCGTTTCGATTCGTGGCCGAGATCGCTGTAGTACAGGCCGCCGTCGGTCATGACGCCGTCGACGTCGAAGCAGGCCAGTCGCACGCGTGCGGCGCGGGCGACGATATCTTCGGGGATGCCGTCCAGTGGCGACCAGGGCGTCATGCGTCAGACCACACGGGCGCGCAACAGGTCGTGAATGTTCAGCGCGCCGACCAGGGTGCCATCGGTTTCGACGACCAGCAGGGCGTGGATCTTGAAGTCCTCCATCAAGCGTGCAGCTTCGACGGCCAGCTTGTCCGGCGTGATGGTCTTGGCGCGGGTCGTCATCAAGGCATCGACCGTGGTGCCGCGCAGGTCGACTTCGGCGTCGTCCAGAGTGCGGCGCAGGTCGCCGTCGGTGAACACGCCGAGCAGGCGCCGGTCGCGGTCCACGACGGCGGTGAGGCCGAGGCCCTTGCGCGTCATTTCCAGCAGCGCATCGGAGACGCTGGAACCGCTGGCGATGCTGGGCACCTGTTCGCCGACGTGCATGATGTCGCTGATGCGCAGCAGCAACTTGCGGCCGAGCGAACCGGCCGGATGCGAGCGCGCGAAGTCGTCGGCGGTGAAACCGCGTGCTTCGAGCAGGGCGATGGCCAGCGCGTCGCCCATCACCAGCGTGGCCGTCGTGCTCGAAGTCGGTGCCAGATTGAGCGGGCAGGCTTCGACCGGAACGCTGACATCGAGGTGCACGTCGGCGATGCGCGCCAGCGAGGAATTGGGATTGCCGCTCATCGCCACCAGGGGCACGCCCTGGCGCTTGATCAGCGGCAGGATGGCGAGCAGTTCGTCGGTTTCGCCGGAATTGCTGAGCGCGAGCACCACGTCCTTCTCGGTGATCATGCCGAGATCGCCATGGCTGGCCTCGGCCGGATGCACGAAGAAGGCCGGCGTGCCGGTGCTGGCGAGTGTCGCTGCGATCTTGTTCGCGATGTGCCCGGACTTGCCCATGCCGGACACGACGATGCGCCCGGTGCAGTCGAGCATCAGGGCGCAGGCACGGAAGAAGCTGGCGTCGAGCCGGGCGGACAAGCCGCGGATCGCGTCGGCTTCGATCTCGAAGACGCGGCGGGCACTGGCGGACAGGCGGTCGGGATCGAGCATCGGATGCATCATGACCGGCGTGGCCGGCTTCAGTTGGGCGTTCACATTGTTTCCCGGGCGCTGGGGTGGCGGTCGTGCTCGTTCCGCGGGACGGAATCGGCTAGACTTCGCGGCCCTCATTCTAGCCGCAAGCCGCAGGCGTCGTCCGAACGCCGCCTGACGCCCGCGAAACCGCATCGCCGCTCCATGGACGCCGCCCGAATCCGTGCTTTGATCGAACAAGGTCTTCCCGACGCCGAAGTCAGCGTGCAGGGCGAAGACGGCGTGCATTTCGAAGCGCGCGTGGTCAGTGCGTCCTTCGCCGGCAAGCTGCCGCTGGCGCGGCATCGCATGGTCTACGCGACGCTCGGCGACCTGATGGGCGGCGCGATCCACGCGCTGGCCCTGAAGACGCTGACGCCGGACGAAGCCTCGCGCGGCTGAAGCCCGCGGCTCAATCTATCCAAGGAACAACGATGGCCAAGATCGTGATCAGCGGCGGCGAGCCGCTCAATGGCGAAGTCTGGATTTCCGGCGCCAAGAACGCCGTGTTGCCGATTCTCGCGTCGACCCTGCTGTGCGACGAGTCGATCAGCATCGGCAATGTGCCGCATCTGCACGACGTGACCACGACGATGGAACTGCTCGGCCAGATGGGCGCCCAGTTCATCATCGACGAGCGCATGAAGATCCACGTCGATCCGCGCCATACCAACAATTTCCACGCGCCCTACGACCTGGTGAAGACGATGCGCGCATCGATCCTGGTGCTCGGTCCGCTGGTCGCGCGTTACGGCGAAGCGCACGTGTCCTTGCCCGGCGGCTGCGCCATCGGTTCGCGTCCGGTCGACCAGCACATCCGCGGCCTGGAAGCGCTCGGCGCCGAGATCACCGTCGAGAACGGCTACATCCACGCCAAGGCCAAGCGCCTGAAGGGTGCGCGCGTGGTGATGGACCTGGTGACCGTCACCGGCACCGAAAACATCATGATGGCCGCCGCGCTCGCCAGCGGCACCACGATCATCGAGAACGCCGCACAGGAGCCCGAGGTCGTCGATCTCGCGAACTGCCTCAATGCCATGGGCGGGCAGGTTTCCGGCGCGGGCACGAACACGATCACCATCCAGGGCGTCGAACGCCTGCATGGCACGCATTACGACGTGCTGCCGGACCGCATCGAAACCGGCACCTTCCTCGTTGCCGGCGCCATCACCAGCGGCCGCGTGTTGCTGAAGAAGACGCGTCCGAACACGCTCGACGCCGTGCTCGCCAAGCTCGAACAGGCGGGTGCACACCTCAACGTCGGCGAAGACACGATCGAACTCGACATGCGCGGCAATCGCCCGAAGGCGGTCACGCTGACGACTGCGCCGTATCCGGCTTTCCCGACCGACATGCAGGCGCAGTTCGTCGCCATGAACACGGTGGCCGAAGGCGTCGGCATCGTCACCGAGACGGTGTTCGAAAACCGCTTCATGCACGTGCAGGAACTGCAGCGCCTCGGCGCCGACATCCGCGTCGAAGGCAATACCGCGATCATCCGCGGCGTGCCCGAAATGACCGGTGCGCCGATCATGGCCACCGACCTGCGCGCCAGCGCCTGCCTCGTGCTCGCCGGCTTGGTCGCGAAGGGCGACACCACCGTCGACCGCGTGTATCACATCGATCGCGGTTACGAGTGCATCGAAGAGAAGCTGGGCATGCTCGGCGCGAAGATCCGTCGCCTGCCGAGCTGATCGGCACGTCCTGACCTGAATCAAGGCGGCGCCACAGCGGCGTCGCTGCAATGCCGGCTCACACCGGCGCGTGGCGCCGCGAGGGCGCGCGCATGGGTTCCGGATCTCCGTTGCGGTTCATCCGGTCCGGTATCGATCGGATCGACGACAGCTTCGTCGTGCTGTTGGCCTTGCGTCAACGCCTCGTGCGTGCGGCGATGCGCACCAAGGACGAGACGGGTATGCCTCGTCGCGATCCCGGACGAGAGATTGAAGTTCGCGAGCGTGCCCGCCGGCTTGCGGCGCGACTCGATCTGGATGCGGCCGGGGTCGATCGGCTGATGGCTGGCGTCATCGGCATTGCCCGACAGGCGCAAGGACTTCCGTCTGATTCGGATCAAGGCGAAGCGTTGGCGTCGGCGCCGATCATCGCGTCCATGACCGAACTCACACCCATCCGCGATCGCTCTGCCAACGACCGCTGGCGCTGGTTGCCGCCACCGAAGCGGCTGGCGCCGTTTCTGAAACTGCTGCCGCAACGTCTGCAGTGCCGAGTGCTGGACACGCTGGTCGCACATGCATTGGCAAAGCCGATCGCGGACGGCTCGCTCGACGTCATGTTCGATCGTCGTCTCGGACTGGAAGTGCCGGACCTCGGGTTGCGCTGGGTCTTCCTGTTCCGCGACGGCCGCATGCATGCCGGCGACGGACCGGCGGATGCCACCGTGCGTGGCAGCGCGACCGATCTGCTGTTGCTCGCCAGTCGCCTTGAAGACGCCGATACCTTGTTCTTCCAGCGTCGCCTGGTACTGACCGGCGACACCGAACTCGGACTGACGGCACGCAATCTGCTGGATCGTCTGGACTGGGCCGACCTCCCGCTGGGGTTGCGTATCGTGCTGAACCACGCCGCACGCATCGCGCAATCGGCACGCGATGGCCATCGTCGTCGCATTGCGGCATCGACGACCACCGGGAACACGCCATGAAGGCCCAGGCACTGGCCCGGCCGGCATGGCGCGAGGGCATGGACGCCGAATACGCCGATGTCGCCGCGAAGCTCGGTGCGCTCGCGTCCTGCATCGAGTGGCCGCTGCACCTGCCGTGGATCGATACGATCCGCCAGCTGAAGCGCGAACGCGGCGCCGTGATCATGGCGCACAGCTACCAGTCGCCCGAGATCTTCCACGGCGTCGCCGACGTCACTGGAGACTCGCTGGCGCTGGCGCAGGCCGCGGCCGATTGTGATGCGCGCATCATCGTGTTGTGCGGCGTGCACTTCATGGCCGAGACCGCCAAGATCCTGGCGCCGGATCGCACCGTGCTGATTCCCGATCCCGAAGCCGGTTGCTCGCTCGCCAGTTCGATCACGGCCGACGACGTGCGCACCTTGAAGGCGCGATATCCGGGCGTTCCGGTGGTCAGCTACGTCAACACGACCGCGGCAGTGAAGGCCTTGTCGGATGCGTGCTGCACGTCGGCCAACGCGGTGCAGGTGGTGGAGGCCATGAACAGCGACCGCGTCATCTTCCTGCCCGACCGCTTCCTCGGCGCGCACGTGCAGACGCAGACCGAGGTCGATTTGATCCTGTGGAACGGCGCCTGCGAAGTGCATGAACGCTTCACAGGGCAGCAGGCGCGACACGCGCGCGAACGCTTCGACGCGAAGCTGGTCGCGCACCCGGAATGCCCGCCCGAGGTGCTGGAGGAAGCCGATTTCGTCGGTTCGACCGCAGCGATGGGACGCTGGCTGACGCAGGAGAAGCCCGAGCGCGTCGCATTGATCACCGAATGTTCGATGGCTGACAACCTGCGCACGCAGTTTCCGCAGATCCAGTTCGTGCAGCCCTGCAATCTGTGTCCGCACATGAAGCGCATCACGCTGCCGAACATCCATGCCTGCCTGGCCGAACTGACGCATGAAGTTCGCGTGCCGGAAGACGTCGCGATCGGTGCGCGACGCGCGCTCGCGCGCATGCTCGAGGTCGGGCGAGGCGAGCGGACATGAACACGCCGCGCGCGCCGCTGATCGTCGTCGGCGCCGGCATCGCCGGACTGAGCGCGGCGCTGGCTGCGGCGCCGCATCCGGTGTTGCTGCTCAGTCGGACACGCCCGGTGCGCGATGTCTCCAACGACGCCGCGACCGCCTTGGCGCAGGGCGGCATCGCCGCTGCGCTGGCGGCGACGGACTCGGCGGCCGCGCATGGCGAAGACACGCTGATCGCCGGCGCACATCACAACGATCGTGAAGCCGTGCGTTATCTGTGTGGCCAGGCGCCGCATGCGATCGACTGGCTGCGGAAACTCGGCGTCGACTTCGATCGCGTCGCCGGCGGCGATGCATTGGATCTGGGTCGCGAAGGCGGCCACCGTTGCGCACGCATCGTGCATGCTGGCGGCGATGCCACCGGCGCCCGCGTGCTCGCCGCGCTCGGTGAGCGCGTGCGCGCCGAGCGCCACGTGCAATGGCGTTGCGGCGTCGAGGTCGATGGCCTGCTGATGCGCGGCGATGTCGTGGCCGGCGTGCGCGTGCGTACCGCCCAAGGACAGGAGCAATGCCTCACCGGATCGGCCGTGGTGATCGCCACCGGCGGCATCGGCGGCCTCTTCGCGGCGACGACCAACCCGATGTCGGCGCAAGGTCGCGGTCTCGCGCTGGCGCTGGCCGCACAGACGGTGTTGCGCGATCTGGAATTCGTGCAATTCCATCCGACTGCGCTCGATGTCCCGGGGCGTGTGCAGTTGCCGTTGCTGACCGAAGCCTTGCGCGGCGCCGGGGCGAGGTTGTGCGATCGTCACGGGCGCGCGCTGATGCAGGGCGTGCACGAAGACTCGGATCTCGCGCCGCGCGACATCGTCGCACGTACCGTTTCGGCGGCACTGCGCGACGGCCGCGGCGCGTTCCTGCACTGCGCCGGACTGTCGATCGATTGGGCGCGCGCATTCCCGACCGTGTTCGCGCACTGCCGTGCACAAGGCCTGGATCCGCGCACGCAGCCGCTGCCGATCCAGCCCGCGGTGCATTTCCACATGGGCGGCATCGACGTCGATCTTGACGGCCACAGCAGCGTTCCGGGGTTGTATGCGGTTGGCGAAGTCGCTTGCAACGGTGTGCACGGCGCGAACCGATTGGCGAGCAATTCATTGCTGGAAGGCGTGGTGTTCGGTCGTCGCGTTGGTGCCCATGCCGCGGTCGCTGGCGCACCGCAGATCGCCAATCCTGCGCGGCATACGCTGTGGATCGCAGGTGCCGGGCCGTCCTTGACGCACAATCGCCTCAACTGGCTGCAGCGTTGCCTGAGTGATGTGCTGGGTCCGGTGCGCGTGCATGCGCGCATCGTCGCGACACGCAAGCGCATCGCTGCGGATCCGGAGCTTGCACGCAGCAGCCAGGGCCGCGTCGCATTGGCCATGCTGGATGCTGCAGCGGCACGTCGCGACAGCCTGGGCGCACACCATTGGTCGTCGGTGACGGTGCCCGAATCCGTCGACGCCGCGATCCGGAAGCGCGACGTGGCCGAAGCGGGTGCATCGATGTCGGGTGCCTGAACAGCGGCCGATGCCGCTGGTCTTGTCCGTTGCCTGGTTTGGGTCGACACTCGTTCGTCATGAGCGACCCCGTTTGTCCCGCCCAGATCGCCGCATCGCTGACCGAACTCTGGTCGCCGCGCGTCGTCGCCGAACTCGACGACGCCTACGTCAAGGTCGCGAAGGTGCACGGCACCTTGTGCTGGCACAGCCACGACGACGAGGACGAACTCTTCCACGTCCTGCGCGGCCGTCTGCGCATCGAGATGGAAGACCGCAGTGTCGTGCTGAATGCCGGCGACGTCTTCGTCGTCCCGAAAGGCGTGCGCCACAACCCCGTCGCCGAGGAGGAATGCCACATCCTCCTGATCGAGAAGAAATCGACCCTGCACACCGGCAGCGAAGTCACCGACAAGACGCGGTCGCTTGAGGAGCAGTTGCGGACGGTCGATGAATCGGGGCGGACGATGCGTCTGGCGCGCATTTCATCATTAGCGAATAGCATTTTCGGCGACGAGCAGAAAGCCCATGCTTGGCTCACGACGCCCAGAATGCTGGTTGCTGGTGAAGAACCGATTTCACCGCTCGCGCTTGCAGATAGCGAATCCGGCGCACTTGTCGTCGAGTCGCTGCTCATGCGTGTTGATCACGGCATGATCTGATGTGCAGTGATGTGACTGCGGCAACTGCTTTTTTGCTCTCGCAATGAGGATTCAGAGCATGACGATCCCAGATTATGAGACGCTGATGCTTCCGTTGCTTCGCATTGCTGCCGAGGCAGAAGGGCAGGATGTGCAGTTGCTGAGTGCAGTGGGACGCCTGGCTGACGAATTCAAGTTGTCGGACGATGAGCGCGCGGAACTCTTGCCGAGTGGAAGCACCTTCAAGTTTTCCTCCCGCGTGTCTTGGGCGCGAACCTATCTTCAGAAGGCAACGCTTCTAGAGGCTGCGCGGCGCGGACACATTCGAATCACCGCGAGGGGGCTCGATGTTCTCAAGAAGAAGCCTGCGCGTGTCGACAACAAGCTGTTGTTGCAGTTTTCAGAGTTCAAGGCTTGGAAGAATCCGCCCAGGGAATCTCCTGCAGATATCACGACCAGCGAGACGCCCATCGAGTCCATTGCCACGCAGTACGATCAGTTGCGCGATGCTTTGTCGACTGACTTGCTTGATCGGATCAAGAAGTGCTCGCCACAGTTCTTCGAGCGGCTTGTGATCCAGGTGCTGGTGGCAATGGGATACGGTGGTTCGCTCAAGGATGCAGGGCAGGCAATGGGCCGGTCTGGTGACGGCGGAATAGATGGTGTCATCCGCGAGGACAAGCTCGGTCTCGACAACATCTACATCCAGGCGAAACGCTGGACGGACAAGTCAGTCGGAAGCCCGGATATCGATCAATTCGCGGGCGCGCTCTCTAAAAAGAAAGCGACAAAGGGCATCTTCATCACCACATCAACATTCACGAAGGATGCCTTGGCTTCGGTTCGGGAGTACTCGTCGCGGATCATTCTCATCGATGGCGAGACACTGGCGAACTACATGATCGATTACGACGTTGGCGTCTCTGTTGCCTCTGTCTACCAGATCAAGCGGATCGATTCGGATTTCTTCGAGGATGGCGACTGAGTCTCCATACGCCCCCGCACGCTACGCATGCGTATGGCGAAAGCGTTTGACGGGTGTCACCGAAGCCGCGTTTACTAGCGGGCAGAATCGTCTTTCTTCTGATCGCAGGTCTTCCGATGAAGCTTCCTTCTTCGCTCTCGTTCGAGCAGTTGATCGCGTGTGCGCGCGGTGATTTTTTTGGTCCGGGCAATGCCAAGTTGCCGGCGCCGCCGATGCTGATGTTCGACCGCATCACCGAGATCGCGCAGAGCGCGGGTCGCTACGGCAAGGGCATCGTGCGCGCGGCGCTCGACGTCAAGCCGGACCTCTGGTTCTTCAACTGCCACTTCAAGGACGACCCGGTGATGCCGGGTTGCCTCGGCCTCGATGCCTTGTGGCAGCTCACCGGCTTCTACCTGTCGTGGCAGGGCCTGCCGGGCCGCGGGCGTGCGCTCGGCGTGGGCAACGTCAAGTTCACCGGTCAGGTGTTGCCGGACGCCAAACTCGTGACCTCCGAGATCGACGTGCGCCGCGTGATGCAGCAGAAACTCGCGATGGTGATTGCGGATGGGCGCATGCTTGTCGACGGCCGCGAGATCTATGTCGCCAACGACCTGCGCGTCGGCCTGTTCACCTCGACCGACGGTTTCTGATGCGTCGCGTCGCGATCACCGGCATGGGCATCGTCTCGTGCCTCGGCAACACCCTGGATGACGTCGCCACGTCGTTGCGCGAAGGCCGCAGCGGCATCCGCCATCTGCCCGACTACGCAGAGCGCGGCTTCCGCAGCCAGGTCGGCGGCGTCTGCGACATCGATCTCGACGCCGCCATCGATCGCAAGCAGAAGCGCTTCATGGGCGACGCTGCCGCGTATGCGCATGTCGCGATGCGCGATGCCATCGCCGATGCCGGACTCGCGGCCGAACAGGTCAGCAGTCCACGCGTTGGTGTGATCGCCGGATCCGGCGGCGGTTCGGCGGAATGGCAGATCGAAGCCGGCGATTTGATGCGCCAGAAAGGCGTGCGCCGCGTCGGCCCGTACATGGTGCCGCGCACGATGTGTTCGACCGTCTCGGCGACGCTCGCCACGGCGTATTCGATCCAGGGCGTGAGTTACTCGATCGCGGCGGCGTGTGCGACCTCGGCGCATTGCATCGGCGCTGCGGCGGACCTGATCCGCGCCGGTCGCCAGGACCTGATGTTCGCCGGTGGCGGCGAAGAATTGCATTGGGGCTTGAGCTGCCAGTTCGACGCGATGGGCGCGTTGTCGACGAAACGCAATGACGACGCCGCGCGCGCCTCGCGACCGTACGACGCCGATCGCGACGGCTTCGTCATCGCCGGCGGTGGCGGCATGCTCGTGCTCGAAGACTGGGACCACGCGGTCGCCCGCGGCGCGCGCATCCATGCCGAACTGGTCGGATACGGCGTCACCTCGGACGGCGTCGACATGGTCGCGCCAAGCGGCGAGGGCGCGGTGCGCTGCATGCAGATGGCACTCGCCGACGTGAAGGCGCCGATCGACTATCTGAACACGCACGGCACCTCGACGCCGCTCGGCGATGTCGTCGAACTGGAAGCCGTGCGCAAGGTCTTCGGCGAAACGATGCCGCCGATCTCCTCGACCAAGGCGCTGTCCGGGCATTCGCTCGGCGCGGCCAGCGTGCATGAGGCGATCTACTGCCTGCTGATGATGCGCGACGGCTTCATGGCGGCGTCGGCGAACATCGAGCAGATCGACGAACGCGCGGCTGGTTTCCCGATCCTGCGCGAACGCGTCGATGTGCGTCTCAACACGGTGATGTCGAACAGCTTCGGCTTCGGCGGCACCAACGCGACCCTGGTGTTCGCGCGCGCCTGATCAGGCCGGTTGCAGCGGCAGCCCGGCCTTGCCG
>JBGASK010000112.1:0-11000 GCA_044229785.1 Ahniellaceae bacterium
GGCGCGATCGGCCAGAGGGTGTCGTCGAGGTCGAAGCTGAGCGCGCGGATCACGCGCCGGCTCCGGGCGACTGCGGCGTCACCGCGGCGGGCGTCGCGTCCGGCAGCGGCGCGGTCACGGCATCGTTCGCGGCGGGCGCGGGTTCCTTCTTCAGCAGTTCGAGCAGCCGTCGTTCGCGGACCGCGAACGTCTGGTTCAGCAGGCGCGCTTCGCGGATCGGCAGCAACTGGCGTTTCTTCAGCCAGGCCTCGGTCGCCGGCGCCTCCAGGAAACGCACGTAGCGCATCGCCACTTCGCTCGGGATCAGGTCGCCACGGTGCACGAAGTAGAGCGGCGTGGTCAGCAGATACTCGCCGCTGCGGATGGCGTCAAGCTGCGCCGCGACGCCTTCGACGCGGATCATGCGCAGCTTCCTGTTCGCGTACACGTTCGATAGCGCGCTGACGCCGAGTGCGTTCGGGTCGATGGCGATGGCCGCTTCGAGCTGTTCGGTGTTGAGGTACCAGCGTGTCGCCGCGACCGGCCGATGCCCGGCGCCGAACAGGGCGCGGCGCAAGCCGTATTCGGCGCCGTCGAGCGGGCCGGCGACGGCATACAGGTTGATCGGACGCGGCGGTCCGCCGACCTGGTCCCAGCGCGTGATCTTGCCCAGGTAGATGTCGCGGATCTGGCGCAGGCTGAGCGATGGCGTCGGGTTGCCGGGATGCGTGACCAGGGCCAGGGCTTCCCAGGCGACGGCATGGAAATCGAGGCTGGTTTCATCGGCCTTCAAGGCATGGGGGCCGCGCGCGGTCAGCGCGATCTCGGCTTCGCCGCGCGCCACCGCTTCGATGGCGCTCACCGTCGACAGGGCCGACAGGCGCACGCGGCGTTGTTCGCTTGCCTGGAACAGGCGCACCGATTCGGTGCCGAAGGCGCGCAGACTGATGCTGTCGGCGCGGCCCTCGATGACGTTCTGCGCAGACGCCGTCCCTGCGAACGGACACAGCAGGCCGAGCAGGCAAAGAATGCGCGGGAACAACGACGAACGCATGGGCAACGACACGTGAAAACGGCGCGCACCTTAACATGCGCGCCGTCCGCGGGCGTGAACGATCGTGGCTATTCGACCAGCATGTAGAACGCGCTGCGGCCGCGCACGACGGTCAGCAACAGCTGTTCGCTGCGGCGCTTGGCGATGCGGTTCTCGAGCTCGGTGAGATCGCGCACCTCGACCTGATTCACGGCCGCGATCAGGTCGTTTGCGCGCAGGCCGTTGGCGGCGGCGCGCGAGTCCTTCGTCACCGCGTTGACGAGTACGCCGCTCAGACCCTGGCGACGGAACTTGTCGGGCAGATCGCCGAGCGTGGCGCCGGCGAGACCGGCATCGAGCTTGTTGCCCGTGGTCTGGCGCAGTTCGGTCGGTTTCAGCGTGGCCGTCAGCGTCACCGGCGCACCCTCGCGCAGTACCGAAATCGCGACCTGGGTACCGACCGGCAGCAGGCCTTCGAGGTTGCCGAGTTCGTTCGCGGCGTTCACCGGCTTGCCGTTCAGCGCGGTGATCACGTCGCCCTCGCGCAGACCGGCCGCGGCCGCGGGCGAACTGGCGAGCACGCGTGTCACCACCGCGCCTTTCGCGGCCTTCAGGCCCAGCATCGGCGCGATGTCGGCGGTCACGTCCTGGGTGTCGACGCCGAGCGAGCCGCGCTTCACTTCGCCGAACGCGAGCAATTGCCGCATCACGTCTTTCGCGAGCTTGGCCGGGATCGCGAAGCCGATGCCGACATTGCCGCCCGAGGGCGAATAGATCGCGGTGTTGATGCCGACCAGTTCGCCGCGCAGATTCACGAGTGCGCCGCCGGAATTGCCGGGATTGATCGAGGCATCGGTCTGGATGAAGTCCTGGACGCCGACGCCGCGCAGCCCGGAGCGCCCCAGCGCGGAGACGATGCCGGACGTGACCGACTGACCGATGCCGAACGGATTGCCGACCGCGACGACGAAATCGCCGACGCGCAATTCGTCCGAGTCCGCCAGCGGCAACGCGGCCAGACGCTCGGCCGGAATCTGCACCAGCGCGACATCGGAATCCGGGTCGCTGCCGATGAACTTGCCTTTCAGCGTACGGCCGTCGGAGAGCGTGACCTGGATGTCGTCGGCGCCGTCGATCACGTGGTTGTTGGTCAGCACGTAGCCCTTGACCGCGTCGACGATGACGCCTGAACCGAGCGACTGCTGCACGCGTTCGCGCGGCACTGCCGGGCTGTTGAAGAAGCGGCGGAAGAACGGATCGTCGAAGAACGGATCGCGCACCTTCACGTGGGTCTGCGAATTGATGTTGACGACCGCCGGCTGCACCCGCTCGATCATCGGTGCCAGCGATGGCAGCGGCTGGCCGTCCACGGCCGCGGGCAGTTGCGCAACGGCGGCCAGCGGCACGAACAGCCAGGGCAACAGGACCATCAGGGGGCGGATCGACATCGGCGGTACTCCGGGGGATGTTGCGGTAGCGCAAGGTTGGGGACGCTGATCGGACCGTCAAGCGCGCCGCGGGTTCAAAATTTCGCGGTTGTTTTTTCCGCGCCGCAGCAACGACTTGCACGGCAAGCCGCGCGTTTCCGCGTGTTGACACCCTCTGACACGAAGCGTAAGGTGCCCATCCGCTGAGTCACAACATCTAGTGGTGAGGAGCCTTCATGAACCCAACCAATTGGGTTTGCCATGAGGTTGAACCCGCCGGCACCGCAGGGTGCCGCGGCCTCGTCACAAGTCGCGGAATCCGTCTTTGATGAGAAACGATGGGCAGGTTTTCTGCACCGTCGCGGGCGGTTTCCGTGTCGTGGCTGGCGGGGTTGACGACACCTTGCGGGAGGACATGTAGGAATGAGTTCGGTGCGCCTTGAAGCTGTAGCCCGGGAAACGGTGGAAATTCCGCTGCAGCCGGCTTCGTTCGACATCTGGGACAAGAAATACCGCCTGAAAAGCAAGCGCGGCGAAGCCATCGACGAGACCATCGACGACACCTACAAGCGTGTCGCCCGGGCCTTGTCGGAGACCGAGCTGACCGCAGAGAAGCAGAAGTACTGGTACGAACGCTTCCTGTGGGCGCTGCGCCGCGGCGCGATCCCGGCCGGACGCATCACGTCCAATGCCGGTGCGCTCGAACACAAGCCGGCGACCAGCACGATCAACTGCACAGTCTCGGGCACGATCACCGACTCGATGGACGGCATCCTCGAAAAGGTGCACGAGGCCGGGCTGACGCTGAAGGCCGGTTGCGGCATCGGTTACGAGTTCTCGACGCTGCGCCCGCGCGGCGCCTTCGTCGCCGGTGCCGGCGCGTACACGTCGGGTCCGATGTCGTTCATGGATATCTACGACAAGATGTGCTTCACCGTGTCCTCGGCCGGTGGCCGCCGCGGCGCGCAGATGGGCACCTTCGACGTGTCGCATCCGGACGTGAAGGACTTCATTCGCGCCAAGCGCGAGGACGGGCGCCTGCGCCAGTTCAACCTCAGCCTGCTGATCACCGACGAGTTCATGGACGCGGTGGCGGCCGATGGCGACTGGCCGCTGGTGTTCCCGATCCACGTCAAGGAACAGGGCGAAGTCGACCTCGGCGACGCCAGCCAGGTGGTGTGGCGCGACTGGCCGACCAAGGACAACTACGTCTCCCGCGACGACGGTCTGGTCGCCTGCAAGATCTATGGCCACATCCGTGCGCGGCATCTGTGGGACATGATCATGGTCTCGACGTACGACTTCGCCGAGCCCGGGTTCATCCTGATCGACCGCGTCAACGAGATGAACAACAACTGGTGGTGCGAAACCATCCGTGCCACCAATCCCTGCGGCGAACAGCCGCTGCCGCCCTACGGCTCCTGCCTGCTCGGCTCGGTGAACCTGACCAAGTTCGTGCGCGATCCGTTCACCGCCAAGGCGCGTTTCGACTGGGACGAATACCGCGAAGTCGTGCGCGTGTTCACGCGCATGCTCGACAACGTGGTCGAGATCAACGGTCTGCCGCTGGAACAGCAGCGCCACGAGATTCTCTCGAAGCGTCGCCACGGCATGGGCTTCCTCGGCCTCGGTTCGACCCTGACCATGCTGCGCATGGCCTACGGTTCGAACGAATCCTGCAAGTTCACCGAAGACGTCTCGCGCGAGATGGCCGTGGCCGGCTGGGAAGTCGCGTTGTCGCTGGCCGAAGAAAAGGGTCCGGCGCCGATCATGGACCAGGACTTCGTCGTGACCGGCGAAATGCTGCGCAAGCGCCCGGAAATGATCCGCGACGGCGTCAAGATCGGCGACGTGCTCAAGGGCAAGGTGCTGCACGCGAAGTACTCGCGCTACATGCAGCGTGTCGCTTCGGCGGCGCCGGAGCTCGTGGGCAAGCTGGCCGAGACCGGCGCGCGCTTCACCCACCACAGCTCGATCGCGCCGACCGGCACGATTTCGCTGTCGCTCGCGAACAACGCCAGCAACGGCATCGAGCCGAGCTTCGCGCACCACTACAGCCGCAACGTCATCCGCGAAGGCAAGAAGTCGAAGGAAAAGGTCGAGGTCTATTCCTACGAACTGCTCGCCTACCGCACCCTGGTGAACGCCAAGGCGATGCCCTACGCGAATGAAGCCGACGCGAAGCTGCCGGACTATTTCGTCGCGGCCGACGACATCACGCCGAAGGCGCATGTCGACATCCAGGCGGCCTCGCAGCTGTGGGTCGATTCGTCGATCAGCAAGACCGCGAACGTGCCGACCGACTACGCGTACGAGGACTTCAAGGACATCTATCGCTACGCGTACGAAAAGGGCTTGAAGGGATGCACGACTTTCCGCTTCAATCCCGCCGCGTTCCAGGGCGTGCTCGTGAAGGAGCAGGATCTGGAGAACACGACGTATCGCTTCGAGCTGGACGACGGTTCGGTGGTCGAGGCGAAGGGCAACGAAGAGATCGAATACGACGGCGAGATCCACACCGCGGCCAATCTCTTCGATGCGCTGAAAGAGGGTTACTACGGAAAATTCTGATCGACGCGTCCGAATCCTTGCGGGTGTTGCGTTAGATCAAGGTGTGAGTCGGCGGCATCGTCGACGATGCAACGGGCCATGGAAGGCGCGTTCGGCCGATCGTGGCAACACGGTCGGCCTTCGGCCGTCCGGGCAACCGGCGGTTGCGGTGGCGGGACCGGATGCCGACCACTGACCACAACAAAATCAACTGAAGCAGCTGGAGGGTTCGTCCCATGAGTAATGATTCGATGATGTCCAACGTGGCCGAAGCAGTGGCCGAAGTGAAAGCCGCCGTGGCCGACAAGGCCGGTGATGCGGTGGCCGGTGCGAAGAAAGTCGTCGCCAAGGCGAAGAAGGCCGTGGCCAAGAAGGCCGGCGCTGCGAAGAAGGCAGTGAAGAAGGTCGTGGCCAAGGCCAAGAAGGCCGCCGCTCCGAAGAAGGCCGCCAAGAAGGCCGCCAAGCCGGCAGCGAAGAAGGCTGCACCGAAGAAGGCCGCCAAGAAGGCCGCCAAGAAGGCCGCTCCGAAGAAGGCTGCGAAGAAAGCCGCTCCGAAGAAGGCCGCCAAGCCGGCAGCGAAGAAAGTCGTGAAGAAGGCCGCTCCGAAGAAGGCTGCGAAGCCGGCAGCGAAGAAGGCCGCTCCGAAGAAAGCGGCCAAGAAGGCCGCGAAGAAGAAGTAATCGCACGGGCGACTTGTTCGCCCTGCGTTTTGGCGGTCCAGCGGGCGCTGCACTCTAGGCGTTCCGCAATTGACGGGCCGAGGTCTCGCACACGCCGGGTCAGCGTGTGTTTGAGGCGCGTCCACCGGTCGCTGCGCTTGCGCAGTGCCGGCCCGGACATCCTCCTGCGCATGACCGTGCGCAGGAGCCTCTTTCCAGTGACGTTGCGCGATGTAGATCGCGCAGCGTCGGCGCTCAAGCGCGAATCCACAACAATGCGGCGCGACGACGCGCCAGACCGGGACGAAAACAGCGATGGCGATCAAGATCGGCAAGAAGATCAAGGGCTACAACGTGGTGCGGCCGGAAGACAAGGCCCGGGCCGTGCCCGAGGTCGCGATGAGTTCGCCCGCCGAAGCCATCGCCCTGCCGAAGATCGCCGAAGTCATCCAGATGACCGAGCAGGTCGAGCGCCCGGACGTGCTGATCGGCTCGACCTACAAGGTCAAGTCGCCGCTGTTCGAGCACGCGCTGTACGTGACGATCAACGACATCGTGCTGAACCAGGGCACCGAACACGAACTGCGCCGCCCGTTCGAGGTGTTCATCAACTCGAAGAACATGGACCACTTCCAGTGGATCGTGGCGCTGACCCGCATCATGAGCGCGGTGTTCCGCAAGGGCGGCGACGTCACCTTCCTGGTCGAGGAAATGAAGGCCGTGTTCGACCCGCGCGGCGGCTACTTCAAGGCCGGCGGCATCTACATGCCCTCGATCGTTGCCGAGATCGGTACCGTGGTCGAAGAACACCTGAAGTCGATCGGCCTGATCCACGATCCGGAAATGAGCGCGGAAGCGCGCAAGCTCATCGCCGAAAAGCGCGCGCAGTACGAATCGCGCTCAAAAAAAAACGCTGACCTGGCGGCCCAGGCGCCCATCGTGCCGGACAGCGTCGCCGAACAGTTCCCGCCCAGCGCGACCATGTGCAACAAGTGCAACACCAAGGCCACCATCATCATGGACGGCTGCGCCACCTGCCTCAATTGCGGCTACTCCAAGTGCGGCTGATCGCTTGACGAAATCATAGGTGTGGGATCCGGCGCAACGCAGGCCATCGAAGGATTGCGAGCCATCGATCGCTGTCTCGGCGCTTTGGCGAAGACGAGCCGCCGGGACATTCGGGCGACATACCATCGCGTGCTTGAGCAGCGTGCATCCCAGGTCAGCTACGCGATCATTGGCAGCTTTGCCCCGGGTGGTCCGGAGCGTTGCCCATCGCTGAAAGTCGACCGTCGCGGGCCTTCAAGCAACGTCGGAGCGTGTCGCCGAGTCACCGGCTCGGCGTGAGCAGGGCGGACGCCCTGAGGAACTCGCGTGTTGGCGTGCGGTCGCACAGGCTCCTGGCCACTTGGAGCCTTCCATGATCGCCTGTTTCCCACTGCGTCTGCTTGGATGGACGGTGTTCGGTGTTGTCGTCGCGCAGCCGCTACGGGCGCAGTTTCCGGCGCCGCTGGCCACGGGCAGCCCGATCCTGTCGACCGCTCCCGAACAAGTGGGCGAATACGTGACCGAGGTGTTTCGCGACCGTCGTGGCACCTTGTGGCTGGGCACGCTGACCGAGGGATTGTGTCGCCACAACGCGCAAGGATTTCGATGCGTCGGCGAAGCCGATGGTTACCGGAGTGGCGCGCTTCGGGCGGCCGTCGAGGACGCGTACGGACACGTCTGGTTCGGGGGTCAGTCGGGGCTCAGTCGCTTCGATGGAAAGTCATTCACGTACTACTCGACGGCCGACGGACTTCCCTCCGATCAGATCTGGAGTCTGTTGCTGGACCAGCACGGGCGGCTGTGGATCGGTACCGTGAATGGCGTCGCGCGCTTCGATGGCGAGCGGTTCTTGCCCTTCGACTTGCCGGCCAACACGCTGGCGGACGTGCACCCTCGCTTTTCGACCCAGCTGGCCTTCAGCCTGCTCGAAGATCGCCACGGCAACATCTGGTTCGGTACCGATGGGGTTGGGGCGGTGAAATACGACGGGAAGTCCTTCACGCGCTACACCCACGACGACGGCTTGGCGAGCAATGATGTCAGCGCGATGGTCGAAGACGGGCAAGGCGACCTGTGGTTCACCAGCCGCATGGACGGTGGCATTTCTCGGTATGACGGCCATCGTTTCGTGCGTTACACGCGGAGCGATGGCCTGCCGGTCGACGAGGCGTGGGTTGCGCTTCGCGACCACCGCGGCCATCTGTGGTTTGGAACCGGTGGTGGCGGTGTGGTCCGCTATGACGGGCGTCGCTTTGAGGTCTTTCAGGATGACAGCGGACTCACCCGCAATCACGTTCAAAGCATCTTCGAAGACCCCGATGGCTCGCTCTGGTTGGGTTTCTCAGGCGGACTCTTCCGAATGGATCCTGGCAGCCTTCCCAGCAAGCGTCCGCAACTCGTCAACGTCACCCGCGCCGGGCCCTGGCGATGAACGGGTTCATTCGGCACGTGCCGGTGCGCGGGCGACGACGAGCACGGTGACGGTGCGGGCGCCGGCCTGTTTCAGGGCGCGGGCGCATTCGTTGACGGTGGCGGCGGTGGTGGCGACGTCGTCGACGAGGGCGATGTCGCGGTCGCGGATGCGGGCCGAGTCGGCGACGAAGGCGTCGCGGACGTTGCGGCGGCGTTCGGCGGCGTCGAGTTCGGACTGCGCGGCGGTGGCGCGGCGGCGCACGAGGGTGTCGGCGTCGATGCGCAGGGCGAGCGCGGGCGCCAGGCGTTTCGCGAGTTCCAGTGACTGGTTGTAGCCGCGTTCGCGCAGGCGCCGTGGGTGCAGCGGTACCGGAACGATCAGGGCAGGAAGGTCATTGCCACGGTCGCCTGACGCTTCAGGCCGCCTGTCGGCCAGTGCATCGGCCATCAGGTCGGCCAGCAACACGCCGGCGGCCAGGTCGTGATGGAACTTGAAACGCGTGATCAGGCCGTCGAGCGGATAGGCGTAGCGGAACGGCGCGATCAGGCGGTCGAAGGCCGACGGATGCTGCAGGCACTCGCCGCAGACGCGGTCGCCGACCGCCTCGGCGGGCGGCAGCGGCAGCGCGCAACGTGCGCAGCCGCTGCGGTTCCAGGGCAGTTCGGCGGCGCAGTCGGCGCAGAGTTCGCGGCCCGCGCCTCCCGGCGCCCGGCACAGCAGGCAGCGCGGCGGCAGCAGGCGCAGCGACAGGCGCCGGAACCAGTCGTCAACCGGATTCAAACGGCGCGCGTTGACAGGGGGTGTCGGGTCCATAGACTGCGCGCACTTTAGCGCGGTCGGTCCGCGCATCCGGAGCGGATCATGACGATGGAACAGAACGGTGGCTGTGGCACGGGCTGCGGATGCGCGGGCGGCCAGGCCGAACTGCGCGTGGTCGACGACGGCCTGCGCCACGACTGGTCGCAGGGCGAGATCGAAGCCCTGTTCGCGGCCCCGTTCAACGAGCTGATGCATCAGGCGCAGTCGGTGCACCGCACCTGGCACGACCCGAACGCCGTGCAGGTCTCGACCCTGCTGTCGATCAAGACCGGCGCATGCCCCGAAGACTGCGCCTACTGCCCGCAAAGCGCGCGTTACGACACCGGATTGAAGGCCGAGAAGCTGATGCCGCTCGAGGCCGTGGTCGCGAAAGCGAAGCAGGCCAGGGACGCCGGCGCCTCGCGCTTCTGCATGGGCGCCGCCTGGCGTTCGCCGAAGGACAAGGACATCGCCCAGGTGAATGCAATGGTCAGCGCCGTGAAGGCGCTCGGCCTCGAAACCTGCGCCACGCTCGGCATGCTCAGCCGCGACCAGGCGCAGTCGCTGAAGAACGCCGGGCTCGACTACTACAACCACAACCTCGACACCTCGCCCGAGTTCTACGGCGACATCATCACCACACGTTGTTACCAGGATCGCCTCGACACGCTGGCGCATGTGCGCGACGTCGGCATGAAGACCTGCTGCGGCGGCATCGTCGGCATGGGCGAAACGCGCGCCGACCGCGCCGGCTTCATCCGCGCGTTGGCGAACCTGCCGGCGCACCCGGACTCGGTGCCGATCAACCGCCTGGTGAAAGTCGCCGGCACCCCGCTCGCGGAAGAACGCGATCTCGACGCCTTCGAATTCGTGCGCACGATCGCCGTCGCCCGCATCACCATGCCGGCATCGATGGTGCGCCTCTCGGCCGGTCGCGAATCGATGAGCGAGGAATTGCAGGCGCTGTGTTTCCTCGCCGGCGCGAACTCGATCTTCCATGGCGAGAAGCTGCTGACCACCGGGAACCCGGATACCGAAGCGGATCGTGCCCTGTTCGACAAGCTCGGCCTGAAGCCGCTTGACGTCGTCGCGCACTCCGACACCGTGCACGCCGACATCGTCGAGCGCGCGGCTTGAGCGAAGCCGCGACGATTGCGACGCGCGCTGCCGCACGCCTCGCCGAGCGCGAGGCGGCCGGCCTGCGTCGAATCGTGCGCGAAGTCGAGCACGCTGACGGCGTGCATCTGCGCATCGACGGCCGCGACCTCGTCTCGTTCGCAAGCAACGACTACCTCGGCCTCGCGCAGCATCCCGAGGTCGTGCGCGCGCTGCAGGACGCCGCGAACCGCTGGGGCGTGGGCAGCACCGCGGCACATCTGCTTGGCGGTCATCGCGGGCCGCATGCCGACCTCGAACGCGAGGTGGCGCACTGGCTGGGCTACGAATCCGCATTGCTGTTCTCGACCGGCTACCTCGCCAACCTCGGTGTCATCGCCGGGCTGATGCATCGCGGCGATGTCTGCGTGCAGGACAAGCTCAACCACGCCTGCCTGATCGACGCCGCGACGCTCGCCGGCTGCGACCTGCGACGTTATCCGCACAACGACGTCGACGCGGCCGAGCGCCAGCTGGACGCGGCGGGCGCGGCGCCCGGGTTGCTCGCGACCGACGGCGTGTTCTCGATGGACGGCGATCTTGCGCCGTTGCGCGAACTGGCCGGCTTGGCGCGAGCGCGCGACACGCTGCTGTTCGTCGACGACGCGCATGGCTTCGGCGTGCTCGGTTCAGCGGGGCAGGGCAGTCCGGAACATCTCGGCTTGACTGCGCACGATGTGCCGCTGCGCATGGTCACGCTCGGCAAGGCGGTCGGATGCGGCGGCGCGCTGGTGCTCGGATCGCGCGACCTGATCGAGGCGCTGGTGCAGTTCGCGCGCCCCTTCGTCTACACCACGGCGCTGCCGCCGGCGATGGCCGCTGCGGCGTCCGCGGCCATCGCGATCGTTCGTCGCGAACCCGAGCGGCGCGCGCATCTGCGGGCGCTGATGGCGCGCTTCCGCGCCGGCGCGATGCAGCTTGGCTACACGCTGATGGAT
>JBGASK010000113.1:0-10714 GCA_044229785.1 Ahniellaceae bacterium
AGTGAACGAGTGCTAGTCTGCGCGCCTGTCCCGGACGGAGCGCGATGATGATCGACGATCGTGATGAGCCTTGGACCGACGGCACGCGAGCGCGCTGGCAGCGCATCCGCGACCATGCCTTCGAAGACGCGCAAGCGCCGCTGGACTTCGTCGCCAAGCTGGCGCGAGAACAGGACTGGTCTCGCGCTGAAGCGCTGGCCGCGATCGAGGAATACCGGCGCTACTGCTTTCTCGCCAGCCTCGGGATCGATGCGGTTGTACCGAGCGTGGCTGTCGACGAGGTCTGGCATCTGCACCTGACCTATACCGAGGATTATTGGCAGCGCTACTGCCCCGAAACCCTGGGATTCCCGTTCCATCATCGGCCGGGCGGACTCGCGCGCGGCGATGCGGCGCAGTATCGCCGCGGGTATGCCGACACCCTGGCCCAATACGAGCGCTGGTTCGGCGCCCCGCCCGAACGCTGGTGGCCGGGAACGGTCGAACGATTCCGCCGGCCGGGGCGCTTCCGTCGCGTCGACACCGAGCAGGTCTGGTTGCTGCGCAAGCCTGTTGGGCTGCGTCGTCCGGGCGTCGTCGCGGCAGGCGTCGCGACCGCCGCGATCGCCCTGATGGCGAGTTCGTTCGCCGAGGCCGCGTCGCTGAATCCGCTCGACTGGTCCGGGCCAAAGTTCCTGCTGCTGTTCATGGTGCTGATGATCGTCAGCATCTCTTTCGCTCTGGCGCAGCGCCGGCAGATCGGCGACGCGCGCGCGTCCTCGACGAGCGGGCTCGATCCGTCGGCCGTGGCCTTGCTGGCCGGCGGCGATGCGCGCGTGGTCGAACGCGTCGTTGGCGAATTGCTGGCGCGCGACGCGGCACGGTTCGATGCGCGCAGCGCGCGCTTGACGATTTCCCGGGTGCCCGACGGTCTGGATGCCACTGCCGATGCCCTGACGCGCGAACTGCAGCGGGACGGCAACCTCGAAACTCTTGCGACGCGCAGTGCCGGCGCGCTGGCGTCGTTGCGCCGCATGCTGGAACAACGCGGCCTGTTCCGGGACCGCGAAGCCGCAGCCGCGCAGGCACGCACCTCGGCCATGGCCCCGTTGCTGGTGCTGGGTCTGGGCATCGTGAAGATTGCGGTCGGTGTTGCCCGCGATCGGCCGGTGGCCGTGCTCGTCGTGTTGTGCGTGCTGCTCGCGATCGCGACGCTGGTGCTGTGGTTCAAGCGCCCGTACCAGACGCGCGCGGGACGCGAAGCCGTCGCCGCCTTGCGTCGGGAACACGCCCGCGCCGTGCGCGCCCCGCGGGACCACGAATGGCCGATCGCGCTCGCCCTGGTCGGCACCGGGGTGTTCGCCGGCACCGCCTACGCAGCCTTCCACGACTATCGCCATCCGGCATCGACATCGGCCAGCAGCGACACCTCCTCGTCCTCATCGTCGTCGGACAGCAGCGACTCGGGCAGCGATTCGGGCGGCGATTCGGGCGGCGGCTGCGGCGGCTGCGGGGGTGGCGGCGGGGATTGATCCTGGTACCGTCGCGCCGCTGGGGGATCGGGTGGACCCAGGCGTCGTCCGCAGCATCCAGCGGGGAGCGGCGCGATGCGGGGACTGTGGATCGGACTACTGGCATGGATCGTCCTGTCGGCGGCGCCGAATGACTGCGCGGCGCAGTCGGGCAGCGGCAGCATCGGCGGCGGTGCGCCGATCGTGGCCAGCGACGCCCATGTGATCTGGGTTCCCTACGCGATCTGGCGCGGCGGTTCGCCGACCGAGCTGACGAGTCTCCACTTCGACGTCCACGACCAGACGGTCGATCTGATGCTGGCGATCCAGGCCGGGGATTTTTCGGTCGGGAGCGGCTTGAGCGGCGAGGCCGCATTGTCGCCGCCCGCCGCGGGCGACTATGCGCTCAACCTGCGCGTTTCCGAGAACGGCGGCCCGTTTTTCACGTGGGCCACCGGCAGTCTGCACGTCAGTGCGGCCGTCGCTCAGCCGACGCAGCCCGTCGATGCCGCTTCGGGTGGCGGCTTGGCCGTGATGGCCGCTTCGATCCTGATGATCGCCTGGCTGGTCGGCCGGAATCGCGTCGGCGGCTAGGCCGCCGGCGGCGGTTCGGTCGACACCGCGTTCGCCAAATCCGCGGCGATGTCCGTTTCGCTGCGCAGCTGACCTTCCCACTTCGACACCACGGCGGTGGCGACCGAGTTGCCGATGACATTGGTCGCGGAGCGACCCATGTCGAGGAAGTGGTCGATGCCGAGCAGCAGCAGCAGGCCCGCTTCCGGGATGTTGAACTGGGCCAGCGTCGCGGCGATGACCACGAGCGAAGCGCGCGGCACGCCGGCCATGCCTTTCGAGGTGACCATCAGGATCAGCAGCATGGTCAGCTGCTGCGCGGCACTCAGTTCGATGCCGTAGGCCTGGGCGATGAACATCACCGCGAAGGTGCAGTACATCATCGAGCCGTCGAGGTTGAACGAATAACCGAGCGGCAGCACGAACGACGCGACGCGGTTGCTGCAACCGAACTTCTCCAGCTGGGCCAGCGTCTTCGGATAGGCCGCTTCGCTCGATGCCGTCGCGAACGCCAGCATCGTCGGTTCGCGCACGGCCTTGAACAGGGCTGCGGCCCGCCCGCCGAGCACCGCGAACGCGGCGACGAACAGCAGTGCCCACAGGATCACGATGCCGAGATAGAACTCGGCCATGAAGAAGGCGTAGGTCTCGAAAATGCCCGGACCGCTCTTGGCGATCGCCGCGGCCACTGCCGCAAACACCGCGAACGGGGCGAACCACATGACCAGCATCGTCACCTTGAGCATCACGTAGGACAGGCCTTCGAGCGCCTCGACCAGTACCTTGGACTTGTCGCCGACGCCAGCGCAGCCGATGCCGAAGAAGATCGAGAACACCACGATCTGCAGGATCTCGTTTTTCGCCATGCCGTCGGCGATGCTCATCGGCACCAGGTGGGTGACGAAGTCCGCCAGCGACATCGACGACGCCGCGATGCCGGAACTCGCCGTCGCCTCGGGCAGCGGCAGGTTCAACGCCAGGCCGGGCTGGAACAGGTTGACGAGCAGCAGGCCGAGGCCGAGCGACATCAGCGAGGCGGCGACGAACCACAGCATCGCCTTCAAACCGAGCCGTCCGACCACGCCGACATCGCCCATCCTGGCGATGCCCACGGTCAGCGTCGCGAACACCAGCGGCGCGATGATCATCTTGATCAGACGCAGGAAGATGGTGGTGACGAGGCCGAAGTTCGTGACCCACGGAGTCGGGTCGGCAACGCTCTTGTGGATGGCATAGCCGGCGATGGCGCCGAGCACGAGGGCGATCAGGATCCAGAGCGTCAGCTTGTTGCTGCTGCCGGAAGAGGCGGTTGCGGCCATGCGGTCCTCGGTCGATGCGCGGAAAGTGCGGACCATAAAACAAAAAACCTGCCCGGAGGCAGGTTTCTTGATGTGGTGGGCGGTACAGGGTTCGAACCTGTGGCCCCTGCCGTGTGAAAGCAGTGCTCTACCGCTGAGCTAACCGCCCGGAATTCCGGCCCGATCCATCGGGGGCGCGGACTATAAGGGTGCGGCGGCTCGAGGTCAACCGGACTTGTGCCCGGTGCCGGCGGGCCATGACTCGGGGAAGATGACGATGCGCATTCAGCGCGACCGGCTGGCGTTTTGCGCGCGGTTCACGGCAGCGGTTTAGACTCGGGCAAACCGGTTCGGAGGTGGGTCATGAAGCGTTTTCTGGGCGTGTTCGGCTTGGCTGTCATCGTCGCCGTCGGTCTGCTGCCGGATGTCGCGCAGGCGGAAGACGGCTACGTGATCCGCTGCCAGTCCAAGCGCGACCGCGACAACTACTGCACGGCCGACACCAGCGGCGGCGTGAAGATACGGAAGGTGCTCAGCAGTTCGCCCTGTGTCCAGGGCGACAGCTGGGACTTCGACAAGACCGGCATCTGGGTGCGCAAGGGTTGTCGCGCCGACTTCGACGTGCCACGCGCCTACAGCAGCGGTCGCGGCTGGAGTTCGCAGCGCGGCTACGGTCGTTACTATCGCGACGGCGAGCAGGGCAGCGATGGGGTCGCCGAGCGCGTCGTTTGCGAAGCCCGCGGCAAGAACCGCGTGGTCTGCCCGATCGAAGGACTCAAGAATGCCGATCTGGTCTACGAGCGCAGCCGCGAGCGTTGCCGCTTCAACGTGAGCTGGGGCTTCGACGACAAGTCGATCTGGGTCGACCAGGGCTGTCGCGCCGAGTTCCTGGTCAACTGATCAGGACGGGCGTTTCTTCGCGGTCGCCTTGCGCGGCGCTCGCCGTTTCGCCGCGGCCTTGCGCGTGGCGGCGACCGGTGTCTCGGCGCGTCTGCGCTTCGGTTGGGCGGCGGCTTCCGGCAACAAGGGCACCTCGGCCGTCGGTGCCAGTTGCGTCATGCGCTCGCGCCAGCCGCGCATCATGTCGAAGGCCTGGTCGACCGCGGTGCGTGCGGACTTTGTCGCCCAGTCCGTCAGCTGCGCCGGATTGATCATGACCGCCGAACGCATCAGTTCCGGCCACTGCTTGAGGCTGGCCTCGCGCATCTTGCAGAGCTTCTGCGCGCGGCTGCCGATGGCATAGGTCACGGCGATGTTGGTGGCGGCGGCGGTGCCGATCTTCGCCAGCGGCCAGGCCTTGATCAGCAGGCGGGCGGCGATGCCCTTGCCGAGCGTCTCGGCGATGACCTGTCCGGTCCGTTTCGCGATCTCGTCGGCGCCGATGTTGGTCGCGGCGATGCCGAGCACGGCCATTTTCTCGGCGCCGGGCGGCAATTCGAACTCGTAGAGCGCGAAGGTCTCGAGCACCAGTTCGGCCTGCAGCACGCTGACCAGCGCGGTGTCGGCGAGCGGGCCGAGTGCGAATGATGCCAGTCGCCCGACGCCGGGAATCGCACCGGTCAGCGCCGACAACGCACCGACCGCGCCCGCCTGCAAACACTTCGAGCGCACCAGCATCTTGTGCAGGGCGTCGCGTGCGGCTTTCGGATGGGCCTTGCGCAGCCGCTCGACGCGGCGTTCCGCCGCTTCGCGGTCGGCATGGCTGACGGCATCCCACAACGAGAGTCTGGATTGGCGCATGTGCCGATGATGGCGGCAGTCGCGGGCTTCGCCAAGGATGCGTGCGGCGGTGCGCGCCGTTACGCTTGGCGATCCGCCTGGACACTGCAGCCATGATCGACTACGACCGTTACGACCGCATCCGCGCCGTGCAATGGCAGGGCGACGCCTTGCGCCTGCTCGACCAGCGCGTGTTGCCGCTGCGCACCGAGTTCGTCGTCTGCACGACCGCGAACGACGTCGCTGCAGCCATCCGCAACCTGACGGTGCGCGGTGCGCCGGCGATCGGCATCGCGGCGGCGTATGGCGTCGCCCTGGCCGCGAAAGCCGCTGCGGATGCATCGACCGGGCAAGTGCATGCCGATGCGCTGCGCGAAGCCCTCGACGCGTTGCGCGCGTCGCGCCCGACCGCAGTCAACCTGTTCTGGGCGCTGGATCGCATGGCGCGCGTGCTGGGCGAGTCCGCCTCGGCCGAGCGATTGGCGCACGAAGCTGTCGCCATCGAGCGCGAAGATCTGGCCGCGAACCGACGCATGGGCGAACTCGGCGCAGCACTGATCGCAGCGGATTCCGGCGTGCTCACGCACTGCAATACCGGCTCGCTCGCGACCGCCGGCTTCGGCACTGCGCTCGGCGTGATCCGCGCCGCCTGCGCGCAAGGGCGTCTGTCGCGCGTGTTCAACACCGAAACGCGGCCGTGGCTGCAGGGCACGCGCCTGACGGCGTGGGAACTGCTGACCGACGGCATTCCCGCCAAGCTCATCGCCGATTCGGCCGCGGCGCACCTGATGTCGACCGGCGCCGTGCAATGGGTGGTCGTCGGCGCCGACCGCATCGCCGCGAACGGCGACACCGCGAACAAGATCGGCACCCTGCAACTCGCGGTCGCGGCCCGGCACTTCGGCGCGAAATTCATGGTCGTGGCGCCGAGTTCGACGGTCGACATGGCGATGCCGCACGGCCGCGACATCCACATCGAGCTGCGCGAACCGAAGGAGCTGCTCGAACACGCCGGTCACCGCGTCGCCGCCGAGGGCGTGGACGCCTGGAACCCGGTGTTCGACGTCGCGCCCGCCGAGCTGATCGACGCCATCGTCACCGAACGCGGCGTGATCGAAAAGCCGGATGCCGGGAAGATGTCCAAGGTGTTCGGAAGCATCTGAAAACACGGGATTTCGGACCCCGTTCCCTGCTAGAATCCGACGCTTCGCGCGGCCCCTTTTCGGCCTTCTCGGGCGGCGTGCAATCGACTGATTCTGCAGGGATTCCTGATGTCCGAGTTCGCCAAGGAAATTATCCGCGTCAACATCGAAGACGAGATGCGCCAGAGCTACCTCGATTACGCCATGAGCGTGATCGTGGGACGTGCGCTTCCCGACGTCCGCGATGGCCTGAAACCGGTGCATCGACGCGTGTTGTTCGCGATGAACGAACTCGGCGCGCACAGCAACAAGCCGTACTACAAGTCGGCGCGTATCGTCGGCGACGTGATCGGCAAGTACCACCCGCACGGCGACGCGTCCGTCTACGACACGCTGGTGCGCATGGCGCAGCCGTTCTCGCTGCGCTACATGCTGGTCGACGGCCAGGGCAACTTCGGTTCGGTCGACGGCGATTCCGCCGCGGCGATGCGATACACCGAAGCGCGCATGGCCAAGCTCACGCACGACCTGCTCGCCGACATCGACAAGGAAACCGTCGACTTCGCGCCGAACTACGACGAGAAGGAACTGGAACCGACGGTCCTGCCGACGCGTGTCCCGAATCTGCTGATCAACGGTTCCGCCGGCATCGCGGTCGGCATGGCCACGAACATTCCGCCGCACAACCTGACCGAAGTGATCGACGCCACCATCGCGGTCATCGACGATCCCGAGATCACGATCGACGCGCTGATGCAGCACATGCCCGGCCCGGATTTCCCGACCGCCGGCATCATCAACGGCAGCTCCGGCATCATCGAGGCGTATCGCACCGGCCGCGGCCGCATCCTGGTCCGCGCCAAGGCCGAGATCGAAACCGACAGCGACGGCCGCGACGCCATCATCGTCACCGAACTGCCGTACATGGTGAACAAGGCGCGGCTGATCGAGAAGATCGCCGAGCTGCACAAGGAGAAGAAGATCGAGGGCATCGCGCCCGACGGTCTGCGCGACGAGTCCGACAAGGACGGCATGCGCATCTTCATCCAGGTCAAGCGCGGCGAGCAGGCCGACGTGCTGCTGAACAACCTGTTCCAGCAGACGCAGATGGAGACCGTGTTCGGCATCAACATGGTCGCGCTGCTCGACGGCCAGCCGAAGCTGCTCAACCTCAAGGACATCCTCGAAGCCTTCGTGCGCCATCGTCGCGAAGTCGTCACCCGTCGCACGATCTTCGAGCTGCGCAAGGCGCGCGGTCGCGCCCATGTGCTGGAAGGTCTCACGGTCGCGCTCGCCAACATCGACGAGATGATCGAGCTGATCAAGACTTCGCCGAATCCGAACGAGGCGCGCGAACGACTGCTCGCGAAGCGCTGGGAGCCGGGGCTGGTGCGCGCATTGCTGGGCGAAGCCGGCGCGGAACTCTCGCGTCCGGAAGACCTGGCCGCGCACGAAGGTCTGTTCGAAGACGGCTACCAACTCTCGGACGTGCAGGTCAAGGAAATCCTCGACATGCGCCTGCAGAAGCTCACCGGGCTCGAGCAGGAGAAACTCACCGACGAATACAAGGCGCTGCTCGACACCATCCGTGGCCTGATCGCGATCCTGACCGATCCGGTGCTGCTGCTGACGCTGATCCGCGACGAGTTGCTGGAGATGAAGGAAGCCTATGGCGACGAGCGCCGCACGGTCATCCAGCACAATCAGGAGGACTTGAAGAACGAAGACCTGATCGACAAGCAGGACCTGGTCGTCACGTTGTCGCATGCCGGTTACGCCAAGGCCCAGCCGGTGACCGATTATCGTGCGCAGCGCCGCGGCGGCAAGGGGCGTTCGGCGACCGCGATCAAGGAACTCGATTTCATCGAGAACATCCTGGTCGCGCACAGCCACGACACCATTCTCTGCTTCACGTCCGGCGGCCGCGTGTTCTGGCTGCGCACCTTCCAGTTCCCGATGGCCGGCCCGAATTCGCGCGGCCGCCCGATCGTGAACCTGCTGCCGAAACTCGACGAAGGCGAAAAGGTCAACGCGATGCTGCCGGTGCGCGAATACACCGACGACCGTTTCGTGTTCTTCGCGACTCAGGCCGGCGTCGTCAAGAAAACGCCGCTCAGCGACTTCTCGCGTCCGCGTTCGATCGGCATTCGTGCGGTCGAACTGGACGAGGGCGATCGCCTGGTCGATGTCGCGATCACCGATGGTTCGCGCGACGTTCTGCTGTTCGCCTCGAACGGCAAGGCCGTGCGTTTCGCCGAAAACGAAGTGCGCGCGGTCGGTCGCAGCGCGCGCGGCGTGCGCGGCATGACGCTGGCCGAAGGCGAGCGCGTGGTCACGATGATGGTGGCCGATGTCGGCGACATCCTCACCGCCACCGAACGCGGCTATGGCAAACGCACGCCGCTCGACGACTATCCGCGCAAGGGCCGCGGCACCCAGGGCGTGATCGCGATCCAGACCTCGGACCGCAACGGCGCACTCGTCGGTGCGCTGCAGGTCACCGAGGCCTACGAAATCATGCTGATCAGCAACCAGGGCACCCTGGTGCGCACCCGTGTCGCCGAAGTCGCTCAGGTCGGACGCAATACCCAGGGCGTGACGCTGATTCGCCTGCCGGCCGACGAGGCCCTGGTCGGCCTCGCCAAGGTCGAGGCCTTGCCCGAGGAATCTTCGGGCGACGACGCGGTCGAAGGCGAGGGCGCCGCCGCGCCGGAGCAGAACGGATGATGGATGTGCGCAAGGTTCTGTCGTTGCTGGTTCTCGGGCTGGCCGCGTCGCTGGCCCGGGCCGATGCGGGTCTGACGATCGAGCAGGCCGGCAGCGCGCAGGCGCGCATGCAGGCCGCGCGCGACGCGGTGTTGCCGTATGTGGTCAGCATCTTCGTGGTGCGCGAGGACGCCGTGCAGGGTCGCGCCGAGCTGCGCGTGTCCAGCGGCAGCGGCACCATCATCACCCGCGATGGCCATGTCGCGACCAATGCCCACGTCACCGAGAACGGCAAGCGTTTCCGCGTCGTGCTGGCCGACAAGCGCGAATTGAGCGCCATCCTGGTCGGCGAGGATGCGCTCTCCGACATCGCCGTGCTCAAGATTCGCGACGTGCCCGAAGGCGGCTTCCCGTTCGCGCACTTCGCCGCGGAGAACGACCTGCAGGCCGGCGACGTTGTGATGGCGATGGGCGCGCCCTGGGGCATGGCGCATTCGGTGTCGCAGGGCGTGGTGAACAATCCCGAACGCCTGCTGCTGTCGCTGTTCCAGGATGAAGCCGATTACGAGCAGCAGCTCGGCCAGAACCAGCCGACCGCGCGCTTCTACGCGTGGATCCAGCACGATGCATCGATCTCTCCGGGCAATTCCGGCGGTCCGCTCGTCGATCTGCGTGGCCAGATCGTCGGCATCAACACCCGCGGCAATGCCATGGGCGGCGACATGGCCTTCGCGATCCCGGCGCCGGTGGCGTCGAAGATCGTCGCCGACCTGATCGCCTTCGGCGCGGTGCCGCGCAGCTTCTTCGGTTTCGGCGTGCGTTCGTTGAAGCGGTCGGGATTCGACCTCGGCGTGCTCGTCAGTTCGGTCATCCGCGGCGCACCGGCGGCGGCGGCGGGTCTCGAGGCCGGCGATCGCATCATCGCCATCGACGGACAGGCGGTGACGGTGGCGGAACCGGAGCAGGTCCCGCCCTTCCTGCGTGCGCTGACCGAACGCAAGATCGGCGCGACGATGGCGGTGACGTATCTGCGCGAGGGTCGCGAACATCGGGCCGCGCTGGTGTCGACGGAGTATCCGCCGGATCTCGGGCACGATCTCGAAGTGAAGGCCTGGGGCGTCACCTTCACCGAACTGACGCCGAACATCGCGCGCTCGCGCTACCTCGGTCGCGATGCCGGCTTGCTCGTCACCGGCGTGTTGCCCGGCAAACGTGCCGCCACGGCGCATCCGCCATGGCTGGTCGGCGATGTCGTGCATGCGATTGACGGCAAGTCCGTTGCGACACGCATCGACATGCAGGCGCTCGATCTCGACAACGGCGGCGCCGCACCGCGCCGCGTCGTGGCGGTCGAACGCAATGGCGCGCAGTTGCTCAGCGTGCTGGATGCCAAGCCGGCGCGCGATGCCGACAAGAAGCTGCGCGAGCTGCCCAAGGCCTGGATCGGCATCGAGACGCAGCCGATCACGGCGACGACGGCGGCCTTGATCGAGGGCCCCGCCGGTGGCGGTTATCGCGTCACCCGCGTCTATGAAGATTCGCCTGCAGACAAGGCCGGCGTGCAGGTCGGCGATGTACTCACGTCGCTGGCAGGCGCTGTCGTGCCGGTGTCCGGCGACATCGGCGACGAGCCGCTGCAAAGCCGCATCCGCGACGCCTTGCTCGACGAACCGCTGCAGATCGAGGTCTGGCGCGGGGGCAAGACACGCGCGTTGGCGGTCGTGCCGATGGCGGCCCCGGCGCCGGCCTCGTCGCTGAAGTCGCGCACCATCGACTGGCTCGACCT
>JBGASK010000009.1:0-46230 GCA_044229785.1 Ahniellaceae bacterium
TTCTCGGTCAGCGTGCCGGTCTTGTCGACACACAGCACGGTGGCGGCACCAAGAGTCTCGATGACCGCGGCGCGGCGCGCCAGCACCTTGATCTTCGCCAGTCGCCACGCACCGAGCGCGAAGAACACGCTGAGCGCCAGCGGAAACTCCTCGGGCAGCATCGCCATCGCCAGCGCGATCGCCGACAGCAGCCCTTCGCTCCAGTTGCCGCGTCCGAACCCGTGCATCAGCAACAGACCGAGACTGACGAGGGCGGCGAGTGTGCCGAACAATCGCACCAGTCGCCCGGTCTGGCGCTGCAGGCGCGTAGCTTCCGTGTCGATCTCGACCAGCGAACGACCGATCGCCCCGGCGCGCGTCGACGCGCCGGTGCGAGTGACGAGGATCCGGCCTTCGCCGTTCACGACCAGGGTGCCGGAATAGACGCAGGGCTGGTCGTCGCCGCCGGGCGGCAGCTCCGTTGCCGCGGGTTCGTCATCGCGACGCGCGCGCTTGCGCACCGGCACCGATTCGCCGGTGAGCAGGGACTCGTCGATGGCCAGCGCGTGTGCCTCGAGCACGACGCCGTCGGCGGCGACGCGTTCGCCCTCGTCCACGATCAGCAGATCGCCCGGCACCACGTCGGCCGCAGGGATGCGGTGCGTCGCTCCGTCGCGCACCACCAGTGCCTGCGGTGCCCCGAGGGCGCGCAGCGCCTCCAGCGCGCGTTCGCTGCGCCGCTCCTGCATCACCACGAGGCCGATCGTGACGACGGCGAAACCGCCGAGCAGCGCGCCTTCGGCCGGGTCACCGAGCGCGAGATAGAGGGCTGCGGCACACACCAGCAGCAGAAACATCGGTTCGGTCAGCACGCCGCGCAGGATGCGACCGATGCCGCGCCGGTCGCCGTCAGGTATCCGGTTCGCGCCATGACGTTCGAGCAGACGACGTGCCTCGTCGCTGCTCAGGCCGAACGCATGCGCAGCGGATGTGTCAGGGATGACCATCATCGCGGGTCCGGCACCGAACGCCGCGATGATGGCACGCGCCGATCAGGCCTTGACGGCCTTCGGCCCACGCAGGATGCGCGCCGGAAGCAGGATCAGCGCCTTGAGGAATTCGAAGACGCCATTGACGACGATGCCCAGCAGCCGGAACGGCAACAACAGCACCCAGACGATCGGATACAACACGATCGCGAGCAGGGCCAGCGGCCAGCAGATCACCAGCAACAACAGCCACAGCAGAAAGCCGACCATCGCAATCTCCACGCGTCCGGAATTGGACGGACACGATGCTAGAACCTAATCGGCAGCAGAAAATGAACGGGCCGCGTCGCGAGACGCGGCCCGTGACTTCCAGCGGTCGACGCCCGCTCAGAAGCGCTTGCCGAAATAGAAGCCGTAGACGATCGGGTCGATGTTGACGGTGCCGACCTGGGCGAGGTTCACCGAGACGTCGCTGTCGATGTCCATCCAGCGGGCGTCGACGCCGAAGAACCAGTCGTTGTCCATCTTGAAATCGACGCCGGCATGCGCAGCCAGGCCCCAGCTGTTCTTCAGCTTCAGTTCGGTGCCGGCGATCGGGCCGGCGCTGTCTTCGCTGTAGATCCAGGTGAAGTTCAGGCCCGCGCCGACGTAGGGCGAGATCTTCGCGTCCGGATTGAAGTGGTACTGCAGCGACACGGTCGGCGGCAGGTGGGTGACTTCGCCGGCGTCGGCGCCGTTGAGCTTGACGTCATGCTTGAACGGCAGCGCCGCCAGCACTTCGATGCCAAGGTTGTCGTTGAGGAAATATTCGGCCGTGAAGCTCGGACGCCAGTTGTTGCCGACCTCGACGTCGAGCGCGCCGCCGGCAAGGCTGCCGTTGTCCGACTTCGGATCGACGTTGTGGGCGCCGACGGTGAAGCGCCAGTCGCCGTCGCTGGCCTGGGCGAACGGGGCGGCGAGCACGAACAGCAGGGCAGTTGCGATCTTTTTCATGGGATGTCTCCGGGGTAGCGGGGTTTGGAAATCGGGATTCGGGCATCAGGAAGCGATGCGGGCGCGCGGCACGACGGCGCGCAGCACGGGCGATTCGGTGCGGAAGCGGCCGGGTCCGACCATCAGGTCGGTGCCGCATTCCAGGCCTTCGAGCCAGCCGAGGAACTGGTTGATCATGTCCTTGCCGACAAAGGGCAGGCCGTGTTGCGGCACGATGGTTTCGATGTCCAGTTCGCGCACCATCTGCACCCAGATGCGGCAGGCGCGATTGCTGGCCATGAAGCGGCGATGGAAGCCGGCCATGATCTTCAGGTGCTCGGCGAAGTCCTCGACCGGCTTGTAGTCGTTGCCTTCGTACAGCGAGGCGCCGACGTCACCCGAGAACAGGATCTTCGAGACCGGATCGAAGACATTGAAATTGCCGACCGAGTGCAGGAAATGCGCGGGCAGGCAGGCGAGGATGGAATCCGCGAAGGGCAGATCGGCGCCTTCGTCGCCGAGCAGCACGTAGCGATCGTCGCCGACATCGAGATAGTGCGGCACGCTGTGCGGCACGAAGCGGCCCCACCACTTCGAGCACACCACCTTGGCGCCGGTGTAGACCAGCCAGCGGTCGACCGAGCCGATGACGTCCGGGTCCTGATGCGAGGCGAAGACGTAGGTGAGCTGTTTCAGTGGCACGTAGCGCGCCACTGCCATCGACAGCGGCGTGTACAGCAGGGCGCCGCCCGGATCGAGCAGCATGCTGTCGCGGCCGCGCATGATCAGCATCTGGTTGGCCTGGACGCCGTCCTCGCCGCGCACCATGTCGTTGAAGACGACGACCTTGTGGCCGTCCTTGTTGTAGAGCTCGGTAGGCATGACTGCGTCCTCGAAGGATTGGACGCAGCCTAGGCCGACGATTTGCAGCGGACTTGACCGGCATCAATTACTCCGGGGCAGCGACGGTGATCTGCTCCCGCAATTGACTTCGGTCAATTGGCGGCGATGCGCAGCGCCGGCGGGTAGGGTGCGATCTCCGGCGGATCGCCGCGGCGGAAGCGTTCCTGCAGGTCGCGCCACCAGTCCGCGCGGAAGATGTCGCCGTGCGTGGCGATCAGCGCCGCACGATCTTCCGCATTCAACCCGAGGAAGAGCGGGAACTGTTCCGGGAACACGTCGTGTTCGTCGACATGGAACCAGGCGCCGTGATGCATCTCCTCGTCCTCGTTCGATGGCTTCGGCAGTTCGCGGAAGCGGCATTCGGTGACCAGGCAGAGTTCGTCGTAGTCGTAGAAGATGGCGCGGCCGTGGCGGGTGACGCCGAAGTTCTTCAGCAACAGGTCGCCCGGGAACACGTTGCACATGGCCAGGTCCTTGATCGACTGGCCGTAGTCGAGGATGGCGCGACGCGCTTCCTGGGGCGCGTCTTCCATCACCAGCAGGTTCAGCGGACGCAGGCGGCGCTCGACATAGCAATGCAGCAGCACCACGTCGTCGCCGTCGGCAACCACCGATTCGCGGCAGCCGCCGAGCAACTCGTCGAGGACCGCCGGCGCGAATCGGCCGCGCGGGAAGCGCAGGTGGCGGAATTCCTGCGCATCGATCAGGCGGCCGGCGCGGTCGTGCTTGAACACGAGCTGGTACTTCGCGAGCACATCCTGGCGCACCACGGTCTTCGGCGGCGCGAACACGTCGCGGATCACCTTGAACACCAGCGGATAGTCGGGCAGCAGGAACACCGCCATGACCATGCCCTTGGCGCCCGGCGCGTGCACGAAGACCTCGGGACTCTGCTCGAAGTGGCGGAAGAAGTGGCGATAGCGCTCGGTCTTGGCCTGCTTCAGGCGGCCGAGCATGGCGTACCACTCGTCCACCGCCTTGCGCGGCAGCAGGGTCTTCAGGAACACCACGGCGTCGCCGACGGTTTCGAAGTCGGCGAGGAAATACGACCGGGTGATGCCGAACAACACGGCCACGTCGTCGCGCTCGGTCAGGGCCGCATCGACGCCGATGCCGCCGCTCGCGACATGGCCGAGTGCGACGACGAGCGGCGCGTACCGGTCGGCGCCGAAGATGCGGCCGACCAGATAGGCGCGGCGTTCGCGATAGAACACCGTCTCCAGCATCTCGATGGCGCGGATCGGGCGTTCGCCCCAATGGCTCAGCCGACGTTCGAGATCGAGCGCGAGCGCTTCCGCGTCGGCACGACGGTTCGCATAGGGCACGTCGAACGGATAGTCCTCGAGCAGGCGGTCGAGGCTGTCGGCCAGCGAATCGCCGACGGAGTAGCTGTGTCGCGCCACCGGGTGGGTGATGCGGTCGGTCGGTTCGATGCGCAGCGCCACGAATTCGATGTCGGCATCGACGCCGCGGGTCTTGAAGAAGCGTCGCGTCAACGTGTTGTAGTAGGTCTGATACAGCTCGGTGTCGAGCAGGCCGGCGATCTCGCCCTCGAACGCCGGCTTGATGCGCGCCCAAACCTGGCGGTCGCCGGCGCGTTCGCGCAGCGTCGCGAGCAGGGCATCGCTGGCTTCGGCGACGCAGCGGTCGTACATCTCGATGCGTTCGACCAGATCGGCCTGCATCAGCGTCCATTCGCGCCGCTCGAAGCGGCCGCGCGCGCGCTGGGTGATGTCGCGAAAGCGGCGGTGGTAGTCGTCGAAACTGGCGCGCAGCTGCGCCGCGGCCTGTCGGGCCAGGACATCGGGCATGGTCGTTCCCGCAAAGTGGTGCGCATGGAATCGCACAGCGGCGTCGAGCAAGCAAGGCCGCCGTCCGCGTGCGCCGAGCGGCCGGCTACGATAGGCGGATCGCGCCGCTGCCTCACCCGTGCCGCCGCCGGACAGGTCGACGGCGACGTGCACGAGACCCGCGAATGGCTGGAGGCGTTCGACGCGATCGTGGGCCGTGCCGGCAAGGATCGCGCCCAATATCTGTTCGACCGCCTTGCCGACCACGCCGTGCTGCGCGGCGTGCAGTCGGCGCGGGCGCGGGTGACGCCGTACTGCAATTCGATTCCGCTGGCGCAGCAGCCGCACTACCCGGGCGACGAGGCGGCCGAGGCCAGGCTTTCAGCCGCGATCCGCTGGAACGCCATGGTCATGGTCATGCGCGCCAACCGCGAGGGCGGCGAGCAGGGCGGCCACATCGCGTCCTACGCCTCGGCAGCGGACCTGTTCGAGGTCGGCTTCCAGCACTTCTTCAAGGCCGAGGGCCATCGCGACGGCGCCGACCTCGTCTATTTCCAGCCGCATTCGGCGCCGGGTGTGTACGCACGCGCCTTCCTCGAAGGGTTCCTCGACGAGCGCCATCTCGATCACTATCGCCGCGAGATCGGCGGCCACGGCCTGAGTTCCTATCCGCATCCGTGGCTGATGCCGGATTTCTGGCAATTCCCGACCGGTTCGATGGGCCTGGGTCCGATCAATGCGATCTACCAGGCGCGTTTCCTGCGCTATCTGGACCATCGCGGCCTGCGCGACGCCGGCGAACGTCGCGTCTGGGGGTTCTTCGGCGACGGCGAAATGGACGAGCCGGAATCGATCGGCGCCTTGTCGCTGGCGGCGCGCGAGGGCCTGGACCACCTGACCTTCGTGATCAACTGCAACCTGCAGCGCCTCGATGGCCCGGTGCGCGGCAACAGCCGCATCGTCGACGAACTGGAGGCGCTGTTTGCCGGCGCCGGCTGGCACGTCATCAAGGTGCTGTGGAGTTCGGACTGGGACCGTCTGTTCGCGCGCGACGCCCACGGCGAATTGCTGCGGGCCTTCGCGCAGACCGTGGACGGCCAGTTCCAGACCTTGTCGGCGAACGACGGCGCCTACAATCGCGAGCGCTTCTTCGCGCAGTCGCCGGAACTGGCGGCGCTGGTCGCCGACCTCGGCGACGCCGACATCGAGCGCCTGCGTCGCGGCGGCCACGACGCGCGCAAGCTCTACGCGGCCTATGCCGCGGCGGTCGCGCATCGCGGCCAGCCGACCGTGATCCTGGCCAAGACCATGAAGGGTTACGGCATGGGATCGAGCGGCCAGGGGCGCATGACCACGCATCAGCAGAAGCAGCTCGATGCCGGCGACCTGCGCGCCTTCCGCGATCGTTTCGGCATTCCGCTCGACGAGGCCGCGATCGAGGCGCTGTCGTTCTACCGCCCGGCCGCGGACAGCCCGGAGATGCGCTACCTGCACGCGCGTCGCGAGGCGCTCGGCGGTTGCCTGCCGCGACGCCGTGCGCAGTCGACGCAGACCGTTGCGGTGCCGAAGCTGGCCGATTGGGCCGGCTTCGCGCTCGATGCCGAGGGCAAGTCGATGTCGACGACGATGGCGGTCGTGCGCATGCTCGGCAACCTGCTGAAGGACGCCGAGCTCGGTCCGCGCATCGTGCCCATCGTCGCCGACGAGGCGCGCACCTTCGGCATGGCCAACCTGTTCCGCCAGGTCGGCATCTACGCGCCGCACGGGCAGCTGTACGAGCCGGAAGACCTGGGCACGATGCTGTATTACCGCGAGGAACGCAGCGGCCAGATCCTCGAGGAAGGCATCTCGGAGGCGGGCGCGATCAGTTCCTGGATCGCCGCGGCGACCAGCTACAGCGTGCACGACCTGCCGATGCTGCCGTTCTACATCTACTACTCGATGTTCGGTTATCAGCGCGTCGGCGACCTGATCTGGGCTGCGGCCGACCAGCGTGCGCGCGGTTTCCTGCTCGGCGCCACCAGCGGTCGCACCACCTTGAATGGCGAAGGCCTGCAACATCAGGACGGCAGCTCGCCGCTGATGTTCGCGACCGTGCCGAACTGCCGCGTCCACGATCCGGCCTTTGCCTACGAGATCGCGGTGCTGCTCGATGCCGGCATGCGCGACATGCTGCAGGACCAGCGGGATGCGTTCTGGTACCTGACCGTCGGCAATGCCAACGTACCGATGCCCTCGATGCCGGACGGCGATCGCGAGGCCGTGCGCGACGGCGTGCTGCGCGGGCTGTATCGCTGCGTGGGCGACGAACGCGCCGATCTGCAACTGCTCGGTTCGGGCGCGATCATGAGCGAGGTGCTGCGGGCGCGGACCCTGCTGCGCGAACACTTCGATGTCGACGCCGCGGTCTGGAGCGCGACCAGCTACAGCGAACTGCAGCGCGACGGCATGGCCTGCGAGCGCGAAGCCCGGCTCGGCGGCGGCACGCGCACGAGCTTCGTGGACAGCCGGCTCGGGCCGACGCGCGGACCGGTGATCGCCGCCAGCGACCAGGTGCGCGCCTGGCCGGAGCTGATCCGCGCCTTCGTGCCGCGCCGCTACGTCACGCTCGGCACCGACGGCTTCGGCCGCAGCGACACCCGCACCGCATTGCGCGCCTTCTTCGAGGTCGATGCCGAATCCATCGTCATCGCCGCCCTGCATGCGCTCGCGCAGGAGGGCGTGGTCGCGCCGGCACGAGCGGAAGAGGCGCGGCTTCGTTATGGGCGCGATGCCGGCGGCGAAGCGCCCTGGGTGCGATGATCCATTGCCGCGACGCGGACCCGGCGGCGATCAGGCGAGATGATCGAGCGGCAGCGCGCCCGGCGGTTTCACTTCACGCAGCACGAAGCTCGAGTTCACGTCGTCGACGCCGGCGGCATTGAGCAGGCGGTCCATCAGGAAGGTCGAGAAGTGCGCGAGGTCTTCGACGAAGACCTGCAGCAGGTAGTCCATGTCGCCGGTGAGGGCCCAGCAGGCCACCACTTCCGGCCATTCGCGCACCAGTTCGGCGAAGCGCGCGATGGCGTCGCGGTCGTGGCGCGACAGCTGCACGCGCACGAAGGCCTGCAGGCCGAGGCCGATGCGACCGGCATCGAGCCGTGCGCCATATCCCGCGATCAGGCCTTCGGCTTCCAGGCGCTGCACGCGCCGCAGGCAGGGCGAGGGCGACAACTGCACGCGCTCGGCCAGTTCGGCATTGGCGATGCGGCCCTCGCGCTGCAACACGGCGAGGATGCGCAGATCGGTGCGATCAAGTGATGTCCCGGCCAAGATGAACCTCGAATGCGGTCATTCCGGGCTGATTATTGCGTGATTGCGGCCGCGCGCGGCAATTTCGCAACGGAATTGCGTCGCCGACGGCTTATCCTTGCGCCCAACTTCCGTCTTGATCGAGCCATGAGCAACGAAGCGCGCCGCGTCGAACACCAGTTGACCGACAAGGGTTACGTGCCGGTCTACACGACTGCCGTGGTCGCGCAGCCCTGGGCGAGTTATTCGCCGACCGACCACGCCGTGTGGGGGCAGTTGTTCCGCCGCCAGCGCGAGATCCTGCAAGGCCGCGCCTGCCCGGAATTCCTGTCGGCGATGGACGCCATGGGCATGAGCGACGCACAGATCCCGAAGTTCGAGGAACTCAACGTGCATCTGCAGCAGGCGACCGGCTGGAAGCTGATCGGCGTCGAAGGCCTGCTGCCGGAGCTGACCTTCTTCGAACACCTGGCAGCGCGCGAATTCCCGGTGACCTGGTGGATCCGCCGCCCCGACCAGATCGACTACATCAGCGAACCCGACCTCTTCCACGACCTGTTCGGGCACGTGCCGCTGCTGATGAACCCGGTGTTTGCCGACTACATGCAGGCCTACGGCGCCGGCGGCGTGCGCGCCTCGACCTTCGGTCCAGAGCCGCTCGCGAACCTGACGCGGCTGTACTGGTACACGGTGGAATTCGGCCTGATCGACACCGCCGACGGTCTGCGCATCTACGGAGCCGGCATCCTCTCCTCGAAAGGCGAGTCGATCCATTGTCTCGAATCCGCGGCGCCGAACCGCATCGGTTTCGACCTGCAGCGGGTGATGCAGACGCGGTATCGCATCGACACCTACCAGAAGACCTATTTCGTCATCGACAGTTTCGACCAGCTGTTCAAGGCCACGGTCGACCCGGATTTCGGACCGATCTATTACCGCATGAAGGGCGCCGAAGCGGTGCCGGCCGGCATCGTGCTGGACGCGGACCGCGTGTTCAACCGCGGCAGCGGCGAGGGCTGGCTGGCCGACGGCGACGTCTGAGGCGGGCCCGCGGGCGTTTTCGCCTTGCCGCACAGGCGCCGCCCCGTCACAATGGCGAGACCCTTTTTCCTGCCTGCCGCAACGGCTGCCCGCGCAGCCCGTTCCGGTCGTGGAGACCTGCAATGAACAAGCACGACCTGACCTTCATGAAGCACTTCGCCCAGCTCATTCTGGGTCTGATGGTGCTCGCGATCCTGCTGATCCTCGGCGCGATGCACATCTACGGCAGTCAGCCGCGCGAAGAGAACAAGGCGATCATCGCCGCGACCAATGCGCGCATTGCCAGCGTCGGCGACGTGTTCTCGGGCGAAACCGGCAAGGCTGCCGCCGAAGCCGCCAAGGCCGCCGCGGCCGCAGCCGCCAAGGGCCAGGTGGCCTATGACGGCACGCTGGACGGTTCGGTGATTTTCAACAACCTGTGCGGCGCCTGCCACACCTCGGGCGCCGGCGGCGCGCCGAAGCTGGAAAAGGCCGCCTGGGCGGCGCGGACGGCGCAGGGCATCGACACCCTGGTCAAGCACGCGACCGACGGCTTCACCGGCAGTGCCGGCGTGATGCCGGCGCGCGGCGGCAACCCCGCGCTCAGCGACGAACAGGTGCATGCCACCGTGCAGTGGATGGTCGACAATCTGAAATGACCCGTCCCGGTCCGATGTCTCGGACGCAACGGCTCAGTGCGCCGCCTTCGGGCGGCGCCTTGGTTTGCAGCACTGGAACACGCATGAATCCGAAGCACCTTGTCACCGCCATCGCTGTCGCGGCCAGTCTGTTCGTCACCGGCTGCGAACCCGAGATCGGACCGAATGGCGTGCCGGTCGTCGGCGACGGCCCGCTTGAATGCGGCCGTCTGGCCGCGGCGATCCATACCGTCCAGGGCAGCCAGGCGATGAGCGCGCTGGTCGGCGAGAACGTCGAAGTCGAAGCGCGCATCGGCGCCAAGTTCGTCGATGGTCTCGGCGGCTTCTACCTGGTGTCCGAGCCCGGCAGCGAAGACGCCGACGCGGCCACCTCCGAAGGCATCTTCGTGCGCCATGCCGAGAAACTCGACTGGCCGGTCGGCAGCCGCGTGCGCGTGCGCGCCACCGTGGCCGAACTTGGCGCCGCACCGGATTCGCAGACGGCGCTGATCGAAGTCAGCCAGCTGATCCGCTGCGACGGCAAGCCGCTCGTCGTCGCGCCGCGCGTGGTGGCCGCTGCGGGCAACGCGCCGACCGACTGGGAGCGCCACGAAGGCGAACGCATCGCCGTCGCCGGGCCGGTGTCGCTGGTCGGCAATGAGGATCTGCTGCGCCATGGCGCCTTGACGGTCTCGTTCGACGGCCGCGATTACGCGCCGACCGAACGCCACATCCCGGGGCAGGAGGCGCGCGCGCTGGCCGACGCCAATGCCGCCACGCGCCTGATCCTCGACGACGCCCGCCTCGACGAATTCCCGAAGAAGCTCTGGCACCTGCCGGCCGCATTGACGCCGGAAACGCCGTATCGCGTCGATTCCCAGGTCGGCGGCATCGACGGCGTGCTCGAGCAGCGCGACGGCGACTACCGCGTGCAACTGGTCGCGCCGATCGGTTCGGTCGTGCAGGCGCCGCGCCCGACCCAGGCGCCGGCAGTCGACGGCGATCTGCGCGTGGCCAGTTTCAACGTGCTGAACTTCTTCAACGGCGACGGCCAGGGCGGCGGCTTCCCGACCGAGCGCGGCGCCCAGAACGTCGACGCGTTCAAGCGCCAGGGCGCGAAGATCGTGGCCGCGCTCGACGCCCTCGACGCCGACATCGTCGCGCTGATGGAAATCGAGAACGACGGGTATGCCGAGACCTCGGCGGTGGCCGAACTGGTGCGCGCCCTCAACAAGGCCCGCGGCCCGGAGCGCGGCGACTATGCCTTCGTCCAGCCTGCCGCGGAACGCATCGGCGAAGACCTGATCGCGGTCGCGCTGATCTATCGCAAGAGCCGCGTGCAGACGCAGGGCGAGGCGGTATTCACGGCCGAAGGGCCGTTCGCGAAATGGTCGCGGCCGCCGCTGGCGCAGCGTTTCGTGGCCGGCGAACTCGACTTCGTCGTCGTCGCCAATCACTTCAAGTCGAAGGGATGCCAGGACGCCGACGGTCCGGACCAGGATCAGGAAGACGGCCAGGGCTGCTACAACGCCAAACGCGTCGAATCGGCCCGCGTGCTCGGCGACTGGCTGGCCACCGATCCGCTGAAGACCGGGCACGATCGCGTGCTGCTCGTCGGCGATCTGAATGCCTACGGCAACGAGGACCCGGTCCGTCACCTGGTGAATCGCGGCTTCGTCGACGCGGTCGCCACGCACATGAGCGAGCCGGCGTACAGCTACGTGTTCCGCGGCAACTCCGGCCGCCTCGACCACGCGCTGGCCAGCGCCTCGTTGGCCGCCCACATCGGCGGCGCCGGCGAATGGCACATCAATGCCGACGAATCGCCCGGTTTCGAATACGACGAGCCCGACTACGACCGCCGCGCGCTGAAGACGCGGTACCGTCCCGACGTCTATCGCAGTTCCGATCATGATCCGCTGCTGCTGGGCCTGCGCCTGAAGCCGCAGGCGGTGGCGCCGACACCGGCGAACTGATCGCGATGCAGCCCGCCGCCTTTCCGCAGGCCTCCGGTCCGCTGTTGCTGCAGGGCGGCGCCGGCGCGATCGAGGCCGCGGTCGATTGGCCGACGACGATGCCGAATCGCGATGTCGTCGGCGTCGTCTGCCATCCGCATCCGTTGCACGGCGGCACGATGACGAACAAGGTCGTGACCAGCGCCGCGCAGGCGCTGCGCGAACTCGGTTGCGCGACGCTGCGCTTCAATTTCCGCGGCACCGGCCAGTCCGCCGGCGAACACGACGACGGTCTCGGCGAGGGCGCCGACCTGGTCGCGATCTGCGACTGGATTCGCGCCACGCGCCCGGGCGCGCAACTCGTGCTGGCCGGTTTTTCGTTCGGCGCCTACGTGTCGATGATGCGCGCCGCCGAGATCCATCCGGATGTGCTGGTGTCGCTGGCGCCGTCCGTCGGCCGCCGCGATGTCGCCGGTTTCCGCGAGCCGGCGTGCCCGTGGCTGGTGATCCAGCCCGATGCCGATGAAGTGGTCGATCCGGCCGAGGTTCGTGCCTGGGTCGCGCAACGTCATCCGGCGCCGACACTGGTGCGCTTCGACGGCGCCTCGCATTTCTTCCACGGCCGCCTGCTCGAACTGCGCGCGACGATCAGCCACTTCGTCGGATCGCACTTGCCGCCGCCGGCATGATCCCGAGCGCCGCCTACCAGCGCGAAGTCGAACGCGGGCATCGTCAGGACGACCCGGCGCAACGCGCGCTGCTGCCGGTGCTGGACCGCATCCACGCGCAACTGGTCGAGCGCGCCGACGAAGGCGGTTTCAGTCGTTTCCTGTCGCGTTACCGCAAGGTGCCGCCGGTGCGCGGGCTGTACCTGTACGGGGGTGTCGGGCGCGGCAAGACCTTCCTGATCGACCTGCTGCACGACACCCTGCCGGGCCCGCGCAAGCTGCGCCTGCACTTTCATCGCTTCATGGGCCGCATCCACGAGCGCCTGCGCGAGGTCGCCGGCGAACAGGATCCGCTGAAGCTCGTCGCGCAACGTTTCGCGAGCGAGGCGCGCCTGTTCTGCCTCGACGAATGTTTCGTTCAGGACATCGGCGACGCGATGATCCTCGGCGAATTCCTGACGCACCTGTTCGAGACCGGCGCGACCCTGGTGACCACCTCGAACCTGCCGCCGCAGCGGCTGTACGAACATGGCCTGCAACGCGCGCGCTTCCTGCCCGCGATCGCCCTGATCGAGCGCCATTGCGAGGCGATCGAACTGGCGAGCGCGATGGACTATCGCTTGCGCGCCCTGACCCAAGCCGGCGTGTATCTGGCCGCAGCCGATGCCGCAGCGGAGGTACGGTTGGCGCGCATGTTCGACGACCTCGCGCCCGGCGACTTGCGCACCGACACGGTATTGCGCGTGCACGATCGCGACATTCCGTTGCGCCGCATCGCCGACGATCAGGTCTGGTTCGATTTCGCCGCGCTCTGCGAAGGTCCGCGCGCGGTCGCGGACTACATCGAGATCGCGCGCAGTTTCCAGACCGTGTTCGTCTCCGGCGTGCCGCAGTTCGACGCGACGCAGCGACGCGAGGATGCGGCCAAGCGCTTCATCCACCTCGTCGACGAGTTCTACGACCGCAACGTCAACCTCGTGCTCAGCGCCGAGGCCGAACCGCTGGCCTTGTATCGCGGCGAGCGTCATCGCCACGAGTTCGAACGCACGGTTTCGCGGCTGATCGAGATGCAGAGCCGCGAATACCTCGCCCGCGAGCACAAGCCATGAAGCGGGTGCGGCTGCCGACCACGGTCTGGGCGCTCGGCATCGTGTCGTTGCTGACCGATGTCTCGTCGGAACTGGTGCATGCGCTGTTGCCGCTGCTGCTGGCCGGGCCGCTCGGCGCCAGCATGGTGATGATCGGCCTGATCGAAGGCGCGGCCGAAGCGACCGCGTCGATCGTCAAGCTGTTCTCGGGGGCGTTGAGCGACCGCATCGGTCGGCGCAAGCCGCTGGTGGTCGCCGGCTACGGGCTGTCGGCGCTGACGAAACTCGTGTTCCCGCTCGTGAACGGCGCCGGCTTCATGCTCGGCGCGCGCCTGCTCGACCGACTTGGCAAGGGCATCCGCGGCGCGCCGCGCGATGCGCTGATCGCCGATGTCACGCCGCCGGAGCAACGCGGTGCCGCCTATGGCCTGCGCCAGTCGCTCGATACCGTCGGGGCGGTGATCGGCCCGCTCGGCGCGATGGGATTGATGGCATGGCTGCTGGATGCGCGCGCGGCGCTGTGGTTCGCGGCGATCCCGGGCCTGCTGGCGGTGCTGGTGCTGCTCGTCTACGTGCGCGAACCGGAACAGCACGCGGCCGAGAAGAAGGTTCAGCTCAGCCTGCGCGAGTGGCGCGCGCTCGACGCTGCGGTCTGGCGCGTGGTCGGACTCGCCTTCCTGCTCAATCTGGCGCGATTCGGCGAAGGCTTCCTCGTCATTCGCATGCGCGATGCCGGCTTCGGCGAAGGCATGGCGCCGCTCGCGCTGGTACTGATGAGTCTCGCCTTCACCCTGACTGCGTATCCGGTCGGCTGGTGGGCGGACCGGATATCGCGGCGTGCGTTGTTGTTGACGGGCGCGATCCTGCTGGTGGTCGCCGACCTCGTGTTCGCCTTCGTGCCCGGCCGCACTGGCGCTGCGATCGGCGTGCTGCTCTGGGGCGTGCATCTCGGTTTCACCCAGGGCCTGATGTCGGCGATGTTGTCCGATGCCGCACCGAAGGCGTTGCGCGGCACCGCGTTCGGCGTCTTCCATCTGCTTGGCGGCATCGCGCTGCTCGTCGCCAGTCTCGCCGCCGGTGCGTTGTGGCAGTGGCACGGCGCGACCATGATGTTCCTTGCAGCCGCGGCGGTCGCCACCCTTGCGGCCGCAGCGCTTCGAGGCGCACCCGGACAACCCGATTAGGATCGGCCTGCCGGACGACGCGCCGGCGACGTTAAATTGTTACACTACCCCAACGCCCATCGGGCGTTTTCTTGGGGATTGGTCATGTCACGCGCATTGGTCCGCAGCCTGGGGCTGCTCTTGTTCGTTTGTTTGCCGGTCCTGGCCCAGGACACGAAGCCCGACGACGTGGTCATCGAGCAGGGCCGCGGGGTCGACCCGCAGGTCGACTATGCCGCGCTCGAAGCGCTCGGTCCGTGGGATGACCGCAACTACCAGCTCACGCGCGAAGATCTCGCCGTGATCCCCGAAAACGACCGCTTCGTTCCCGGCGTGCCGGCCTTCTTCAAGGTGCAGAAGCGCAAGGAAATGGCGGCCCAGGGTTTCCCGCTGTACGAGCACTACCCGCGCGAATTCAACAAGGAATTCTATTTCCGCTTCGGCGGCCTGCTGCGCAACGGCGTGCTGCAGCGGAAGGGACTCGGTCGCTACACGCACCCTGATCCGGCCAATCCGCCGCCGCCGGTGCTGTACGCCACCGACCCGTTGCCGAAGGCCGCGCCGGTCCTTGGCGAAGGTCCGTTCGACGGCACCACCAGCGACAACGAAACCGCGATCGAATACCACCCGAGCAATCCGAACATCATGGTGCTCGGCTCGAACGGCGGTCCCGGCCAGCGCATGGTCGCCTCCACCGACGGCGGCGCCACCTTCATCAATGCCGGCACCTTCCCGGGGTCGTGCTGCGATCCGGCCATGGACTGGTCGCCGGCCGGCGACATCGTCTATGGCGCCACCTTGGGCGGCACCTGCGGTGGCGGCTTCTGCACCCAGATCTACTGGTCGTTCAACAACGGCGCCAACTGGCTCGGTCCGGTGTCGGTGTCGACCGGCAGTTCGGACAAGGAATACATCCACGTCGACAAGTCGCCGGCGTCGCCGTTCTTCGGTCGCGCCTACGTCACTTGGCATCAGGGCAACGTCATGCAGTTCGCACGCATGAACGCGGCACCCGTCAATGGCGGCTCGGGCATGACCTTTTCGCCGTCGGTATCACTGAGCGGCGAGCCAAAGGGTATCGGCAGCGACATCACCACGGACGCTCAAGGTCGTGTCTACTACTTCTGGCCCACAATTACAGCCAGTCCGACGACCATCACCGAAGTCCGTGTGCTGCGCTCCGACGACGGTGGCGCAACCTTCGTCGACTTGAATGGTCCTGCAGCAGGCAACAGTGCGACCGTGTACGACCTCTGGGGCGATTTCGACTTCGCCATTCCGGCCATGGAACAGCGTCGCGCCTTCATCTATGTCGCCGCCGATGTCGACACCAGCGGCGGTCCGCGCAACGGTCGCATCTACGCGGCCTTCGTCGACGAGAACCAGGCCGCCGGCAGTCCCGGTGGCGGCAACGGGTCCGCGGCCGCCAGCCACGGCTGGATCGTGGTGCGTTACTCCGACGATCAGGGTGCGACCTGGCAGAGCGCCGCGCCCCCGCATTCGATCGCCGACCAGACCACGGTCGACCGCTTCAATCCCTGGATGGATGTCGACGCGCTCGGCAACGTGCATGTCGGGTTCTACGACACCCGCAATTCGGGTGTCGGCCTGCGCGACAAGACCGACTTCTACTACGTGATCTCGACCAATGGCGGTGCCAGCTGGATCGAGGAAACCCGGGTGACGGCGCAGACCTCGCCGAACATCTCGAATGGCCAGGAATGGGGCGACTACAACGGCCTCTCCACTGCCGCCGGCAATGCCACGGTCGGCATGACCTGGACCGACAATCGTGCGGCCCAGCGCTCCTTCATCGGTCGTGTCACCAATGTCGGCGCCGGCGCCACCTACCTGATGAACGTCGCACCGACCTCGGCCAGCGTTTGCGCGGGCACCTCGCTGCCGCCGATCAATGTCACGCTCAGCAGCATCGTCGGCTACACCGGTACGGTCACACTGAGCACCCCGGGCATCAATGCCGCGGTGTTCCCGACGGCCGCCTATTCGCCGAATCCGGTCGTCAATCCGGCCGGGGCTGGAACCGTCTCGGTGCTGAGCGTGGGCACGGCTGCGGCGGCAGCGACCGGCAACTACACGATCAATGTGCACGCGACCGATGCCGGCGGTCCGCCGATCGTGCGCGACGCGATCATCAACGTCGCCGTGGCCAACGGCGCACCGGCGGCCGTCAGCCTCAGCGCACCGGCCGACGGCGCCAGCGGTGTCGCGACCATGCCGACCCTGACCTGGGCCGCGATTCCGGCCGCCACCAGCTACACGGTCGAGGTGGCCAGCGATGCCGGGTTTACCACGATTGTCAGCTCGGGCACGGTCACCGGCACCGGCTTTCAGGCTACTGGACTGGCACCGAGCACGACGTATTACTGGCGCGTGCGTGCGACCAATGCGTGCGGTGCCGGCACCAATTCCGTCGCGCGCAGCTTCACCACGGCGGCCGAGGTCTGCTTCACTGGCTCGGTGGCGATTCCGGACAACAACACGACCGGCGTGACCAATGTGCTCTCCGGCAGCAGCGGTCTCCTGACCGACCTCAATGTCCGCCTCGAAGCCACCCACACCTGGGTCGGCGACCTGCGCATGACCCTGACCCACGGCGCCACGACCGTGGCCTTGGTCGATCGTCCCGGCAATCCGGCGTCGACCAACGGCTGCAGCGCGAACGACGTCGCCGTGACCGCGGATGACGAAGGCGCGGACGGCACCATCGAAGCGGCCTGTGCGGCCACGCCGCCTGCAGTGGGGGGCGTGCGCACGCCGAACGATGCGCTGTCCGCGTTCGATGGCCAGGACTTCTCCGGCAACTGGACGCTGACGGTGTCCGACAACGCCGGCGCCGACACCGGCAATCTGACGCGCTGGTGCCTGTATCCGTCCATGGTGACGGTCGTCAACAACATCTTCGGCGACGGCTTCGAATAAGCCGGTCGAACAGTGCCGATCAGGAGGGCGCCAGCGATGGCGCCCTCTTCTTTTTGCGGCAGGCGTCGGAGCAATGCCGGACCGCGTTCCAGTCGCGCGTCCACTTCCGGCGCCAGGCGAAGCTGCGGCCGCAGGTGGCGCACGGCTTGGTCGGCAAGGTCGATTTGGTGTAACGCGGCGGACGCTTCACGATGCGAACAGGTCGATCTGGGGTGACGCCTTCGCGACCCGCGTCGCGACCCGGCGCTTGCGGCTGCCATGACGGGTGAGCACCGACTCGGCCAGTTCGCGCATGCCCGGCTGGCGTCGCCAATCCAGGTAACGGCTGCGGGCGTCGCGTGCCGCGATCTCGTGGTCGACGATGGGCGCGGGATAGTCGCTGCCGATGCGGCAGCCGGCAGCACGTTGCTGGGCCGGGCCCATGAGCCAGGGTGCATGCAGGAAGCTGTCCGGCACGCGGCGCAGTTCCGGCAGCCAGCGGCGAATGAACACGCCGCGCGGGTCCTGATCCTGGCTTTGCTTGATCGGGTTGTACATGCGCGGGATGTTGATGCCGGTGACGCCGCTCTGCATCTGCACCTGCGGGTAGTGGATGCCGGGTTCGTAATCGGTGAAACGGCGCGCCAGGAACAGCGCCGGTTCGCGCCAATGCAGCCATAGCTGGTAGCTGGCGACCGCGACCAGCATGGCGCGCATGCGGAAATTGATCCATCCGGTCGCGGCCAGCATGCGCTGGCAGGCGTCGACGAAGGGCCAGCCGGTCTCGCCGCGTCGCCAGGCGTCGAAACGCGCCGGGTCGAAGGCCGCCTCGCGCAGGCCGTCGAAGCCGCGGTGCACGTTGCGGAACTCGATCTCGGGTTCGGATTCGAGCTTCTGGATGAAATGGCAATGCCAGTGCAGGCGCGACTCGAACGAGGCCAGCGACCGCCGCCACGGATTCGGGCTGCGACGCGCGTCGCGCGGCGCCAGCGCGTCGCCGCATTCGGCCTGGGCGAACGCATCGACATCGCTGGCGTCGCCGGCGCGGGCGCGCTCATGGCGCACGCGCTGCACCAGTTCGCGCAGTCCGAGCGTGCCCCAGGCCAGATGCGGCGAGAGCCGCGAACACGCCGAGGCCGCGCTCAACGGGCTCGACATCTCGCGCGTGTAGTGGCGACCGCGTTCGCACAGGAAGCTGTCGAGCAGGGCCAAGGCTTCGGCACGCCCGCCGCGCTGACGGTCGGGACAGCGATCGTTGCCCGGTGCCGGCGTGGGCCAGTCGGGAATGGCGCCGGCATCGAACGGCAGCGGCGGTTGCGGCGCAACGCGCAGCGGCATGATCGGTGCGCCCATCACCTGCTCCCACTGTGCCGTCCAGCGGTTTCGGCTGCGCAGACGCCGCACCACGCCGAAGGCCGGATGCTCGGTCAGCGCGATGCCCTGGTCGCGCGCCCAGCCGAGGACGCGGCGATCGCGCCGAAAGGTCCAGTCGTTGCCGGTCTCCTGGTGCGCATGGATGGCCGCGATGCCGTGCTGGCGCTGCAATCGCGCGAATACGGCGACCACGTCGCCGCTGCGCACGACCAGGGGCAGGCCGAGTTGCGCCAGCGCCTCGCGCAAGGCCTGCAGCGACTCGCGCACGAAGGCCCATTGGCGGCCGCTGGCGTCCGGTTGCGACCACAGTTCCGGCTCGACGACGTACAGCGGCAGCGTCGGACCGCGCGCGGCGGCCGCGTTCAGCGCGGCGTGATCTTCGCTGCGCAGATCGCGCTTGAACCAGACAACGTGCCACATCGCGTCAGCGTGCAAGGCCGCATGCGCAGCCGGCGTGAAGGCCGCGAGGTTCAGCGGCTGCGCATGGCCGCGACCAGCACCGCTTCCACGGATTGCGCCGGATCGGCGCGGATGGCGTCGAGACGGTCGCGATCGACATCGTCGCCGATGCGGCCGTCGCGCAACACGCAGACGCGCGTCAGCAGTCGCTCGGCCAGTTCGATGCCGTGTGTGGCCAGCACGATGGCGGTGTCGCCGCGCTGCTGCTGTTCGGACAGGAACTGCTTGAACGCATAGGCGCTGACCGGATCGAGGCCATTGAGCGATTCGTCGAGCAGCCACAGCGGGGCGCGACTGGACAGTCCGGCGACGATGCCGGCCTTCTGGCGCGTGCCGAGCGAACAGGCGCCGAGGAAGGCATCCAGCCAGGGCGACAGGCCGAGCCGTTCCGTCAAGGCCAGCGAGGCCGCGAACGCGTTCGCCGGCCGCCCGCGGGCGGCGTGCACGAGTTCGAGCATCTGGCGCACGGTCAAGCCGTCCGGCAGGCGTTCGGGCGCGATGGCGACGGCACAGAGGTCGCGGGCCGCGGACGTGCGCGTCGCCACGTCGTGACCGCCGACGCGCACCTGCCCGGCATGCGTGTCGACCAGACCGACCACGGCGCCCATCAGGGTCGACTTGCCGGTGCCGTTCGCACCGATCAGTCCGACCCATTCGCCGCGCGCGACGCGCCAGTCGAGGCCGTCCAGCACGCGCCGGCCGCTGCGTTCGACCGTCAACCCGTCGATCTCAAGCATGAGCATCGTCGCGTGCCACGCGCCGCGCGAGCGCGGCGAGCAGCAAGATCGCGCCGGGCAGGACCAGCGGCGCGAAGGCGCTGGCCAGGGCCGCGGCCAGGATCAGGCATTGCGTGCGCGCGATGCCGAGTCGTTGCGGCGCGTCGCGCAGCACGACGGCGAGCAGCAGGTCGACGCTGGCGGCGAGCATCAGTGCGACGACGACAAGCATCGCGAACCCGAGACCCGCGCCGAGCAGATGCAGCAGCGACGCCACCGCGAGGACCAGGGCCGCGGTCAGCAGCGCATGCAGCGGCCACAGGTTTCGCCACAGCCGGCGTGGCGCCGCAGGACGCGCCGCCAGCAGTCGTGCGACATCGCCGGCGAGGCGGTGCGCGGCGTCGAGTGCGTTGATCAGCAGGGCGAGCAGCAGCAGCGTGATCGGCACCACGATGGCGGCCGCTTCGCTCGGCGCAAGCAGCAAACCGGTCGCCAGCGCGCTCGCGGCCCGACCGCGCATCCAGCTCGACCCCGCGCGCTGCCACCACCATTGCGGCAGATGCGGCAAGTCGTGCGTCGCGAGCGCCGCGATCCATCGCGGTGCGGCGGCCAGTCGCGGCGAGGCGGCAGTCGTCGCCGCGATCGCGGAACGCGGCGGCGGCACGAAAACGATGGCGAGCACGGCCGCGAGCAGGCTCCAGCGCAGCGCGCCCGCGACACCGAGCGCTGCCGACGCATCATGCAGGGCGAACAGGCCGACGAGCACGCCGCCGGCCGCGACCAGGCCGGCAGCGAATTGCCAGCGCAGTCGCGTGTCGCGCTGCCGCTGGGCGTCGCGCCAGACCGGCAGTGCCGCATGCGACGACTGCGCATGCCGCCGCGCGTCCGCGCCGAGTCGGCGGCGCATCGTCCACGCCGCCGCGACCAGCGCGCCCAGGGCCAGGGCCGTTGCATGCGCCACGATCCAGTCCGCGGCCGGTGCGAGCAGATCCGGATCGAGGCGCAGCCAGGCGGCCATCGCCAGCATCGCGAACACGGCGTAGCTGCCGCCGACGAACAGCGACTGCGCCCAGGCCTCGCGCCATGCACGCCGGCGGTTGGCCGCAAGACTGCGATCTTCGAGGGTCAGCGGATGCGACAAGGCCGGCATGGAGCCCATGGAGTGCAGGCCATGGGCACAAGTTCCGCATCGGCGGCGTTACTGCAGTTCGAAACAGCCGAGATCGCGCGGCGTGATGACGTCCGTCACCCAGGGCAGATCGACCGTGCGCGGGTTTCCGGCGCGGTCGACGCCGTTCGGCGGCGGCAGGTCCCACATCCGGTCCAGCGCCGGCGACGCGGTGCGCAGACGGAAATCGTCGTGGTCGGCGTCCTCGAACAGCGGGTCGTCGCGGAACACCAGGGCCATGCCGTCGGTCGCGCCGGGATCGCGCACCATCAGCGCGAACAGGCTCTGGCTCGGCGGCACCCGATCCATCACGGCGGCACGGTCGTCGAAGATCGAGCCGTAGACGTAGGCGACCTGGGTCGCGTCGTCCACCTGCAGCGTGGCTGCGCCGGATTCGTTGCGCGCGAAGGTGCTGCCGAAGATGTGCAGCGCGGCGTCGCCTTCGGTCTCGATCAGGTGTTTCTCGACGACGTTGCGCACCACCAGGCTGTCTCGGAATTCGACTTCCTCGGCATACCCGCTCCTCGCGTTCGACCACGCATGGACCAGATCGCGACCGAGGTTCTCGCGCGCGGTGGCGTTCCAGAACCGCGCGAAGCCGACCGCGGCCTTGCCTTCGTTGCGAATGGCGACCAGGGCCCCGTTGCGCGGCACGCCGTCGCTCCCGACCGCGGCATTGCCGCGGAACAGGTTGCAGGCCAGCGGATCATCGCAATCGGCGCCGCCGAAGAAGGTGCTGGCATCGACATGGACTTCGCCGATGCGCAGATCGCCGCTGTCGCCGATCATGTGGACGGCGGCGAATCCGCCCTCGATCAGCGCCCGATTGTCGTTGCCGATCAGGCCATGGGCCTGCAGCGACGTGGCCGACGCGACGTTCGCGAACAGGAATGCGCCGCCGCCGCGGCTGGCGGTGTTCCGCGAGAGTTCGGTCGGTTGCGCCGGGCCGCCGTCGTGGAAGATCGCCAGCGACCCGCCGCCCACCAGGGCGACGCCGCCGCCATTGCCCTTGGCGAGGTTGTCGGCGAAGCCGCTCGGATGTTTGCTCGACCACAGATGCACGACGGCATTCGGTCCCAGCCAGGCACCGCCGCCGTCGCCGCTGGTCTCGTTGTATTCGACGCGCATGCCTGCCGACTGCTTCACGGCCTGCGCGTAAGTCGCCCAGAATCCGCCGCCGGCGACGCTGCTGTAGTTGTGGTCGATCACGAGATGCTGCGCCTGGAACGACAAGGTCCGGTTCGGCGATCCGACGATGGCCAGGCCGCCGCCCTCGCGGGCCCGATTCGCGGTGATGCGCACGTTCGAGAACGTGGTCAGCTGCGCCGAGCCGCGGATCTGCACGCCGCCGCCGCGACCGTTCAACGGCGCGCCGCCGGCGATCGCCAGATTCGCCAGATGGAGGCTGCCGTTGCTGACGGTGAGCACCGAGGCATTGCGGCCGCTGCCATCCAGCAGGGTCGATCCGGTTGGCAGTGTCGCGAGGTTGCAGTTCGCGTAGCCGCCGATGACGCTGACCGCATGGGGATCGGACTTGGTCAGCGCCTGCTGCGTGTAGGCGATGTTGTAGGCGACGCGGATCTCGTCGTTCTCGGCGGTCAACGCCGCCTGATCCAGCGCCTGCTGCACGGTGGGGAACTGGCAGCCGCTGCCGCCGACGGTCAGCGTGGCGGCGTCGGCCGCGGCGGCGAACCAGGCCGCGAACAACAGGATCGAACGGGGGTTCAGGGAATGTCGCATGGCCGGCCTCGCTGCGGGATGTGGTCATGCCAGCGGCAAACGGGGCGCAGTCACGACATCGCCGGCAAACACCCCCATCTATCCCGCCCCGGGCGAACCCGCGACAATGCGCGGCCTCGCGCCGGTCCGGCGCGGACCTCATTCAACCGGAGAACACCCATGGCCGAGCCCATCCTGAACGTGCCCGCGAACGGCGCCAAGATCACCATCGACAACGGCGTGCTGAAGGTGCCGAGCAATCCGATCATCCCGTTCATCGAAGGCGACGGCACCGGCGCCGACATCTGGCGCGCCTCGGTGCGCGTGTTCGACGCAGCGGTCGAGAAGGTCTACGGCGGCGCCCGCAAGATCCACTGGATGGAGGTCTACGCCGGCGAGAAGGCGAACAACCAGTTCGGCAACTGGCTGCCGGACGCCACCGTGCAGGCCTGCCGCGACTATCTCGTGTCCATCAAGGGCCCGCTGACCACGCCGATCGGCGGCGGCATCCGCTCGCTCAACGTCGCGCTGCGCCAGATGCTGGATCTCTACGTCTGCCTGCGTCCGGTGCGCTGGTTCAAGGGCGTGCCGAGCCCGGTGAAGGACCCGTCGCAGGTCGACATGGTGATCTTCCGCGAGAACTGCGAAGACATCTACGCCGGCATCGAGTTCGAGCACGGCTCGGAATCGAACAAGAAGTTCATGGCCTTGTTCAAGGAAGCCTTCCCGAAGGAATACGGCAAGATCCGCTTCCCGGAAACCTCGGGCATCGGCATCAAGGCCGTGTCCAAGGACGGCACCGAGCGCCTGGTGCGCGCCGCCATCGAATACGCGATCGAGTTCAAGCGCAAGTCGGTCACGATCGTGCACAAGGGCAACATCATGAAGTTCACCGAAGGCGCGTTCCGCAACTGGGGTTATGCCCTGGCCGAGCGCGAGTTCGGCGACAAGGTCTACACCTGGGACCAGTGGGAACGCACCAAGGCCGCGAAGGGCGAGGCCGAAGCCAACGCCGAGCAGAAGGCCGCGGTCGCGGCCGGCCGCATCGTGATCAAGGATGCGATCGCCGACATCACCCTGCAGCAGGTGCTGACGCGCCCGAACGAGTTCGACGTGATCGCCACGCTGAATCTCAACGGCGACTATCTCTCCGACGCGCTTGCCGCGCAGGTCGGCGGCATCGGCATCGCGCCCGGCGGCAACATCAACTACGTCACCGGCCACGCCGTGTTCGAAGCCACCCACGGCACCGCGCCGAAGTACGCCAATCTCGACAAGGTCAACCCCGGTTCGGTGATCCTGTCCGGCGAAATGATGCTGCGCTACATGGGCTGGGTCGATGCCGCCGACGCCATCATCGCCGCGATGGACAAGGCGATCGGCCACAAGACCGTCACCTACGACTTTGCCCGCCTGATGGACGGCGCCAAGGAAGTGAAGTGCTCGGAATTCGCGGATGAGCTGATCAAGGCGATGTAATCCATTGCCGCCGTCATGCGCGATACAAGGCCCGCACCCGCGGGCCTTGTCGTTTCGGGCTACTCGATCGGCGTCTCGAAGCCGTTGTTGAACAGGCCCTGCGAACCGAGGCGGGTGATCGCGACGTCGGTGTCGTTGCCGTTCCAGACGCGGGTGCCGACGGCCATCAGGCTGTAGGCGGGGTCGAGGTAGAGGCGCTGCACGAAGGAACGGTTGTTGTTGGCGCTCGCGGTCTGGTACGGAAAGCTCCATTGCGCCAGCCCGGCGATGCCGAAGCCGGGTGCGATCGCGAGCGCGCCGCCGTTCGCGGGTGCGACGAGGCCGCTCAGGCGGCTGGTCAGCGGGCCGTTGCCGAAGGGCTGGAAGCCGGCAGCGACGAAGACGTGGTTCGAAAGGGTGACCGGCGGCGTGACGTAGGCGTTGTCGACGCCGTTGTCGACCGGCGTGCAATTCACCAGCAGCTGTTCGCCGAACTGCGCGCGCATCACGAATGGCGAATTGATCCCGCCGCTCTTGCGGATGCCGGAGAAGACGTAGTCGCCCGGGGCGAGCATCGCGACCCCGAACAGTTGCGGTTCGGCGAAGGACAGGCATTTCGGGATCGTGATGCCGCCGCCGACGTCGAACGGCGAGCGACTGGCGGTGGCGACGTAGTTGCCCGGACCCGGGCTCAGGAAGAAGACCTTGCCGTAGGCCGATGTGCCGGTCAGGAAGGCCGTGGCGACGATGCCGCTGTCGATTTCGGCAGCCGACGTGAATGTCGCCGTGCCGCCGCTGGACGCACCGAAGACGTAGCTGCGCAGGGATGGGGTGGTGCCGTCGGACGGCATTTCGGCGACGAAACCGAACCGTGCGTCGCCGTCGTCGTACCAGCCGGCGATCAGGATGTTGCCGTTGGCCAGGCAATCGACATCGCGGATGGCTTCGTCGTGATCGACGGCATCGTCGCCGCGACTGAATGCGACGCCGCCGTCGCCGGCAAAGCTCAGGTCGTCCGAACCGTCGGCATTGAAGCGGACGAGCGCAAGATCCTTGTTGCCGGCCGAACCATTCGCGCCCGGCGTCATGCCGGCGACCACGATGCGGCCGTTCGGGTCGCGGCAGGCATCGACGACGCTGGTCAGGAAGGCGTCCTTCACCCGCTTGCCGGTGCCCTGGAAGCTCGTGTCGATCGTGCCGTTGTAGAGGTGCCGGGCCAGCCCGATGCCGACCAGGTTGGTATCGGCGTTGTTGATGTCGACCTGCGCGACGCTGGTGATGCGTCCGTCCGTCGAATCGGAGAACGCATTGACGCCGATGTCGGTGAAGCTGGTGCCGGACTGGTCGTAGAGGAGCGGCACCCGCCCCGGCAGTCCCGGATTGAAGCTGCCGTCCAGCTCGCTGAAGTAGTCGACGGCGATCGAGCCCGCCATGGCCGAATGCGCGGCAGCGGCGAGGGCGAGGAGGCAGAGCGGGCGAAGCAGGGGCATGACGGCGGTTTCCATGGGGACCTGCGCCCGAAAACGCAGTCGCGCGGAAAAACCGGCAGGAATCTTCAGCCGCGATAACTCTGCAGGTGGATGCTGGTCTCAACTGTTGTCCTCGACCCGTCGGCTCGGCGGCCATAGGAACCGCCACCTCTTGTTGCTTGACGAGAAAATTGACACGACTGTTCAGCAGTCCTAGATTCTCCGCATCCAACCCTCGGCAGTACGCTTTCGGTCCGCAACAGCGGTCATTCATCGAAAGCCGAACCCGGGGGTTTTTCTTTGGGAGCCCTGACGATGAAGACGGCGGTATTGGTCGATGGCGGGTTCTTTCTCCGGAGATTTCCCCATATTTTCCCGTCAAAGGCGGGGAACAATCCCGATGTCGTTGCCGCCGCGGTGCTCGGATTGGCGGTCGATCATGTCCGACGCCTGGAGCGTGCCCGGAACGATCTGTATCGAATCTTCTTCTACGACTGTCCTCCGCTGACCAAAAAGCTGCACTTGCCGATTTCCGGACGAGCCGTCGACATGTCGAAGACGGAGCCGGCGGTGTTTCGACTTGCATTGCATGAAGCGCTGAAGCGGCAACGCAAGGTTGCGCTGCGGCTGGGAAGGCTGAGCGATTTCGCCGATTGGCAACTCAAGCCGGTGGTCTTGAAGCAACTGCGAAGACGAGAACGAGATTGGGCGCAGTTGTCAGACGAAGACTTCGAGCCGGGCGTGCGGCAGAAGGCCGTCGACATGAAGATCGGATTGGATATCGCCTCGTTGGCATACAAGCATCAAGTCGATCAGATCGTTCTGGTCGCTGGCGACGCAGATTTTGTTCCTGCGGCCAAGCTCGCTCGTCGCGAGGGAATCGACTTCATTCTTGATCCGTTGTGGGGTTCGGTTCCCGCTGACTTGCACGAACACATCGACGGACTGCAATCGGTTTGTCCCCGACCCGGAACACGAGGCATGCCGGATTCTGGCGTGGCATCTCCGAGCGCAGGCCCCTGAGCAACGGGTGCTTCAGCCCCGATAACTCTGCAAGTGGATGCTGGTCTCGGTGGCGCTGATGCCCTTGATGCGGCGGATGCGTTCGAGGGCGGCGGCGAGTTCCTGCAGGTTGCCGACGCGCAGGTCGGCGAGCAGGTCCCAGCGGCCGTTGGTGTCGTGCAGGGCGGCGATGCCGGGTTCGCCGAGCAAGGCGCGGATGACGGACTGCTGGTTGCCCTCCACGGCGATGCTGGTCCAGGCGCGGATTTCGTCGGGTGCGGCATCCGGGCGCAGCTTCACGGTGTAGCCGCCGATCACGCCCTCGCGTTCGAGTTTGCCGATGCGGTTCGTCACCGTGCCGCGCGACACCTTCAGCTGCGCGGCGAGATCGGCGATCGAGGCGCGGGCGTTGTGGCGGAGCTTCGCGATCAGTTGCTGGTCGAGGGCATCCATCTGCGCATTTCGTCAGTCAGCGGTGACGAAATGCTAGCAAGCTGGCGAATTCGCTGCATTGTTGGCGTTTTGCGCTGACAGCGGCCTGCGGACAATGGCCGCCTGGCACGACCCGTCGTCGTGCGCCGAACGCGGAGACCGCCATGACCCTGCTGCTGACCACCCACGACATCGCCCGCCTCGTCGCCACGATCGGCCTGCCCAAGGTGCTGGAACGCATGGTCGACTGCCTCGAAGCCGATTTTCGCCGCTGGCCCGAGTTCGAGAAAAGCCCGCGCCATGCCGTGCATTCGGACGTCGGCGTGATCGAGCTGATGCCGATCGCCGACGCGCGCGACTACAGTTTCAAGTACGTCAACGGCCATCCGAAGAACACCAAGGAAGGCCTGCCGACGGTGATGGCCTTCGGCGTGCTCGCCGATGTCGCCACCGGCACGCCGACCCTGCTCAGCGAACTGACCCTGACCACCGCGATGCGCACCGCCGCGACTTCGGTGATGGCCGCGAAGCGCCTCGCCCGCAAGAACGCGCGCACCATGGCCCTGATCGGCAACGGCGCGCAGAGCGAATTCCAGGCGCTCGCCTTCCACCATCTGCTCGGCATCGACGAGATCCGCCTGTACGACGTCGACGCCGAAGCCACCGCCAAGCTGATGGCGCATCTGGCGCATGTGCCGGGCTTGCGCGTCATCGCCTGTTCGAGCACGGCGCAGGCGGTGCAGGGTGCCGACATCGTCACCACGGTCACTGCCGACAAGACCAATGCGACGATCCTGACGCCGGACATGATCGAACCGGGCATGCACATCAATGGCGTCGGCGGCGACTGCCCGGGCAAGACCGAATTGCATGCCGAGGTGCTGGCGCAGGCGTCGGTGTTCGTCGAGTACGAACCGCAGACGCGCATCGAAGGCGACCTGCAGCAGATGCCCGCCGACTTCGCCGTCACCGAGTTCTGGCGCGTGCTCACGGGCGATGCCGCCGGCCGCGCCATGGACGGCGACATCACCGTGTTCGATTCGGTCGGTTTCGCGCTGGAGGACTACTCGGCGCTGCGCCTGCTGCGCGATCTGGCGAAGGAGCTGGGCCTCGGTGCACCGGTCGGGTTGATCCCGAACCTGGCCGATCCGAAGGACCTCTACGGTCATCTGCTGGCCGAGGCGCCGCCTGCGATCAAGCGCGCGGCCTGATCGCGCCGCGTTTCACGAGGCCGGTGTCGGCGCGGACGAGCCGGTCTTCTGATACCAGCCGTCGAAGGCGGTGGTCCAGGTCTGGCCGCCGTCCTTGCTCGATTCCCAGTGCTGGCGCACGCGCCCATCGGCCTGCGGCGTCCAGGTGATGCGCTGGGTGCCGTCGTCGGACTGCAGCAGCATCGCGCCATCTTTCAGGCCGCCGTGCAGCAACAGCGCATTGCCGCCGTTGTCGACCCAGAACTGGGTCCAGCGATCACGCGCGCTGTCGAACATGTTGTGACTGCGTCCGTCCGTCCCGCCCTGGCCCTGCCAGTGTTCCGAGATCACGCAGTCGCCGAGGATCTTCTCGATGCGGCTGTGGCCGACGGGTTTGCCCTTGGGGCCGTAGACATCCCACTCGCCGACCCAGAAATCGAAGTCGCGGAAGTGGCCGGCGGTGCAGGCTTCGCCGGGTTTCGGCGGGGCGGGCGGATTGGGCACGGAGTCGCTGGCGCCCACCGGCAGCGCACACAGGACCAGCACGGGGATCGACCACAGGCGCATGCGAATCTCCTCGACGGCGGCGGCATCGTCGCGCGCCGCGGCGGGTCGCGCCGCTGCCGGTGGTCATGGCCGCGATGCGTCAGAACGGAAAACGTTCGATCGCCAGCGTGCGCGTGGATTGCGGGAAGGCCAGCATGAGTTGGCCACGCTGGGCGTCCACGAAGTCGAACTGGATCTCGCCGTAGGCTTCGGCGCTGATCCGCGCCGGATCGACGCCGTTGCTGAGCGCGCCGCTGCCCGCGTAGCGCGTGCGATGCATCGACCCGCGCCAGCGCGTCGACGACAGCCACTGGCCGCCGCTGAAGACCAGCCACAGCGGTTCGCCCGCGTCATCGAAGGTGTAGAAGGTGCCGGTCAATTGATGATCGGCGCGTTGCACCAGGGTGAAGCCGCTGCCGGATTCCTGCGGGCGCCACCAGATGCCGCCGAAATCGGCAAAGGGCACAGTGCCCGTGTCCTTGTTCAACACGGTCGCGATCTGGTCGATCAATGCGGTCACGTCGTCGCCGACCGTGCTGTTGTCGCCGAACACCAGCAACACGCCGGCGATGTCGCGACGCGTATCGATCCACGGCGTGAAGCCGAAGGCGCCGCGGCTGGCGATCAGGGTGGCGTGGCCATTCGCGTCCTTGCGTTCGATCCAGTGGCCGAGGCCGTAACCGCCGCCCGGCAAGGGCGTCGACAGTGTGCGCGTGCCGACGGTGTGGTCGCGGTCCATGTCGCCGAGCGTGGCCGAGTCCAGCAGCCGTTGCGTGCCGGCCTTGCCGTGTGCGCGCCACATCAGCAGCAGTTTCAGGTAGTCGCCCGCGGTCGCGAACACGCCGCCGGCGATGCGCGGATTGGCGGCGTCGATGCTCGGGAAGTAGCTGTAGGCGGTGTCGGCAAGCCCGAGCGGCGTGGCCAATTCGCGTCGGAACAGTTCGGCCCAGCGTTGCCCGGTGGCGCGCTCGGCCAGATAACCCGCGACCTGCATCGAATTGCCGCCGTAGTCGAAGACGGTGCCGGGCGCGGCCGTCAGCGGCAGGTCGAGGATCTGGCGCGCGCAAGCCTCGAAGGCGATGTCGCGATTGGACAAGCAGCCGGCGCCGCCGACGAGATCGCCCCCGGGAATGCCCGAGGTCAGCGAGAACAGCTGGCGCAGCGTGATGGCACGCTTGTCCGCCGGGGCGTCCGGCAGGTATTTCGAGATCGGATCGTCCCAGCGCATGCGGCCCTGATCGACCAGCCGCGCGATCAGCGTCGCCGACAGCCACTTGCTCGCCGACGCGATCGGCACCCGCGTGTTCAGCGCATACCCGCCATACGCGCGCTGATGCACCACCACGCCGTCCTGCGCCAGCACCAGCACCGCGCCACCGAGCCGGTGTTCCGCGACCAGGGCATCGACCGATGCATCCACCGCATCGAAGCGCGCATCGGCCGCGCGCACCGACAGCGCGGCGAACAGCAACAACAGGATCAGGCGAGGCATGGCGACTCCGGCAGCGAAAGCGGACCCAACGCGGCAATGAACGATGCGTTGACGCCGCAGGGGCGCCGAACCGCGCGCGCCGGGTTCATCGGTTCCGGGGCGGCAGGGTGCGAACGGACGCGCATTCAGTCCGCAGCGCTCAGCTGCCGCAGCATCACGATGGCCGGGAGCGCGATCCCGGCGCAAACCGTGTGGTCGATGCGTCGGACGGCCACGTAGCCAGCCGCTTGGTAAAACGATTCGGCATTGGGTGTGGCATCGAGTCGAAGCGCAAGAATGCCTTTCGAGATCGCGAGGGTCTCCACGGCGTCGAGCAGTGCCCGACCCACGCCGAGGCCAGCGGCCGAAGGATCAACGAAGACGGCTTCGACCTCCTGCGATCCCGGGTCGAGCGCGCCATAACCCACCAGCGTGCCCTCGCGTTCGGCGACGACGACGCACTGGTCTTCGATCAGCGCGGCGACCTTTTGCGGCAGCGGCCCCGACAGCCACGCATCGAGCTGCATCGGGCTGTAGGCGTGGGCGCAGCCCACCCGCGCAGACCGTTCCCGGATGGCCCACAGCGCCTGCAACTCGTGCGGTCGAGCGGTGCGAATCGATGTCACGAGCGCTCCGGAGTCAAGGCGAAGCGCGAATCGAAGCGATCTGCCGTGCCGTTCACGAGTCCCTGTCTCCCATGCTCAAAGTCGAAAGACCGAGACAAGAATCGTCAGCGCCAATTGCGCCGCCGGCAAGAGCAGGGAAACGAGGATCAGGCGCAGAACATGGGGCGACCGCGGGCTGTTGCGGTCGGCATGAATGAGCAGAAAGTTGACGAGCGCCGTGATCGGAACGCCGAGCACGGCCATGAGCATGGCGCCCAGTGCGACAAACGACCCGCCGCCGCGCGTGGCCAGGATGATCGCGAACGAGAACCCGACTTGAAGAAGGGCGACGAGGCCTACGCCGACAAGGTATCGCAAGAGAGGCTCCGGAAAGTATGGTTCCGTCGAAGTCGAAGCGTGCGAGGGCCATGATAGCGATTGAGTTCGTCCGTGCCCGAAGACTTGTTCGGGCCTTCCTTAGGCGTCCCGCTTGAATGATGGGTCATGCATGGCAAAAGCCCCCAAAGAAAAACATAGCGCTATGCCAATGACCGCGCATAGCGAAGCCAGAGCCACCCATGAAAAGTGTTTGAACAGGAGCGTGTAAACGGGCCAAAGTGCTAGCGCGACAAAAAGCAATGTGCAGGCTTCAAGTTTGTGCGAAGGAGCGACCAGCACGGTGGTGGCGAGAAGCAGCGCTGAAACTACGCCGTAGCCAATTGCCAGGATGGAAATTGAAACTGGCGGAAAAGCGCAAACGCCCGGAGACGAGCGCCACCATCCCTCCGGACAGACCAGCCGGCCCCAAAGCGTCAACTGATGCTCAATGATTGCCCAGCCCATGGAGGCGACGGCAAGGCATAAAACTGCAAAAGCCAGCCAGCGAATCGTAGTGATGGGGCGATGCATGACGACGCCGCAGAAAAACCGGCCCCGATCTTGCGCGCATGATTTGCGCCGATCAAGGAGGCTGCGGTGACGCGATGCAAGCTGATCGACATGGGCACGCGGTGGGCGCCTTGACGCTGCATCGGTCGCGGTTCCATCCCGCCCGGAAAACGCCCCGTCACGATCAACGTGGGCCGGAAAGGTTTGCATGACTCACGGCGGTTGGCGTGCCGGGTGCGGGGCCATAGATTTCGCGCCCCGAACGGAGGACGCCATGCGCCCACTCATCATCGCCGCGGGCCTGAGTCTGCTCAGCGCCGCCGCCCACGCCAAGATCACCGTCGATGGTCGCGCCGACGAAGCCGACTGGGCGAATGCGCGCCGTTTCGGCGACTTCGTGCAGATCCAGCCCTTGAGCGAAACGCCGGTGCCGGAACGGTTCGCGACCGAAGCGATGCTGCTGTCCACGCCCGAAGGCATCGCGGTGAACATCCGCGCGCGCCAGCCCAGGGACGTGCCGCGCACCAAGTCGCGCATTCCGCGCGATGCCGACGGCCAGATGGACCGCATGAACTTCATGGTCGACTTCGACGGCGAAGGCCGCAGCGGTTTCGATTTCACCGTCACCGCCGGCGGCGACATCGTCGATTCGGTGATCAGCAACGAGAACCAGTTCAACACCGACTGGGACGGCGACTGGCAATACGCCGTGCACGAGGACGACGACGGTTACTCGATCGAATGGCTGATTCCGTGGTCGATTGCGCCGATGAAGAATTCGGACACCGAGACGCGCACCATCGGCGTGTTCTTCTCGCGCATCATCGCCGCCACCGGCGAACGCTGGGCCTATCCGAACGCCATCTGGACGCGCCCGCGCTACCTCAGCGACTTCGAACGCATCGAGATCCCGCAGTACCGCGCCGCGCTGTTCTCGTTCACGCCGTACGCGGTGGCGCGCCGCGACCTGGCGAACGACGACAGCGACTACAAGGCCGGCATGGACCTGTTCTGGAAGCCGAACGGCGACCACCAGTTCGCGGCCACGGTCAACCCGGACTTCGGCCAGGTCGAGTCCGATCAGCTGGTCGTCAACTTCGACGCCATCGAAACCTTCTACACCGACAAGCGCCCGTTCTTCACCGAGAACCAGGCCTATTTCCAGGTCAACAATCCGGGCGGCCAGATGTTCTACACGCGCCGCGTCGGCGGCCCCTCGGACGATGGCTCGGGCGCCGCCGACATCGACGCCGCGGTCAAGGCCAACGGCAGCTTCGGCGACCTCGGCTACGGCGTGTTCGCGGCGCAGGAGAACGGCGATGCCGGTCGCGACTTCCTGATGGCGCGCGGCACTCATGTCAGCGAGGACCTGACGCTCGGGCTGACGCAGACGCATGTCGACCGCCCCTTCCTCGACCGCGTCGCCGACGTCACGTCGGTCGACGCCCGCTGGCGCCCGAACGCGGAATGGACGGTGCAGGCGGCGCTGATGCACTCCGACACCGAGACCGCGGGCGTCGCCACGCGCGATTTCGGCGGCGGCGTGACCGTCGACTGGGACATGCCCGGGCCGTGGCGCCAGCAGTATTTCCTGCATCACATGGGCAACGATTTCCAGCTGAACGACCTCGGTTTCCAGGAGCGCAACAATTACCTGTATGCCGAATGGGAGAGCGGCTATCGCGTCGACGCCCTGCCGGCCGATTCGATGTTCGCCAGCCATCAGTACGAGTTCGAGCTGCAGCGCCAGACCAATGACCGCGGCCTGACCTTGCGCGAATCCTACGCCGCGATGCGTCAGTCGGAGGTTCGCGACGGCGGCAACATGTTCGTGCTGTTCCGCTACCTGCGCCCGGCCTGGGACGACCTGATCTCGCGCGGCCACGGCGCCATCCGCCGCCAGGGCGGCCCGGCTTTCTTCGCCGAGCGCCAGAAGTCGCGCCAGGGCGACGGCTGGCTCGGCTGGTACGCCAACATCGAGATCGCGCCGAACCTGCACGACGGCTACTACGTCTACACCGGCGTGCAGCCGAAGTTCCACATCGGCGACCGCTTCGATGTCGATCTCGGCCTGTACGGCATGAAGCAGCAGGACTGGCTGCTGTGGCAGGGCGGCGCGAATTTCGGCAGCTTCGACGCCAGGCGCGCCGAGCTGTATTCGAACCTGAACTGGTTCATCGACGACACCCAGGAGCTGCGCATGAAGCTGCAGGCCATCGCCATCGACGCCGAGGCGATCACGATGCGCACGCTCGGCGCCGACGGCCGCCTGGTCGCCAACGATGCGCCGCTGTCGGACTTCAGCGTGCGCAATCTCGGTTTCCAGCTGCGGTATCGCTACAAGCTCGGCCCGCTCAGCGACGTGTTCGCGGTCTACAGCCGCGGCGGCTTCGAACGCGAGACGATGATGGGCGACGACAGTGTCGGCGGCATCCTCGGCGACGCCTTCGCGCTCGACCAGGACGACCAGTTCCTGGTCAAGGCGGCTTACCGCTTCGCGCCCTGAGGTGGTTTTCGGAGTCCTTGACAATCAATGACTTGGGCGTCCTTGACACCCGGCCTATACTGCCTGTCCTTCTGCCGGAAGCGCGACTTGCGCGACCGAAACCACCCGCGAAATCCGCCCGTCGCAAGCCATCGCGACGCGCTGTTTGTCCGCTTCCGGCACTGAATTTCGTTATCGCAGTATTGCCCTGGAGTGCCGGATGGCCACCGAATTCGAAAAACGCGACCAGCAGTCCGAGATCAAGCAGCTCATCACCAAGGGCAAGGAGCAGGGTTACCTGACCTATGCCGAAGTCAACGACCACCTGCCGGACGACATCGTCGACCCCGAGCAGATCGAAGACATCATCGGCATGATCAACGACATGGGCATCGAGGTGCATGAAACCGCACCGGATGCCGAATCGCTGCTGCTGCAGGAAACCCCGGCCGCTCAGGACGACGAAACCGCGACCGAGGAAGCCATCCAGGCGCTGTCGGCAGTCGAGGAAACCGGCCGCACCACCGATCCGGTGCGCATGTACATGCGCGAGATGGGCACGGTCGAGCTGCTCACCCGCGAAGGCGAAATCGCCATCGCCAAACGCATCGAGGAAGGTCTGGCCCAGGTCCAGAACGCGCTGGCCCAGTTCCCGTGGTCGGTGTCCTTGCTGCTCGAGGAATACGAATCGCACCTCGACGGCAAGAAGCGCATGTCGGAATTCCTGACCGGCTTCTACGACCTCGAAGCCGCCGCCGCCGAAGCCGCGGCCGCGCTGACCGAGGAAATGCTGGAGTCGGAGGAGGAAGGCAGCGGTCCGACCAAGGACGTCGACGACGAATCCGATGGCGACGGCGAAGAATCGACCCCGGGCGACACCGGCCCCGACCAGGCCGAAGTGAAGCGCCGCATGGAGCTGTTCGGCGACCTGTACGAGAAGTTCAAGGCCGCGCACGCCAAGGTCGGCCCCGAGGACAAGAAGACGCTGAAGCTGCGCAAGCAGATCCAGGAAGAGTTCCTGAAGCTCAAGCTGCCGTCGATCATGATCGACGGCATGGTCAAGAAGCTGCGCGAAGTCGTGAACACGATCCGCAGCCACGAGCGCGCGATCATGGACATCGCCACCCGCCTCGGCAAGATGCCGCGCAAGGACTTCCTCAAGGCCTTCCCGGGCAAGGAAACCAACCTGCGCTGGGTCGAGAACGAAGCGCGCAAGGGCGCCAAGTGGGCGAACTCGCTGAAGGCCTGCAAGGCCGAGATCCAGGAGCAGCAGGAACGCCTGATGGGTCACGAAGCGACCCTGTATCTGGTGCTGTCCGAGATCAAGGACATCAACCGCCACATGTCGATCGGCGAAGCCAAGGCACGCCGCGCGAAGAAGGAAATGGTCGAGGCCAACCTGCGTCTCGTCATCTCGATCGCGAAGAAGTACACCAACCGCGGCCTGCAGTTCCTCGACCTGATCCAGGAAGGCAACATCGGCCTGATGAAGGCGGTCGACAAGTTCGAATACCGCCGCGGCTACAAGTTCTCGACCTACGCCACCTGGTGGATCCGCCAGGCCATCACCCGCTCGATCGCCGACCAGGCGCGCACCATCCGCATTCCGGTGCACATGATCGAGACGATCAACAAGCTCAACCGCATCTCGCGCCAGATGCTGCAGGAAATGGGCCGCGAGCCCACGCCCGAAGAGCTGGCGCAGAAGATGGAGATGCCCGAGGACAAGATCCGCAAGGTGCTCAAGATCGCCAAGGAACCGATCTCGATGGAAACGCCGATCGGCGACGACGAAGATTCGCATCTTGGCGACTTCATCGAGGATACCTCGGTCGAATCGCCGCTCGATTCGGCGACCACCACCGGCCTGCAGGAAACCGTGCACGAAGTCCTCGGCGGCCTGACGCCGCGCGAAGCCAAGGTGCTGCGCATGCGCTTCGGCATCGACATGAATACCGATCACACCCTGGAAGAAGTCGGCAAGCAGTTCGACGTGACCCGCGAACGCATCCGCCAGATCGAAGCCAAGGCGCTGCGCAAGCTGCGCCACCCGAGCCGTTCGGAACAGCTCCGCTCGTTCCTCGATCTCGATTGATCGGCACTTCACCGCTGTGGACGTCGACGGCCGCGAGCGATCGCGGCCGTTTTTTTGGGCGGCGCGTGCGCCGACGCGGAATCAGTGGGTGACCATTGCCCAGCCTTCGGCATTGCCGACGTCCAGGCCAATGCCGAAGGTGCCGACGTTGCGCGTGCACAGTCCGATTCGATACTCGCCCGAAGTCGCGACGACGGCGCTGGCCGTGACCGAGATCGGTTCGGGCGTTGCGACCTCGTGACCGCTGCCCGAACCGCCGCTGAGCGGCGTGATTGCCCCGCCGCCGGCAGGTTGCCGGCAGATGGCGTAGAGAAAGCTCGCCCAGCCTTTGGAACTGGAGCCAAACGTGCCCATGGCTTGCGCCGTCACGCGCTGCGCGGCCACGACGGTCACGATGGCCGAGGCCGCGAAGGCCCACGGCGCATTTGCACCGGCGGCCGCTTGTTCAGCCATCGCGTTGTGAAAGTCGACGATCTGGATCACGCCGCTCGGTCCCTGTGGGCCGGGCGTGCCGCTCAGTGCATGCAGCGCATAGGGCGCTGCGGTGAGTTCCTGGCGGCCCTGGAGGGTTTCGAAGACGCCGGTCGCGTCGTGATCGCGCACGCCGATTTCCAGCCAGCGCTGGTCGCCGGAAAATGCGCCGGCACCGAAATCGATTCGTACCGAGAACACGCCGTTCTCGACCGGCACGTCTTCGACCTGCACCGGGCCGAGCACCAGCGCGCCTGCGCCGCTGGCCACATCGTGCAGCGTGAACGAAAAGTCGTAGAGGCCATCGGCGGGCGCGTTGTTGTCGGTCAATTTGCCCTGATAGGTGAAGGCATCATCGACCGGTTCCGAGGCCGCGACACGCGTCGCCAGCACGGCGGCGACTGCAAGCAGGGCGGTTGTCGCGACATGGCGCATGAGGTCAATCCTCGAATCCGTCGTTGAAGATCGCGCTCGCGGTCGGGGTCGCGACCTGCGGTGGCCAGAAGCCGCCCTCGACGATAAAGCGCGGGCCTTGCAATCGCGTGGTTCCGGCGTCGTGCTGGCCGATCGTGCCTTCGACGGCGAAGCGACTGCCCTGGCTGTGGTTGCCGCCGCCGTCTGCGGTGTGGTCCTGCAGTTGGAATCGCTGGCCTGCATGCGTGTGGCCGGCGGCCAGCATCGCCGCGACCCAGGCCAGAATGCGTTGGACATGGCGTGCTTCGAAGCACTTCATGTTCTGCTCCCGATCGTTGGTGCCTCTTCGTCTGCCTGCCGGCGCCGCAAACGTTCCAGGCGATCGCAGCCGATCCTTGGCACCGCCTATCTTGGATTCGTGCGACCTGCATTGCGAGTCATTTCTTGCCCGATGCCATTTTGTTTCCGGGACACTCCGTCCCGCGGCGGTTGCATCGCGGCCCGGGCGGTAGCACAGTGCGCGTTCGCTTGCGCTCCGACAGGGAAAACCCATGACTCCGTTCCGCCTGCACGCCGTCGTCCGGCGTTGCGTCGCCGTGTTCGTCCTTGCCTGCGCCGCAGGCGCCGGCCTTGCCGCCGACCGTTCGCCGGACGGCCTCTGGCAGCGGGTCGACGAATCCGCCATCCCGCGCGCGCCGCTGCAGCGCCAGATCGTGCCGGCCCACGCGGCCACCTTGCGTCTGGACCGCGCACAGCTGCAGGCGAAGCTGGCGCAGGCGCCCGCGGAACGCGCGGTGGCTGCGGCGAACAGTGCCCTGACCCTGGCGCTGCCGTTGCCGGACGGGCGCTTTGCCCAGTTCCGCATCGTCGAGTCGCCGATCATGGCGGATGAACTGGCGGCGCGGTTTCCCGAGATCCGCACCTACCTCGGGCAGGGCGTCGACGACCCGACCGCGACCCTGCGCTTCGACCTGACGCCGACCGGTTTCCACGCCCAGATCATCGGCGCCGACGGCACCCAGTACATCGATCCGTTCCAGCCGGGCGACGATCGCCATTACATCGCCTATCGCAAGCGCGACCTCGATAGCGGCAAGCAGATGCGGTGCGAAGTCGACGGCACCGGCCTGTCGACGAACAGTCTGCCGGCGCACCTGAAGCGCCTGATGCCGAAGGTGTCGTCGGGCGCCACCCTGCGCACCTATCGCCTGGCGATGGCGGCCACCGGCGAATACACCGCCTTCCACGGCGGTCGCGTCATCGACGGCCTGGCGGCCATCGTCACGACGATGAACCGCGTCAACGGCATCTACGAACGCGAGGTCAGCGTGCGCATGGTGCTGGTGCCGAACAACGACCTGATCATCTACACCAATGCGGCGACCGACCCGTATGCGAACACGTCCGGCGACCTGACCGCGAACCAGAACAACATCAATGCCGTGATCGATCCGAACAGCCTGAACACGTACGACATCGGTCATCTCGTCGGTACCGGCGGCGGCGGCGTCGCCGGCCTCGGCGTGGTCTGCGGCAGCTCGAAGGCGCGTGGTCTCACCGGCTCGTCGGCGCCGATCGGCGACGGTTTCGATGTCGACTACGTCGCCCACGAAATGGGCCACCAGTTCTCCGGCAACCACACCTTCAACGGCTCCGGCGTCAACTGCAGCGGCGGCAACCGCAACGGCGGCACCGCCTACGAGCCGGGCAGCGGCATCACCATCCAGGCCTATGCCGGCATCTGCGGCAACGACGACCTGCAGCCGAACAGCGAGGACTATTTCCATCGCGTCAGCCTGAACGAGATCCTGGCCTTCACCAGCACGGGCGCGGGCAACGGCTGCGCGGTGCAGACCGCGACCGGCAACGTCGTGCCGACCGTGTCGGTGACCGCGCCGGCGGCTGCGGTGACGATTCCGCGGCAGACGCCGTTCGCGCTGACCGCTGCCGGCGTGCCCGGCGACGGCGACACCCTGACCTACCTGTGGGAGCAGTTCGACCTCGGCGCGGCGAATGCCGAAGGCGTGCTCGCCGACGCCGGCAGCGGACCGCTGTTCCGTTCCTTCGTGCCGACCACGAATCCGACGCGCCTCTTCCCGAGCCTGCGCTACATCCTGAACAACGCCAACCTGGTGCCGCAGACGGCGCCGGTCGAAGGCACGACGAGCCCGAACTGGTTCGCCGGCGAGCTGTTGCCGACGACCACGCGCAACCTCAATTTCCGCGTCACCGCGCGCGACAACCGCGCCGGCGGCGGCGGCACCAATGAAGCCTCGGTCAGCGTGGCCGTCACCAATGCCGCCGGTCCATTCGCGATCACCGCACCCGATGCGCCCGGCTTCAGCGTCGCCGCCGGCGGCAACGTCAACGTCACCTGGAATGTCGCGAACACGACCGCTGCGCCGGTCAATACCGCGAACGTGCGCATCACGCTGTCGCTGGACGGCGGCCATACCTGGCCGACCGTGCTGGTGCCGAGCACGGCCAACGACGCCAGCGAAACCGTCGCGATTCCGGCGAATACGCCGGCGACCACGCAGGCGCGCATCCGCATCGAGGCGATCAACAACATCTTCTTCGACATCTCCGGCGCCAACTTCAGCATCACCGGCGCAAACACGGCGCCGACGATCGCGGTCGGCACCCCGATCAGCACGCGCCAGGGCAGCCCGACCGCCTCGGCCGTGATTGCCGTCGTCAGCGACACCCAGGACGCGGCCGGCAGCCTCGGCGTGGCCATCAGCGGCGCGCCGCCGGAACTCGCGGTCAGCGTCGGCAACAGCGGCGGCAATGTCACCTTGAACGCCACCGCATCCTGCACCCTGGTCGCGCCGACCACCGGCAACAAGACCTATCCGCTGCTGCTCACCGTCACCGACAGCCAGGGCGCGATCAGCAGCGCGGCGGTGAACGTGCTGGTCGGCGCCAACCAGGCGCCCGAGTTCGGCAGCTACGCCAATGCCAACATGACCTTCAGCGACACCCGCGTGCTGACGCCGTCGCCGCTGGTGGTCGACAGCAATGGCAACCTGGCGCCGCCGCTGTCGGTCTCGCCGAGCAGTCTGCCCGGCGGCGGCACCCTTGCCGTGGCCAATGACGGCACCGTCACCATCAATACCGCGGCCGGCACCACGGCCGGCAGTTACACCGTGCGCGTGCAGGCCGACGACAGCTGCGGCGCGCGCGCGCTGCAGCAGTTCACGCTGACCGTCGGCGCAGCGCAGGTGAATCTCGCGGTCGCCGGGACCCTGGTGCCGACCGGCAACGGCCTGGTCGAGCCGAACGAGTGCAACCAGCTCGCGGTGACGCTGCGCAACGACGGCAACATCGCGGCGACCGCGGTCAACGCCACCCTGTCGACCGCGACGGGCAACGTGACCGTGGCGCAGGCCAATGCCGGCTTCGCCGACATTCCCCCGGGCGAATCACGCACCACGCTGACGCCGTTCGAGCTCAGCACCGGCGGCGCGCTGGCCTGCTACAGCAACATCGCGCTGAACCTGAGCGTGGCCTACACCGGCGGCGGCTCGCCCTTCGTCGCGCCGCTGGCGCTGACCGTGGGCCAGCCGGCGGCGCAGAACTACGTCTTCGCCGCGTCTGCCGGCGCCAGCCTGCCGAACGATGGAACCTTGCTGGCCGGCAGCTCGCTCGACGATGCGCTGGTCAACCTCGTCGTCCCGGCCGGATTCAACTTCAGCGTCTACGGCACCACCTACACCGGCGGCACGACCCTGCGCGCCAGCGCCAACGGCAATCTGCAGTTCCGCAACGCCCAGGGCGCGACCGACGCCGCCAACCTGCCCTTGCCGGCCACGGGCGTGGGCAGCGGACAAGCCGTGTTCCCGGCCGCGGCACCGACCCTGTTCCTGCTCTGGGACGACTGGCAGATGGATCCGGCCAGCGGCAATGTGCCGGCCGGCGCCGGCATCTACACCAAGCTGCAGGGCAGCGCGCCGAATCGCGAATGGATCATCGAGTGGCGCGGTCGCATCAAGGGCGACGGCGCGACGACGACGATCAACAATCGCGCCGGCATCGTGTTCCACGAGAACTCGGACAGCTTCGACTACATCTACCAGCAAGCCGGCGTTGGTGCGGCGACCAATGGTGGAGGCGCCACCATCGGCGTGCAGGGTGCGACGACCGGCACGCTGTTCACGCAGTATTCGTTCAATGGCGCCGCGGTCGGTGCCGGCGTGAAGCTGACGGCCACCCGCGCGCCGGCGATCTGCAGCGTCGGCAACGGCGACTGCAACGCCCCGCCCGGAGTGACGCTGGTCGAGTCGGGCGGCAGCACCAACATCGTCGAGGGCGGCGCCAGCGACAGCTACACCGTCGTGCTGAATGCCGCGCCGTCGGGCACGGTCAGCGTCGCGCTGACCCCGGACGCCCAGGTCGCGGTGTCGCCGAACCCGCTGAGCTTCACCACGGGCAACTGGAGCGCGCCGCAGACGGTGACGGTGACCGCGGTCGACGATGCCGCGATCGAGGGCGCCCACACCGGGGCCGTCGCTCATGCCGCCAGCGGCGGCGGCTACGATGCCGTGGTCGTGCCCGGCGTGGTCGCGAACATCGCCGACAACGACGCGCTCCCCGACAATCTGTTCCTGGACGGTTTCGAATAAACCCGTACCGACCCGCAGAAAACGAAACGGCCGCGAGCGATCGCGGCCGTTTTGCCGTTGCGGGGACGATCGATCAGGCGAGGTCGAACCGGTCCAGGTTCATGACCCGGGTCCAGGCGGCGACGAAGTCGTGCACGAACTTCGCACGGCCGTCGGCGCTGGCATAGACCTCGGCGTAAGCGCGCAGCACCGAGTTCGAGCCGAAGATCAGGTCGTTGCGCGTACCGGTGTACTTCACCTTGCCGTTCTGGCGATCCCGGCCTTCGAAGACTTCGGCGGAGTGGTCCGTCGCCTTCCATTCCGTGCCCATGTCGAGCAGGTTCACGAAGAAGTCGTTGCCGAGCACGCCGACGCGGTCGGTGAACACGCCATGGCTGCCGCCATCGGCATTGGCGCCGAGCACGCGCAGGCCGCCGATCAGCGCGGTCAGTTCGGGCGCGGTCAGGGTGAGCTGCTGGGCCTTGTCGATGAGCATCGCTTCGGTCGGCGTGCCGGCCTGGCCGCGGCCGTAGTTGCGGAAGCCGTCGATCACCGGTTCGAGCACGGCGAAGGAGTCGATATCGGTCTGCGCCTGGGTGGCATCGACGCGGCCTGCCGCGAACGGCACGTCCACCGCCACGCCCGCCGCCTTCGCGGCCTGTTCGACGCCGACCACGCCGGCCAGCACGATCACGTCGGCCAGCGAGGCCTTGCCCGAGGCCTTCTGGATCTCCGCGAGCTTCGCGACCGTCTTGCCGACGCCGCGATTCACCGCCCAATCCTTCTGCGGCGCGAGGGCGATGCGTGCGCCATTGGCGCCGCCGCGCTTGTCGCCGCCGCGGAAGGTCGAGGCCGAAGCCCAGGCCACCGAGACCAATTCGGACACCGACAGGCCCGACGCGGCGATCTTCGCCTTCAGGTCGGCGATGTCGGCCGCACTCGGCGCGTGTGCGGGCGCCGGCAACGGGTCCTGCCAGATCAGATCTTCTTTCGGCACTTCCGGACCGAGGTAACGCGCCTTCGGGCCCATGTCGCGATGGGTCAGCTTGAACCAGGCGCGGGCGAAGGCTTCGGCGAAGGCCTGCGGGTCATCGTGGAAGCGTCTGGAGATGGCGCCGAACGCGGGGTCGAAGCGCAGCGTGAGGTCGGTGGTGAGCATCTTCGGCTTGTGGAACTTGCCGGGCACATGCGCATCCGGAATGTTCTCGGGCGCGTCCTTGGCCACCCATTGCTTGGCGCCGGCCGGGCTCTGCTCGAGTTCCCATTCGTACTTGAACAGGTTCTCGAAGAAGTTGTTGCTCCACAGCGCCGGGGTTCGGGTCCAGGTCACTTCGATGCCGCTGGAGACGGTGTCCTTGCCGTGGCCGCTGCCGTGGTTGCTGTTCCAGCCGAAGCCCTGGGCTTCGATCGGCGCCGCTTCCGGTTCCGGTCCCTTGTGCGATTCCGGCGCCGCGCCATGCGCCTTGCCGAAGGTGTGGCCGCCGGCGATCAGCGCGACGATCTCTTCGTCGTCCATGGCCATGCGATAGAAGGTGGCGCGGATGTCCTTGGCGGCCAGCAGGTAATCGCCGCTGGCATTCGGGCCTTCCGGGTTCACGTAGATCAGGCCCATGTGGGTGGCGCCGAAGGTGCCGCCGAGTTCGCGCTGTTCGCCGATGCGCTCCTTCGCGTCCACGCCCAGCCACTTGATCTCGGGGCCCCAGTTCACGTCGTTGTCGGGTTCCCAGACGTCTTCGCGGCCGCCGGCGAAACCGAAGGTGCGGAAGCCCATGGACTCCAGCGCGACGTTGCCGGCGAGGATGAACAGGTCGGCCCAGGAAATCGCCTGGCCGTACTTCTGCTTGATCGGCCACAACAGGCGCCGCGACTTGTCGATGTTGACGTTGTCCGGCCACGAGTTCAGCGGTGCGAAGCGCTGTTGTCCGCGGCCGCCGCCGCCACGCCCATCGATGGTGCGATACGTGCCCGCTGCGTGCCAGGCCATGCGCACCATCTGCGGGCCGTAGTGGCCGAAGTCGGCCGGCCACCAGGGCTGCGAATCGGTCATCAGCCGCACCAGGTCGGCCTTGAGCGCCTTGTAGTCCAGCGCCTTGAACGCCTTGGCGTAATCGAAATCGCGGCCGAGCGGATTGGACTTGTCCGAATGCTGGTTCAGCAGGTCCACGCGCAGCTGGTTCGGCCACCAGTCGCGGTTCGTGGTGCCGCCGCCGGCGGCGTGGTGATAGGGGCATTTCGCTGCGTCGGACGTGCTCATCGGAGGCTCCTCTCGGTCCGGATTGGACGCAGGGATCGTAGTCCCGGAAAGCGACCGTGGCGAAATCGATTGTTCGGATGCCTTCGATAGCGATTGACTATCGAGCCCGGGCCGAACCTCCGCGACGAGGACGCCCGCGGTCATAATCGGCGCATGAGTTCGACCGCGATCGCCTTGCTGCGCCTGCTGCGTCCGCACCAGTGGGCCAAGAACCTGCTCGTCTTCGTCGCGCTGCTGACCGCGCATCGTTATGCCGATGCCGCGGCCTGGCGGGCCTCGGCCTGGATGTTCGTCGCCTTCTGCCTGTGCGCCTCGGCGATCTACGTCGTCAACGATGCGGCCGACGTGGCCGCCGACCGCGCGCATCCGGACAAGTCGAAACGGCCTTTTGCGAGCGCGGCCCTGCCGGTCGCGCTGGCCTGGTGGCTGACGCCGCTGCTGCTGGGTCTGGCGGCGGTCGTGGCGCGGACCTTGCCGGACGAAGCGGTCTGGACGCTGGTCGCCTACGTGCTGCTGTCGCTGGCCTACACCTTCGCGATCAAGCGCGTGTTGTGGCTGGACGTGCTGGCGCTGGCGGCCCTGTACGTGTTGCGCGTCGCTGCCGGCGCCTTCGCCCTGACGGTGCCGTTGAGTCCCTGGCTGCTCGGCTTCGCGCTGTTCCTGTTCGTGAGCCTGGCGGCGCTGAAGCGTTATGGCGAACTGGCGATGGCGCATGGCGACGGGCTCGACGGTCGCGCCTATCGCGCCGCCGACGCGCCGGTGGTGCTGGCCACGGGGGCCGCGTCGGCACTGACCGCGGTGCTGGTGTTCGCGCTGTACGTGCAGAGCGCCGACGTGCGCGCGCTGTACACGCGGCCGGTCGTGTTGTGGCTGGCGGCGCCGGTGTTGCTGTACTGGCTGGCGCGATTGTGGACCCTGGCCGGGCGCGGCGTCGTGCGCGCCGACCCGATCCTGTTCGCGCTGCGCGATCCCGCCAGTCACCTGAGTGCGCTGGCCCTGCTGCTGGTGTTCTGGAGCGCCCTGTGACGGCTGCGCGCGTCGTGGGCGGACTGTTCGTGGCGCTGGCCCTGCTGATCGCCTGGCCGGCGCTGAACGGGCAGTTCCTCAGCGACGATCTCGCGATCATGCACTGGCTGTTGCGCTGGGACGCGGCCGACGCCTTGTGGCCGTCGATCTTCGCGAAATTCGGCGCCGGGCTCGACGTGCCGAGTCACTACTACCGGCCGCTGGCCCTGATCACCTACGGGCTCGATCAGCGCCTGTTCGGCTGGTCGCCGCTGCCCTGGCATCTGACCGGCTTCGCCATCCATGTCGCGAACGCGATGCTGGTCGGCGCCGTGCTGCGCGCGCTCGGCGGCGATGCGCTGCGGGCAGCCACGGCCGCGGGCCTGTTCCTGTGCTTCCCGCTCGCGCCCGAGGTGAGCATCTGGTTTTCCGGCCGCTACGACGCGCTCGCCGTCACCGGCATGCTGATCGCGGTGTACGCGCATCTGCATGCACGCGGCCTCGATCGCTGGCGCCTGCTCAGCCTGTTCGGTTTCGCGCTCGGCCTGGCCGCGAAAGAGGCCGCGATGCCGACGCCGGGCCTGCTCGTGCTGGCCAGTCTGTTGCGCGGCGCCGACGCCGAGACGCTGCTCGCCCGCGCCTGGCGCACCACGCGCGAATGCCTGCCGGTGACGCTGGTGTTCTTCGCCTACCTCGGCCTGCGCATGGCGCTGTTCGGCAGCGCGCTGCAGGTGTATCCGGATGCCGACCCGGCCGCGGGCATGGATGTCGCCGAAGCGCTGCGGCGCGTGTTCGTGCTCGGCTCGATTCCGCAGATCGTCTACGCCGATGCCGTGTTCAAGGGCGGGCTGGCCCTGGTCGCGACCGCGCTGGCTGCATTCGCTGCCCTGGTCGTGGCGCGCCGCGACCGCGCCGTTGCCGGCGCATGGCTGTTGCCGGCGGCGTGGACGGCGTTGTCGCTGCTGTCGCTGCTGCCGCATCTCGGTTCGGTCTACGCACATGGCGAAGGCGGTCGCTTCTACTACGCGAC
>JBGASK010000010.1:0-41143 GCA_044229785.1 Ahniellaceae bacterium
AGTTGTTCGAGGAAACCGGTTTGCATCCGCACCATGTCGAGGTGCTGGGTTCGACGCCGGGCTGGTTGCGTTACCGCCTGCCCAAACGCTTCGTGCGTCGGCGCGAACGGCCGACCTGCATCGGGCAGAAGCAGGTGTGGTTCCTGTTGCGCATGCTCGGCGACGAGTCCGATGTCCGGCTCGACCATTCCGATCGGCCCGAGTTCGATTCGTTCACTTGGGTGAGCTTCTGGTATCCGGTCGAGAACGTCGTCGATTTCAAGCGCGACGTCTATCAACGCGCATTGGCCCACCTGGCCGGCGTGGCGCGCCGGCACGGGGTCGACCCGGGTCAGGCACCTGCACTGGCGCCGCCCTTGGCGACCGCTCCCTGAATCCGGCTGCAGAGACTATTGCGAATCACTCGCATTTGCGATTCAATGGCGGCCACGGAGGTTCGCCATGTTCGTCTGTGTCTGCAGTGCGGTATCGGATCGTCAGGTGGAACGCGCCCTCGACGAAGGCGCGGATACGCTGGATGCGCTCGCCGCGCAGACCGGTGCCGGCGCGTGCTGCGGCAGCTGCCGACCGCTGCTGCTGAACCTCATCGACGAACATCGCTACGCGCCGGCGCTGGCCGCCTGAACCGGCGCGCGCAGCGCGTCGCGTTTCGCCGCAATGACCCGACTCCGACTATTCTGGCCGCCCCCAACCGCGGAGACGCCCGCATGCGCGGCGATGCCAAGACCATCGAGTTCCTCAACAAGGCGCTGACCAACGAGCTGACGGCGATCAACCAGTATTTCCTGCACGCGAAGATGTTCGCGAACTGGGGATTCAAGGAGATCGCGGCGCACGAGCACCACGAATCGATCGACGAGATGAAACACGCCGACAAGCTGATCGAGCGCATCCTGTTCCTGGATGGCCTGCCGAACCTGCAGCGGCTGGACAAGCTGCTGATCGGCGAAAATCCGCGCGAAGCGCTGACCTGCGACCTCAAGCTGGAACAGCAGGCGCTGCCCGACCTGAAGGCTGCGATCGCCCACTGCGAGCAGGTGGCGGACTATGTCTCGCGCGACCTGTTCGCAGCCATTCTGAAGTCGGAAGAAGAGCACATCGACTGGATCGAGACCCAGCTCGGCCTGATGGACCGGCTGGGCGACACCGCCTACCTGCAGACCAAGATCGGCGACTGACGCGTCACGGCGCCATCTGCGACAGCAGCTGGCGCAGGTGCATCGACACGCGCTGGAACTCGTGCGTGAGCTGGGCGACCAGCAGCACGGGTTCGCCGATGGTGCCCGAGCGCGCGCCGTGTTCGATGCGCTTGGCCATGTCCGCCAGCATCAAGGCGCCGAGATTGGCGCTGGTCGACTTCAGCGAATGCGCTGGCGCAATCAGGCCATCGAGATCGTTCGCGGCGGCGGCCCGTTCGAGGATGCTCAGGGCCTTCGGCGAATCCTCCAGATACACCCGCACCAGATCGGCGAATTCGGCGCCCATCATGTCCATCAGATCGTTGACGATCTGCGCATTGATCGGCGTGGCGTCGGCGTGCGTCGGCGCCGGCGCAACCTGCACCGCGGGCCGGGCGATCGGCGCAGGCGCGGGGGCCATCGTGCGCGATGTCGCGCCCGGGGGCAGCCATTTCTGCAGCATCTGTTCGAGCAGGCCGCGATTCAACGGCTTGCTCATGTAGTCGTCCATGCCGGCCGCGATGCATTTCTCGCGATCGCCGACCATGGCGTTTGCGGTCATCGCGACGATCGGGATCTTCGGCAAGACGCCTTCGCCCTGCAGCTTGCGGATGTAACGCGTGGCGGTGTAGCCATCCATGATCGGCATCTGGCAGTCCATCAGGACCGCGTCGAACTTCGCGCCGGACTCCAGCTTTTCGACCGCCAGGCGACCGTTCTCGGCGTGCTCGTGGCTCAGTCCGATCAGGGTCAGCAGGCGTTGCGCCACCTGACGGTTGACCGGATTGTCCTCGACCAGCAGGACATGTCCGCCGATGCCGCCGGAACGCGGTTCGGCGGCGACGAAGCTCGGCCCCGCAGGCGACGCCGGCGCGGCAACCATCGGCGCGGCCGCACCGACCGGCGTTTCCAGCATCTCGACCTGGACGTTGGCATTGTTCGCGGTCGGCGTGCCGGTCAGCATGGCCTTCAGCGCCGACCGCAGCTCCGCATCGCCGAAGCCGCGTTCCAGCGAGGCGCAACGCGACGCGGTCCGGACTTCTTCGGGCAACTGATCCTCGCCGCCGATGGCGAGCACGTTCAGCTGTTCCAGCGTCGGTTCGCGCATGACGCCGCGCAGGATGGACAGCGCGGTGGCGCGCATCGATCCGAAATCGAGCACCAGGAAATCCACCGCAAGACTGCCGCCGGCCGCCGCCTTCAGCTTCGCCACGACTTCGGCCGCGGCGTTGTTCTGGGTGAACGGCATCTTCCAGGACGTGAACGTCGTGCCGATGCGCTTCAGGAAGGCTTGATCGCCGGTCACGATCAGGGCGCGGCCGCCTTCGATCTCGCTGCGCGCCGGCTGCACGTCGCCGAGCGCCTTCAGCAACGGTACCGTGAACCAGAACACCGAACCCTTGCCGACCTCGGACTTGACGCCGATCTGTCCGCCCATCAGGTCGATGATGCGCTTGCAGATCGACAAGCCGAGGCCGGTGCCGCCGAAGGTGCGCGTGGTCGAATTGTCGGCCTGGGAGAACTCCTGGAACAGCTTCTTCTGGCCGTCGGGAGAAATCCCGATGCCGGTGTCGCGGACGGCGAACAGCAGTTCGGTGTGGGTCCGCGATTCCGAACGCTTGTTGACCTGGATCGCGACTGCGCCGCGGTCGGTGAACTTGATCGCATTGCTGACCAGATTGGTGAGGACCTGCCGCAGCCGCGTCGGGTCGCCGCGCATCGCCAGACGCACGTTCGGGTCGATCGTCACCGAATACTGCAGCCCCTTGGCTTCGGCATTGCGCGCCATCAGGCGCGAGACGCCATCGACGATCTCCTTGAGGTTGATGCCGGTGGTCTCGAGTTCGAGCTTGTTCGCCTCGAGCTTCGAGAAGTCGAGGATGTCGTCGACGATCGACAGCAATTGCTTGGACGACTGATAGGCAGTCGTCAGGTATTCCTTCTGGTCGGGCGCAAGCTTGGTGCTGAGCACCAGGTCGAGCAACGGGATGATGCCGTTCAGCGGCGTGCGGATCTCGTGGCTCATGGTGGCCAGAAACTCGCCCTTGGCCATCATCGCCGCTTCGGCATCGACCTTGGCCGAGGTCAGGTCGCGCTCGATGTTGCGCAGACGCTCGATCTCGGCTTCGAGTTCGCGCTGGTTCGCGGCCGGCGCGACGGCTGCCGGCGACGGACGCGGCGGCGCGGCGGACGCGGTCGGCAATGGGCGCGATTCCGCGGCGTCGAGCAGATTCGCCCAGCGGCGCTGCGCGGCTGCAGCCGCCCAGGCGGCAGCGATGGCGAATGCCGCCGCGATGCCGAGTGCCGCGTATCGCAGCATCGGCTTGAGCGCATCGCCCATGACCGCCGCGATCGCGGCGGCCGCGACGGCCAGCACGACCAGGGTGATCACGAGCCCGACCCCGGGGCGTCCAGTCGCGTTGCGTTCCATGCTCGTCATGCCTGCTCCGTTCTCGTCATGGGGTCCCCGTCACAGCGCCGAGGCGTTGAAATCGAAATCGAGATCCTGGGTCGCCTGCTGCACGAAATTGCCCTGGATGTAATCGACGCCGGTGCTCCAGAGCCCTGCGGCCACCTGCGCGTCTTCGACCTGGGGCGCGACGATGCGGATGCCGCGCTCGCGCAGATGGGTGATCGCCTGACGCAATTCGGCGCGCATCTTCGCGCTCTGGCCTTCGGCGGTGGTGTATTTCGCGGCGACCTTCACGTAATCGACCTGCACGTGCTGCAGCAGCTGGAAATTGGCCATGGTCGCGTCGAAGTTCGACAGGCACAGGCGAATGCCGAGGCGCTTGGCATTTTCGTGGAACGCTGCCAGCTGGCGGATGCGCGCCAGCGCATCGGCAGTCCGGAACTCGACAACGAGGTGCTCGGGACTGATGCGGCGCGTTTCGATGCCCTGCTTCAGCCAAGCCAGCCGCTGCGGGTCGTTCAGGCTCTCGATCGACTGGCTGACGAACAGGCGTACCGGGTGACCGTCGCGCGCGCGCTCCGAAATCACCAGCAAGGCGCGCGACAGCACCCAGCGGTCGACGCCGTGGATCAGGCCGGCGCGTTCGGCCAAAGGCACCAGCACCGCGGCCGTGTAGGTACGACCGCCATCGCCGCGCAGGCGCAGGAGCGTCTGGAACTGTTCGTCATGCCCCCCGCGGAGCGACGCGATCGGCTGGAACAGCAGCTGGAAACTCTCGTTGCGGATGGCGTCGCGGATGGCGCCGAACAGCATGTCCTCGTCGGCATCGCCGGTATGCGTGATCTGGGTCTGGAACAGCGCCACGCGACGCTCGGGGTCCTGTCGCGCGGCGACGCAGGCGCGCTCGGCGGCATTGACCATCGCGGCCGTCTCGCCGAGGTTCTGGCCAAACGTGGCAACGCCGATCGCCACCGCCAGCGTGATGCTGCGGTCGCCGATCTCGAACACGTGCTGATCGAAGGCCTGACGGATGCGGCCGCCCAATTCCAGCAGCTCCGCTTCCTGCGACTCCGGCGCCAGCACGATGAAACTGGTGTCGCCGAAACGGGCGCCGATGTCGCGCGCCTGCACCAATCCGGTCAGGAAGGCGCCCGCCTGTCCCATCAGCTGGTCGAACGCGCTCAGGCCGATGCGTTCGCGGATGTTCTGGGCGCCATCGACCAGCAGGAACAGCAGGCCGCCGCCCTGCCGGTGCGCTTCGTCGTTCGCGAGCAACTCGCCGACCCGCTCGAGCACATGCGCACGATCGTACAACCCGCTGACCGGGTCGCGCGGGTTGTGCGCCAGCACCCGCTTCTGCGTGGCGCGCGCGCGTCGCACCCGGTTGGTCACCGCGGAAATCAGATGTTTCGGCCGGATCGGCTTTTCGAGATAGTCGTCGCCGCCCGCGGAGAGCGCGTCGAAGCGCTTCTCCTCATCGTGCTCGCCGGACAGGAAGACGATCGGAACATTGGTGTAGGCCTCGCGCTCGCGGATCAGCGTGGTCAGCTCCATGCCGTCGCAGTCGGGCATGTACAGGTCCATCAGGATCAGTTCCGGCCGGAAGGCATTCAACTCCTCCAGCGCGCTGATCGGGTCCATGACCGCACGCGTTTCCATGCCGGCCTTGCGCAGGATCGACTCCGCGAACAGCGCCTGCGAACGATCGTCCTCGATGATCAGGACGCGGAAGGGCTCGCCGCCCTCGCCTTCGAGCAGTTCCTCGATGCGCGCGAGCGCATCCGCCGCGCCTGTCGGCAACGTGATGAACGCATCGGCGCCGGCGCGCATCGCCTTCAGGCGCGTGGCGATGTCGTTGTTGTCGGCAAACACGACCAGCGCCACCTTCTGGCTGGTGCGCGTGCGCGCCAGACGCAGGCTGTCGCCGATGGCGTCCAGCTGCGGCAGGAAGGCGGCATCGACGACGACCATTGCCGGAGCGAACGCGCCAAGCATTTCCCGCAAGGTGTCGGCGTCTTCGATCAGATCGAACGGATACCTCGAGCCTTCCAGTTTCTGGTCGATCTCGGAAGACAGCGGATCGCCGGCGGTCAGGTGATAGATGCGCTTTTCGGCGGTGGCGCGAATCGGCTTGGGCTGCGCACGCGCCGCCGGCACTGGCGCCGCGGAAGCCGTTGCAGGGTCCTCCGCTGGCGCGGCTGCGGGCGCCTGGGTTGCGGTTGTCGCGTTGGCCAACGCGATGTCGACATCGCCGACACCCCAACGGCGCCAGTACTCGCGCGGCGGCACGACCAAGGTCTGGATGCCGCCACGTTCGACCACCAGGGGCATCACGCCGGGACCGGTCGCCGCAACCTTTTCCGGGACGTGCTTGGCGATCAACGCGCCCAACGCATCGATCGCGTGCTGGAACTGCGGTCTCGCTTCGTCGTCGGGCAAGGAAACCTGTTCCAGATAGGGCGCGACAAAGGTCTCGATGCCGAACAGCACTTCGCCCGCGTCCAGCACGCCATACCGTCCGCATGCGCCGGCGAGCGCCTGCACGTCCTGAAAGAACACGGTGAGCACATTCACGTCCCAGCCCTGCATCGTCAGGCGACGCGCACGCCGATGCACGGTCTCCAGACGCTTGGGCAGCGTCTTGACGAAGACCTGGCGGAGTTCGGCGCTTTGTTGGGACTCGTCCGGACTGAGCATTGCAGGCGATCTCGACGGATCGCCGGACTATATCGCAGCCCCCCGTGGCCCGCACCGGGGGCACAGGATCAGAACGGCTTGACGACAACGAGCACGACGACGCCGATCAGCAGCAACGCCGGCACTTCGTTGTAGACACGGAACCAGCGGCCGCTGCGGGTGTTGCGACGTTCGCGGAACTGCCGCACGAACATCGCCATGCTGGCGTGATAGGCGAGCAACAGGGCCACCAGGGTCAGCTTGGCATGCAGCCAGCCCTGACGGGCGTAGTCCGGCGCATGCATCGTCCACCAGGCCAGCAGCGCGACGCCGAAGGCGATCGCGAGCGCGGCACCGAGGTGGGTGATGCCGAGCAGGCGTCGCTCCATGATCACGAAGCGCGCGTGGGCGGCTTCGTCGGTCACGTCGACGTGATAGACGAACAGCCGCGGCAGGTAGAACAGCCCGGCGAACCAGGCCACGACGAAAACGATGTGGAAGGCCTTGAGCCAGAGCATCAGGCCACCGCGGCGCGGACGCGACGCGCGACGTGGCGCACGATCCGGTAGAGCAGGACGACCGCCACCGCGAACGCGACGGTCGCGAGCATCACGACGCCGAGCGCCCACCACGGATGCGCGATCGCGAGCGCCAGCGTCGCCAGTACCAGGCCATCCTCGGCGACCGAGGCCGTCCAGTTGCTGGCCGGCTCGGGCGAGGTGTTGATGAGGGCGCGCGTGCCACTCTTCAGGCCATGACTGAGTGCCGCGACGGTGCCGCCCAGCACCATGCCGGCGACGCTGGCTTCGCCGCTGTCGGTCGGCAGGGCGATGCCGCCGAGGAAGGCGCCCGCGGGTATGCGCACCAGCGTGTGCGCCAGATCCCAGACCGAATCGACGCCGGGCAGCTTGTCGGTGAGGAATTCGACGACAGCCAACGCGCCGCAGACCGCGAGCACCACCGGCGATTTCGCCAGCGCCACCGATTCCGGCAATTCCATCCAGCCGAAGCAGGCGGCCAGGCCAACGCCGAAGATCGTGAGATACACACGCACGCCGGCCAGCCAGGCGAGCACGATGCCGAGCACGAAGGGCGCTGCGGGATGAGTCGAAATATCCATCATGTTCCGCAGTATAGCCCCCGATGTTCGAATCCACGGCAACAAGTGCCGGTGGAGGATTGATTCGACGCGGGCGAAAATTCCCGCTTGCGTTCGCAGGTCGCATCGCTAGACTCCCCAGCCCCGTTTGCATCTCGATGCGTGCGGCGCACAAGAACCAACAACAACAAGAAGCAGCGCCAATGAACGTGTTCCAATCCCTGCGTGTCGATGCCGTCACCGCGCCCGAGACCGCGCCGGCGCTGAGCGAGTGCGTGGCGCGTGCGGTGCGCCGGTATCTCGCGCATTCGGGCGGCGATTGCGCACAGGACCTGTACCGCCTGGTGCTGGCCGAAGTCGAGGCGCCGATGTTGCGCGAAACCCTGCGCCATACCGACGGCAACCTGACCCGCGCCGCCGACATGCTCGGCATCACCCGCGCGACCTTGCGCAAGAAGCTGGCCGAGCACCGCCTCGGATAAGCCAGACGGCCGGCGCTTGCCCGGTCCTATACTGCCCGCTTCCCAGGCTCCGGAAGTTCCCATGACCGCGTCATCGACCGTGGCCGTGCGCCGCGCGCTGCTGTCCGTCTCCGACAAGACAGGATTGATCGACCTCGCCCGCGCGCTCGCGGCCCGCGGCGTCGAGCTGCTCTCCACCGGCGGCACCGCGAAGGCGATCCGCGACGCCGGCCTGCCGGTCCGCGATGTCTCCGATGTCACCGGTTTCCCGGAAATCATGGACGGTCGCGTCAAGACCCTGCATCCGAAAGTCCATGGCGGCCTGCTGGGACGCCGTGGCACTGACGACGCGGTGATGGCCGAACACGGCATCGCGCCGATCGACCTGCTGGTGCTGAACCTGTATCCGTTCGAACGCGTGTCGATGGACCCGGGCAGCAGCTTCGACGACATCGTCGAGCACATCGACATCGGCGGTCCGGCGATGCTGCGCGCGGCGGCGAAGAACTTCGCCCATGTCGCGGTCGCGACCGATCCGGCGCAATACGCCGGCCTGCTCGCCGAACTCGATGCGAACGGCGGCGCCTTGTCCGCGAAAACGCGTTTCGCGCTGGCGGTTGCGGCGTTCAACCGTGTCGCGCAATACGACGCCTTCATCAGCAACTACCTGTCCGCGATGCAGGACGACGGCTCGCTGGCGCTGTTCTCCGGCCAGAGCAACGGCAACTTCGTCAAGGTGATGGACCTGCGCTACGGCGAGAACCCGCACCAGCAGGCGGCGTTCTACCGCGACCTGTGGCCGGTGCCGGGCACGCTCGCCACCTTCACCCAGTTGCAGGGCAAGGAACTCAGCTACAACAACATCGCCGACGCCGACGCCGCCTGGGAATGCGTGCGCCAGTTCGAACAGCCGGCCTGCGTCATCGTCAAGCACGCGAATCCGTGCGGCGTCGCCGTCGGCGCGAATTGCGCAGACACCTACGAAGCCGCCTACGTCACCGACCCGACCTCCGCCTTCGGCGGCATCATCGCCTTCAACACCCGGCTCGACGGCGCGACCGCGAAGACGATCCTCGATCGCCAGTTCGTCGAAGTGCTGATCGCGCCGGACTACGACGAAGCCGCGCTCGCCTGCTGCAAAAAGAAGGCGAACGTGCGCGTGCTGCGCATCCCGCATGGGCCTGGCCGGAACAACACGGACGTGAAGCGCGTCGGTTCGGGCCTGCTGATGCAGACCGCCGATATCCGCGAAGTGACGCGCGGCGAGTTGAAGGTGGTCGGCGAACGCGTACCGAGCGAGGCGGAGTTGAACGATCTGCTGTTCGCCTGGCGCGTCGCCAAATACGTGAAATCGAATGCCATCGTGTATGCGAAGGACGGCCGCACCGTGGGTGTCGGCGCGGGCCAGATGAGCCGCGTCGTCAGCGCGAAGATCGCGGGCCTGAAGGCCGAAGAAGCCGGTCTGGTCGTGCCCGGTTCGGTGATGGCCTCGGACGCGTTCTTCCCGTTCCGCGACGGCATCGACGCGGCCGCGAAGGCCGGCATCCGCGCCGTGATCCAGCCCGGGGGTTCGATGCGCGATGCGGAAGTGATCGCCGCCGCGAACGAACATGGCCTGGCGATGGTCTTCACCGGCATCCGCCATTTCCGGCATTGATCTTTTCACCTCCCCTTGCGCAGCAGGAGGAGGTCGGGAGGGGGCAAGAATGAAAATCATGGTGATCGGTTCCGGCGGCCGCGAACACGCGCTGGCGTGGAAGTTGAAGCAGTCGATCCGCGTTTCGGAAGTGATCGTCGCGCCCGGCAATGCCGGCACCGCGCGCGAACACGGACTGCGCAACGCCGACGTGCGCATCGAGGACATCGACGGCCTGCTCGCGCTGGCCCGGCGCGAACGCATCGACCTGACCGTGGTCGGTCCGGAAGTGCCGCTGGTGCTCGGTGTCGTCGACAAGTTCAGGGCCGCGGGCCTGCGCATTTTCGGGCCGCGCCAGGCGGCCGCACAGCTGGAAGGATCGAAGGCGTTCGCGAAGGACTTTCTGGCCCGCCATCGCATCCCGACCGCGAAGTATCAGGTGTTCACCGCACTCGAACCGGCGCTTGCCTACGTGCGCCGCGAAGGTGCGCCGATCGTCGTCAAGGCCGACGGGCTCGCCGCCGGCAAGGGGGTCGTCGTCGCGTTGACGCAGTCCGATGCCGAACAGGCCCTGCGCGACATGCTCGGCGGCCAGAGCCTCGGCGACGCCGGTGCGCGCGTCGTGGTCGAGGAATTCCTCGATGGCGAGGAAGCCAGCTTCATCGCGATCTGCGACGGCGAACATGCGCTGGCGATGGCGACCAGCCAGGACCACAAGCGCGCGCTCGACGGCGATCTCGGTCCGAACACCGGCGGCATGGGCGCGTATTCGCCCGCTCCCGTGGTGACGCCGGAAATCCACCAGCGCGTGATGGACAGCGTGATCAAGCCGACGCTGGCCGGCATGCGCCAGGACGGCCATCCGTTCATCGGTTTCCTGTATGCGGGACTGATGATCGATGCGCGCGGGCAGATCAAGGTGCTCGAATTCAACGTCCGCTTCGGCGATCCGGAAACCCAGCCGATCATGCTGCGCCTGCAGTCGGACATGGTCGATCTGCTCGAAGCCGCGCTCGACGGGCGCCTGCACGAGACGATGGCGGTGTGGGACGCACGTCCGTCGATCGGCGTGGTGCTGGCGGCGCACGGCTATCCGGCCAAGGTGCGCAACGGCGACGCCATCCACGGACTCGACGCCACCCAGCCCCCCGACACCAAGGTGTTCCACGCCGGCACGAAGATCGATGGCGGCCAGGTCGTCAGCGCGGGCGGTCGCGTCCTGACCGTCTGCGCACTCGGCGACGACATCGTCGAAGCCCGCGCCAGGGCCTACGCCGCGGTCGACCGAATTCGCTTCGCCGGCATGCAGTACCGCCGGGACATCGCGCACCGGGCGATCGGCCGCAGCTGATGCGTCGGCACGAGCAACGCGGCCTCCGCCTCGAGACGGAGGCCGTGGGGCGGAAGACTTTCCTAGACTCGTGGGTCGGCCGTCGCGGGGATGGCCCTCAAGGAGTCCGACCCGTATGAAATCCATGACGTTCCGCAGTGCGCTCGCGACTGCCATCACGCTCGCGCTGGGCGCGACCCCGGCGGCCTTCGCGGCCGATGCCGCAGCGACCGACGACACGGTCGAAGACGCGCACCGCACCGAACAGATCGTCGTCAGCGCCAAGGGCACCGCAGCCGACACCCCGGACGCACTCGCCACCGAGGTCGTGCATGTCGACGACGCGGTCGCGCATCCGTCGGACGTCCAGGACCTGATCACGCGCGTGCCGGGCGTCGGCGCGACCGGCCAGAACGGCATCTTCGAAACCTTCTCGATCCGCGGCAGCGGCGCGAACAATGTCGGCATCCTGTACGCCGGCATGCCGCTGACCGCACAGCGCCGCGCCGGCGTGCCGGTGTCCTTCGTCGAACCGTCCCTGCTCGGCGAGGTCGCGGTCACGCGCGGCCCTGCGGTCGTCCACTACGGGCCAGGCGCGCTCGGCGGCGCGGTCTCGGTCGAACCACGCTGGTTCTCGACGCCCTACGCCAGCGCCAGTGTCATGAGCGGCGGCGATGAATACGTGCTCGCCGGCGGATTCGGCAGCGACAACTTCTCGGTCGGCGCCGCGCAACACAGCGCCAACGACACCCAGGCCGCGGACGGCACGCCGCTGCACACGCGCTTCGACCGCGCCAGCGCCGTCGTGCAATACCGCACCCGGATCGATGATCTCGAACTCGACGCCATGCTGTCGCCGTCGCGCACCGAGGACATCGGCAAGTCGAACAGCCGCTTCCCGGCGCGCGACACGATCTACCCGCACGACGACCACACCGTCGGGCGCGTGCGCGTCCGCCACGCCAACGGCTTCGAAGCCAGCGTACAGGGTCACGACCAGTCGCTGCGCACCTGGAACCGCCGCCCTGGTTTCGCCGATACCTTCGCCGATGTGCGGAGCCTCGACCTCGGCGCCACGGTGCAGCAGACCATCGATGCCGGCGACGTCGTTCACAACGTCGGCGTCGAGTTCCTCGGTCGCCGCAATGTCGATGCCTTCGACGCCAGCACGAACATCGACAATCGCCGTTACACGCTGCGCGACGCGCGCGAGAACGGCTGGTCGCTGTTCGCGATCAGCGACTGGGCGGTGGCGCCCGAGGTCGCGCTCGAGTTCGGCGCGCGCCATTCCGCGATCGACCAGAAGCAGGCCGGCGCACAACTGGACGATGGCGACACCGCCTTCACCGCCGGCGCGGTGTGGACACCGGACGCAGCCCATCGCCTGAGCCTGAACATCGCCAACGGCTATCGCTTCGCGACGCTGGAAGAGCGCTTCTTCTCCGGCGTGACCGCGCAGGGCGAAGTCGTCGGCAATCCGGACCTGGGATCGGAGAACTCGTTCGGCATCGACCTCGGCCACGCCTGGACCGGCACCGAGTGGCACAGCGAAGTGCATCTGTGGCGCACCAAGGTCGACGACCTGATCCAGCTCACCACGGTCGCGCCCGGCATCAACGGCTTCGAAAACGTCAGCGAAGCCAGGCTCTGGGGCGCCGAAGCCCTGCTCGGCTGGACGCCGACCGACGCTTTTTCGTTGCGCACCAGCGTGGCGGTCGTGCGCAGCAAGGATCTGCGCACCGGCAACCCGCTGTTCGGCAGTCCGCCGGTCACCGCGGAGATCGAGGCCCGGCATCGCTTCGGCGACGCCTTCAGCCTTGCCGGCCGCTACATGCATCGCTGGGCAATGGACCGTCCGGGCTTCGAGGAAGTGGCGCGCGATTCGGTCGACCTGGTCGATGCCGAATTCGACTACGACCTTGGCGGCGGACTGGGTGTCGGCGTCTATGTGCAGAACCTGTTCGACGAGAACCATTTCGCGACCGCGGACGCGTTGTCGGCCTTGGCGCCGGAACGTTCCTTCGGCCTGCATCTCACCTGGCTGGCGCACTGACCCATCGCGCCGTCACGACGGGTAACGCTTCTCGAAATCGAGGCAGTGGTGCCCGTCGCGATAGCGGTAGTCGAGACGATCCGTCAGCGACTTGAGCAGATGGATGCCCAAACCGCCGATGTCGCGCAGCGAAATCGGCGTGTGCGTGTTCGGCGAACGGCTGCCGTGAGGGTCGAAGTCCTGCGCCCGATAGGCAAACCCGGCCCGCAATCGGTCCGCGCGCAATTCGATGCACACGCGAATCGGATCGCGGGCACCGCCGCCGTGATGGATGGCGTTGGCGAGGATCTCGTCGCAACAGACCTGCACCGCGCGCAACACCGGCTCCGCCACGCCATGGGCGCTGAGCCAGCGCTCGAGCGCTTCATTCAGCACGCGCACCGATGCCGGCTCGCGCGCCAGTTCGAAATCGCGTTCCCGCTGCTGCAATGCTGCGCTGTCGTCCGCCTCGTCCATCGGCACCTCGCGACCGCGATGCTCGCGAAGCGCGGCGCCGGATGCAATCGCCGCGTCAACGCACCCAGGCGTCGAGGGCGTCGCGGTCGAACGCGCCGGCGTGGCGCTTGACGATGCGACCGTCGGCACCGATCAGGACGGTATAGGGCAGGACGCCCCGGGTATTGCCGAACTGCAGCGATTCGTCGGGTCCGTCGGCGCTGCCGATGAAGACCGGGTAGGACACCGGGTGTGCGGCCAGATAGTCGCGGGCGGCATCGCCCGGCTCGACGGCAATGCCGACCACCTGCCAGTCCGGATGCGCGCGCGCGAAGGCGTCCAGCACCGGCATTTCTTCCACGCAGGGCGGGCACCAGCTGGCCCAGAAATTCAGCAGCACGGGTTTGCCGTCGAAGCGCGACAACGACACCCGCGTGCCGGACAGATCGGGCAGGGTCAGCTCGGGGCGCGGGTCGCCGATGGCGACGACGCCGGGCGTGGCGGCCGCGGGCTCGTCGCCGTATCGGGCCTCGCGCAACTGCCGGGCGAGCAGGAAGCCGACCATACCGGCGGCGGCGACGGCGAACAGCAGCAGGAAGATCTGGCGCATCGACATCCGCCCAGTCTAGCGGCGGCGCCAGTATCATTGCCGCTTTGCCGGAGTCCGCCGATGCCCGCACGCCTGTCCCTGCTTCTGCTGGTCCTGCTCGGCGTCCTCAGCGGCGCCGTGATGGCCCTGCAGATGCCGATCTACGAAGGCGAAGCCGCGCTGGCGGCCGGCCAGGACGAACAGGACGAGGCCGCCCTGCGTGCCGCGCTGGCGCAGGTGTTCGTGAAGGTCTCGGGCGACCGCAGCATCACCGCCGACCCCGGCCTCGCCGCGGTGCTGGCGGATGCGCGACGCATCACCCTGCTGGTGGCGGCACGCACGCAGGCCGACGGCTCGCGCATGCTGGTCGCGAACTTCGACCCCGGCGCCGTGCACGATCGTCTCGCCGCACTCGGTCGCCCGGTGTGGCACGACGACCGCCCGCCGCTGCTGGTCTGGCTCGGCATCGACGACGGCAGCCAGAAGCAGATCGCGAATGCGAACCAGGTCGCCGCCCTTGGCGCCATGACCGAGCGCGCCCGCGCCCGCGGCATCCCGATGCTGCTGCCGCAGATGGACGGCGTCGACCAGAATCGCATCAACCCGGTCACGCTCTGGGGCGCGCCGCCGCAGACCATCGTCGCCGCCGGCCAGCGGTACGGCGTGCAGACCATGCTGGTAATCCGGCTCAGCCGCGGCACGCCGTGGCAGGCGCGCTACACCCTGATCGACGGCCGCAGCTACGAGGAATGGACGCAGAGCGACACGCAGTCGAATGCCTTGCTGGCCGCCGCAATCGATGGCGCCGCCGATCGCCTCGCGCGGCGCTATGCGGTCGAACCGCAGGGCAGCGCCATCGGCGGCGTCGACTGGTGGATCGAAGGAGTTCGAAGCGCCCAGGACTACGCCAATGTCGTCGGCTATTTCGGCAAGCTCGAGTTCGTGCGCGATGTGCGCGTGCTGCGGGCCGAAGGCGATCGCCTGCAATTGCATCTCGAACTCGCCGTCGGCGAGCGTCGCCTGCGCCAGCTGCTGGCGCTCGACGGGCGTCTCGAACTGCTCGACCCGACCGCGCCCGCTGCCGCGACGCAGCTGCGCCTGATGCATTGATGCCGCAATCACGGAGCGCGCCATGATCGACGATCGCCGGGGCTGGTCCTGGCTCATCATCGCGACCGCCATGGGCGGCCTGCTGTATTTTCTCGCGCCGGCGCTCACGCCGTTCGCGCTCTCGGCGCTGTTCGCCTACCTCGGCAATCCGCTGGTCGAACGCCTGGCCGCGAAGCGCATGTCGCGCGGCGCCGCGGTCGCCATCGTGTTCCTGCTGATGACGATGGCAGTCGCGTTGCTGCTCGCCATCATCATTCCGGCCCTGATCGACCAGGCGCGCAGCGTGCCCGGCTACATCGACGCGCTGCATGCCTGGTACGACCGCGTGGCGGCGCCGTGGCTGCACAGCGAATTCGGCTTCACGCTGACCGCCATCGATCCCGGCCGCGCCTTCGCCAGCCTGCGCACGCATCTCGACGACATCGGCCGTTTCGCGCCGAAGCTGCTCGGCGGCCTGACCACCTCCGGCGCGGCCGTGATGGGCTTCGTCGCGAACCTGATGCTGATTCCGCTGATCACGTTCTACCTGATGCGCGACTGGACCCACATGGTCGACCGCCTGCGCCTGCTGATCCCGCGCCCGCTCGAACCGACGGTGAGCCAACTCGTGCGCGAATCCGACGCCGTGCTCGGCAGTTTCCTGCGCGGCCAGATGAGCGTCGTGTTCGCGCTGGCCGCGCTGTATGCAACCGGCCTGTCGCTGGCCGGCCTGAAGTTCGGCATGTTGATCGGCATCGTCGCCGGCCTCGTCAGTTTCGTGCCGTATCTGGGTCCGGTCGTCGGCATCGGCGGCGGCTTGATTTCGGCCATCGTCACCGGCGGCGACATCTGGGTGAACGTCGCCCTGGTGCTGGCCGTGTTCATGATCGGCCAGGTCGTCGAAAGTTTCTTCCTGACGCCGAAACTGGTGGGCGAGAGCATCGGCCTGCACCCGGTCGCGGTGATCTTCGCGGTACTCGCCGGCGGCCAGATCTTCGGCTTTTTCGGCGTGTTGCTGGCGCTGCCGGTGGCGGCGGTGATTCTCGTCGTGCTGAGACACGCACGCGAACGGTATCTCGCCAGCGACATCTACGGCGCCGAGGCCGCCGCGCCACCGGACACCTCGGCCGTTGCCGTCGCGGACCCGACGGCCGCTTCGACAACAGAGGCCGCTGCCGCATCGACGCCGTCGCTCGAACCTGCGGCGACCACGCCCACGGAACCGCGTCCGTGACCCATCGCCAGTTGCCGCTGGCTCTGCGCTTTCCGCAGGGCGCACGTTTCGACCGCTACGCGCCGGACGGCAACGAGGCGGTGGTCGCCGCGTTGCGGGCATTTGCGGAAGCGCCTGCAGCACCGGGCGCATTGCTGGTCGGCGCCAGCGGTACCGGCAAGACCCATCTGGCGATGGCGGTGGTCGCAGCCAACGCAACCGCCACGCTGCTGCCGCTGGCCGAATTCGCCGCGCGAGCGGAAGCGGCGCTGTCGGCGACGACGGCGCGCGCACTCGTCGTGATCGACGACGTCGATGCCATCGCCGGCCAGCGCAGTGCCGAGATCGCCCTGTTCGACCTGTTCAACCGCACCCGCGACAGCGGCGGCGCACTGCTCGTCACTGCGCCAGTGAACGTGCCGCGCCTCGGCCTGGTGTTGCCGGACCTCGCATCGCGTCTCGCCAGCCTGAGCCAGCTCAACCTGCAGCCGCTGGACGACGCCGCACGCCGTCGCGTCATCCACGCGCGCGGCGCGGCGCGCGGCATGGACGTCGGCGACGACGTGCTCGATTTCCTGTTCCGCCGCTACCCGCGCGACCTCGGCGCCCTGCTCGACCTGCTCGACCGCCTCGACCGCGAAACCCTGGCCCGCAAACGCCGCCTCACCGTGCAACTGGTGCGCGACGTCATCCGCGACGGCTGAATCTCACCACGGCAAGACCTCGCCATTGGCGTGCCGGAACGTGCCGCTGTTGCCGGGGTTCAATGCGTCGATGCGCTGGATGAGCAGGTGTGCGGATTCGGCCGGCTCGAGTTGCCCATTGCCGCCGGTCATGCGGGTGCGCACGAAGCCGGGATGCAGGATCGCGACGGCAATGCCCTGCGGCGCAAGATCGACGGCGAGGGATTTCGCACCCGCATTCAGCGCCGCCTTGCTCATGCGATAGCCGTAGTAGCCGCCGGACCCGTTGTCGGCGATCGAGCCCATGCGGCTGGTGATGAAGGCGAGCTTGCACGGGTTCGCGAGCTGCGCGCGCAGGTCCTGGGTCAGCAGGATCGGCGCGAACGCGTTCACGGCCACTTGTGCATCCAGCGATTCCGGATCGATCGATCCGAGCGCATCGTTCGCGAGCACGCCGGCGTTGTGCACGACGACATCGAGCCGACGCGTGCCGACGGCCTGCACGATGCGGTGACGACCGGCACCGTCGCGCACATCGGCGCCTTCGACGACTTCGATGCCGTCGCGCGCCTGATCTTTCGGCCACTGTCGGACTGCGGCGACGACCTGGTCGCCACGCGCGGCGAATTGCTTCGCGAATTCAAGCCCGATGCCGCTGGACGCACCGGTGACGAGGACGAGGGCCATGTTGCGCTCCTTCACGTGGGGAATGCCGGGCATTGTCGCGCGAACCGCTACACTGCGCGCCCTCATGCGTGTGCTCGGCATCGAATCTTCCTGCGACGAAACCGGCGTGGCCGTCTACGACACGGCCGCGGGCCTGCGTGCGCATACCGTCTACAGCCAGATCGACCTGCACCAGGCTTACGGCGGCGTCGTGCCGGAACTGGCCTCGCGCGACCACGTGCGCAAGCTGCTGCCCCTGCTGCGCGAGACGCTGGCCGAAGCCGGCCTGACGGTGCGCGATCTCGACGGCGTCGCCTACACCAGCGGGCCCGGTCTGGTCGGTGCGCTGCTGGTCGGCGCCGCCACCGCGCGGGCGCTGGCCTGGTCGCTGGATCTGCCCGCCATCGGCGTGCATCACATGGAAGGGCATCTGCTCGCGCCGTTGCTTGAACCCGGTGCGCCGCAGCCGCCCTTCGTCGCCTTGCTGGTCTCGGGCGGACACACCCAACTGATCGCGGTGCGCGGCATCGGCGACTACGAGCTGATGGGCGACACGCTGGATGACGCCGCCGGCGAAGCCTTCGACAAGACCGCGAAGATGATGGGCCTGGCGTATCCGGGCGGTCCGGAACTGGCGGCGCTGGCGGGTTCCGGCGTGCCGGGTCGCTACACGTTCTCGCGGCCGATGTGCGATCGGCCCGGCCTCGATTTCAGCTTCAGCGGACTCAAGACCCAGGTGCTGCTGGCCTGGGAAAAATCCGATCGCAGCGATCAGACCCGCGCCGACATCGCGCGTGGTTTCGAGGAAGCCGTCACCGACACGCTGGCGATCAAATGCCGGCGCGCACTGTCCGCAGCCGGGCTGCGCACGCTCATCGTGGCCGGCGGCGTCGGCGCGAACAAGCGCCTGCGTGCGCTGCTTGGCGAAACCGGTGCGAAGGAGGGATTCGCGGTCGCTTTCCCGCGCCCCGAGTTCTGTACCGACAACGGCGCGATGATCGCGTTCGCGGGCGCGCTGCGCCTCGTTGCCGGGCAACATCAGGATGCCGGCATCGGCGTGCGCCCGCGCTGGCCGCTCGAAGAACTGCTGAAGGTGTGAGCATGGACATCGTTTTCGTCGAAGCGCTCAAGATCGACACCCTGATCGGCATCTACGACTGGGAGCGCCGCGCCAAGCAGCCGGTCGTGCTCGATCTGGAGATGGCGTTCGACAACCGCGTGCCGGCCGCGACCGACCGCATCGAGGACACGCTCGACTACAAGGCGGTGTCGAAACGTCTGGTCGGTTTTGTCGGCGACGCGCAGTTCGGCCTGGTCGAGACGCTCGCCGAACGCTGCGCCGAGATCGTGCTGAACGAGTTCAAGGTGCGTTGGCTGAAGCTGCGCATCCGCAAGCCGGGCGCAGTGCGCGGCGCGGCAGCGGTCGGCGTGCAGATCGAACGCGGCCGCCGGCCGGACTGATGGGTCGCGCCTGCCTCTCGCTCGGTTCCAACATCGAACCGGAACAACACTTGCTCAGCGCCCTCGCCGCCTTGCGCGAACGCTTCGGTGCGGTGCAGGTGTCGCCGGTGTATCGCACGCCGGCCATCGGCTTCGACGGCGACGATTTCCTCAACGCCGCCGCAATCATCGACAGCGATCTCGAACCATTCGCGCTGAACGACTGGCTGCACGCGCTCGAAGACGCGCATGGTCGCGATCGCAGCGGTCCGCGCTTCGGCCCGCGTCCGCTCGACATCGACATCGTGTTCTACGACGACCTGACGCTCGACGGTCCCGGCCACCTGCAGATTCCACGCGATGAACTCAAGCACGCCTTCGTGCTCAAGCCGCTGGCCGACCTCGCGCCCGACTACGTGCATCCGCGCATCGGCCGGACACTCGCGGCCTTGTGGGCGGAGGCGGGCCTCGCCATTGGCCCCGTCGTCGATCTCGACACTCGTTCGCCCTGACTCGGTTGTAGGCTGGGCTGGCAAGCCCAGCATCGACCGCGAACTCGCTGGGCTTGTCGGTCCAGCCTACGCTCTGCGTTCGCCCTGGGCTGGAGCCATCCGTTCGCCCTGAGCCTGTCGAAGGGCGTCGCCAAGATCGACAAGCGCCTGAGTTTGTCCTAGCGTTCCGACGCCGCGCATGGGGCGCGCCGGAGTTCGGTCATGTTCGCGAAGTTCGCACGCAGTTGGTCGCTGGTGAAGGCAAGTGCCGGCGTATTGCGCCAGGACAAGGAATTGCTGGTGTTCCCGGCGATCTCGGTGGTCGCATCGCTGATCGTCATGGCCAGCTTCATCCTGCCGCTGTTCGGCCTGCTCGACTTCAAGGCCATGGAACAGGGCGAACGCGAACCGATGTGGCTGTATGCGTGGGTGTTCCTGTTCTATCTCGCGCAGTACTTCGTCATCTTCTACTTCAACACCGCCCTCGTGGGTGCGGCCATGATTCGTCTGAAGGGTGGAGATCCCACCGTCGCCGACGGCCTCAACATCGCCTGGTCCAAGCGCGGCACGATCTTCGGCTATGCGCTGATCGCCGCGACCGTGGGCATGATCCTGCGCGCCATCGAGGAACGCGCCGGCGTCATCGGCAAATGGGTCGCCGGCCTGCTCGGCGCGGCCTGGACCGTGATCACCTTCATGACCGTACCGATCCTCGTCAGCCGCGACATCGGCCCGGTCGATGCGGTCAAGGAAAGCGCGCTGCTGCTGAAGAAGACCTGGGGCGAAAACCTGATCGGCCAGGGCGGCGTCGGCATCGTCTTCGGGCTGCTGCAATTCCTCGTCATCGCGCTGATGGTGGTCGCCCTGATCGCGGTGGCCGCGACGAAATCGGTGGCACTGATCGTCACCGTCGTCGCCATCGGCGTGTTCGCGATGATGGCCCTGGCCCTGATCCAGGCCGCGCTGTCCGGCATCTACTCCGCAGCGCTTTACCGCCACGCCATGGGCGAAGAAACCCTCGGCATGGACCGCGCCTTGCTGGATGCGGCGTTCGCGGCGAAGCGCTGATCACCCGCGCCGCATCTGCTCCGCCACCCAGGCGAACAGGCGCTGCCAGGCGGCGCGGGCGTCCTGGGTAAAGGTCGGGCCGTTGACGTCGGCGAGCGCGCCCAGCAGGGCTTCGCCGACTTCGACGTAGTGCGCGAATTTGACGCCGTAGCCGCGATGGCGCGCGCCGAGTTCCTGCAGGGTGCCGACCAGATGGTCGGGTTCGTCCAGTCCGGCGGCGACCACGCCGAGCGTCTGCACCAGTTTCATGCGCTGCTGGGTCATGTCGGTCGGGAACAGGCTGCGCAGCGCCGGCGCGCGTTCGAACAGACGCTCGTAGAAGCGCCGCGCGAAGCCGTCCGGGTCGGCCACCACCGGCGCCAGCGTGGCGCGCAGCAGCGGGTTGTCCGAACGCGTGTAGACATCGAACAGCAGCTCGGCGGTGTCGTTCATGGTCGTCCTCTTCGGGCCTGCACCGGCGGATTCCGGCGTGTCGTCCCGGGGGAACGGATTCTGCGACAAAAACCGGACATCGGTCGTGTCGTGGCCGGAACACCCTTGCCGGCGTCGCGGCAGATCAGGACACTGGCGGTCTCCCCGGAGGACCGCGATGAGCGAACGCCCGCAAGTGACCACCCTGCTCGATGCCGTCGGCCGCGGCGAAGCGGCGGCGCAGCGCGAACTCTACGAACTGGCCTACCACGAGCTGAAACGCATCGCGCGGTCGACGCTGAAGAAGGCCGGCGGCGGCGTCACGATGAACCCGAGCACCCTGGTGCACGAGGCCTACATCAAGCTCTCCGGCGATCTCGGCCGCAAGTTCGAAGGCAGCCATCATTTCTACAGCCTGCTGGCGCGGGCGATGCGCCAGGTCATCATCGATTTCTCGCGCGAGCAGATGGCGGTGAAGCGTGGCGTCGGCCTGGTCCGCACCCAGCTCACCGAAGGTTTCGTGCAGCAGGGCATGCCGCTCGAGGAACTGCTCTCGCTGGACGACGCGCTGCGCAAGCTCGAAGCGGTCGACCCCGAACTCGCCGAACTGGTCGAATGGCATTTCTTCGCCGGACTCAGCTTCGTCGAGATCGCCGAGGTGCGCGGCGTCACCGAACGCACCGTGCGTCGTCACTGGGACACGGCGCGCGCCTTCCTGCTCGATGCGTTGCCGGCGGCCGGCGGCTAGGGTGGATCGCGGGCTGGAGCCCGCTCCTACGGTGGCTTGTACCAACCGCAATGGAAATTCTTTTGCAGGAGCGGGCTCCAGCCCGCGATTCATTCAGATCGTTAACGCCCGCCCGCCGTCGACGCGCAGGATCTCGCCGGTGATGTAGGGCACATCGCGCACCAGGAACAGCGCGGCGCGAGCGAGATCGGCGGGGTCGCCGGCGCGACCGAGCGGCGTGCGCGCCAGCAGTTCGCGGCGCTCGACTTCGGCCTTGCCGGACTCGGGCCACAACACCGCACCCGGCGCGATGCCGTTGACGCGGATGTCGGGGCCGAGATCCTTCGCCAGCGCCATCGTCATCATGCCGAGCGCGGCCTTGGCCATGCAGTAGATCGGATGCTGCGCGAGCGGACGTTCGCCGTAGATGTCGACCAGGTTGACGATGCAGCCGCGCGTCCGCGCGAGATGCGGCGCCGCCGCCCGGGCCAGGAAGAACGGCGCCTTCGCGTTCGCGGCGAACAGTTCGTCCCATTGCGCTTCGTTCGCCTGCGCCAATGGCGTGGGGAAGAAACTCGATGCATTGTTGATCAGCGCATCGATGCGGCCATGACGCGCCGCGACGCGATCGATGAACGGCGCCAGCGCCGACGTGTCGGCCAAGTCCAGCGGCAACGCCATGCAGGACTGCGCGCGTTTCGCCTCGCAACGGGCCGCAACCGCCTCGGCTTCGGCCCGCGAATGCCGGTAACTGATCGCAAGGTCGTAGCCGGCTTCGCAGAAGGCTTCCGCCATGACCGCACCGACCCGTTTCGCCGCGCCCGTGATGACCACGACCGGCCGGGATGAATCCGTCATCGGGTATGCTCCTCGCCCATTCGGACGTCGATTGTGCGCGATTCCCCGTGGCGTTGGCGTCCATCCGGAGATCCGCTTGCTGCCGCACCTCGACACCAGCCCGTTCCCCGCGCCGAGCGCCGACGAACTGGCCCACAGCGCCCGACTGGCCGACCTGATCCGCGCCGACATCCGCGCCCACGGCTCCATCCCGTTCTGGCGCTTCATGGAACTGGCCCTCTACGCCCCCGGCCTCGGCTATTACAGCGCCGGCAAGACGAAGTTCGGCGTCAGCGGCGACTTCATCACCGCGCCCGAACTCGGCAGCCTGTTCGCCCGCTGCGTCGCGCGGACCACGGCACCGGTGATGCGTGCCGGCCCGGACGCGGACTTCATCGAAGTCGGCGGCGGCAGCGGCGCCTTCGCAGCCGCGGCGCTGGCGGAATGGGAACGCCTGGGCTGCCTGCCGCAGCGGTATCGCATACTCGATCGCAGCGCCGAATTGCGCGCCCGCCAGCGCGCCACGCTGGAAGCGAAGCTGCCGCATCTGCTCGACCGCATCGACTGGCCGGACACGCCGCCGGAACAGCCCTGGCGCGGCGTGCTGTTCGCGAACGAGGTCATCGACGCCCTGCCGGTACATCGCTTCGTGATGCGCGACCACGAGCCGCGCGAGCTGCATGTCGGCGTCGATGCCGAGGGCCAGTTCGTCGAACTCGAACGCGAGGCCGACACCATGCTGACCGCTGCCGTCGCCGCCCTGCAGCAGGACCTGCTCGCGCCGCTGCCGGAAGGGTATCGCTCGGAAATCCTGCCGCAGCTGCCGTGGTGGATCGATGCGGTGTGCGGCCAGCTCGAAGCCGGGCTCGCGGTCTTCGTCGACTACGGCTACCCGCGCCGCGAGTACTACCTGCCGGAACGCGACGACGGCACCCTGATCTGCCACTACCACCATCGCGCCCACGGCGACGCGCTGCGCTGGCCGGGCCTGCAGGACATCACCAGCTTCGTCGACTTCACCGCGCTCGCGCTGGCCGGCACGCATGCGCGCCTGCCGCTCGCGGGATTCAATGCCCAGGCCTCGTTCCTGATCGCCGCCGGCATCCTCGATCTGGTCGAGGAAGCCACGCACCTCAGCGAGATCGAACGCTATCGGCTGGCGCAGGAAGTGAAACGACTGACCCTGCCGGGCGAAATGGGCGAACGCTTCAAGCTGATGTGTTTTGCGCGCGGCATCGACCACGTGCCCGAACCCTTCACCAGCTACGACCAGAGCCGGCGCCTGTGAGCCTGCGCCCGTTTCCGCATCCGTGGCTGTGGCGCGGCCTGTTCGCGGTCGCCATCGTCGCCGTCATCGTGTTGTCGCTGGTGTCGAACGATGCCTTGCGCCAGGTCGACTTCATCGGCAACGACAAGATCGGCCACTTCCTCGCCTACTTCGTGCTGATGGCCTTCGCGGTGCAGTTGCGCGACGCCAGCGCCGACTGGTCGCGCGCCGCCTTCGGCCTGCTGCTGATGAGCATCGTGCTCGAATTCCTGCAGCAGGCGTCGGGCCTGCGTCGCGGCGACATCCGCGACGTGTACGCGAACGCGGCCGGCATCGTGCTCGGCGCACTCACGGCGCTGACGCCGGCGCGTTCATGGCTGCTGGCGCTGGACCGGCGCTTCAGCCCCCGGCAGTCGTAGGCGCGCCGCCAGGATCCGGCAGCGTGCGTCGCGCACCGCGGCGCCGATGTCGGGCCCGCGCAGGCCGCGTTCGACGAAGGGTCGCGCATCGACGCGCAGAGTCGCATCGAGCGAGTGCCGCAACAGCGCGCGCGACGGATAGTCGAAGCGCTCGATGCGCTCGCCGGCCCGACCGAGCTTGTCGGCCGCGCAGGCAAGGGCGATCAGGTCCACTCGTTGTGGCTGGCGATAGCCGTCGAGGCGTTCGATCAGGTCGATCATCGAGCCGGGCCGCAACTCGCCGGCACGATGCACGTTCAAGTGCTCGCGACAGACCACTTCGGCCAGCGCGGCGATGTCCGTCGGCACGCGCAGGCGCGCGCACAACGCCTGCAACGGCGGCAGGCCGCGCGTCTCGTGGTCGAGATGACGCGGCAGGAGCTCGGGCGGCGTCAGCGCCTTGCCGAGATCGTGCGCGAACACCGCGAAGCCGACGCGGGCATCGCCCGGCGCCAGCTGCGCGGCGGCATCGAGCGCCAGTTCGAGATGAACGCCGGCATCGTATTCGGGATGGAATTCGATGCGCTGCGGCACGCCGTACAGCGCATCGACTTCCGGAAAGATCACGCGCAGCGCGCCACAGGCACGCAACACGCGCAGGAACACGCCCGGCCGCGGCTCGCCGAGCGCGCCGCGCAGTTCCTGGAACACGCGCTCCGGCACCAGATGCGCGGCTTCGCCGTCGGCGACCATCTGCCGCATCAGCAGCATGGTTTCCGGCGCGACGCGAAACCCGAGCGGCGCATACCGCGCGGCAAAACGGGCCACGCGCAGGATGCGTACCGGGTCTTCGGCGAACGCCTCGGAGACATGGCGAAGCACCCGCGCCTCGAGATCGCGCGCGCCGCCGAAGGGATCGACCAGCACGCCATCGTCGCCCTGCGCGATGGCATTGATGGTGAGGTCGCGGCGGCGCAGATCGTCCTCGAGCGTGACGCTCGCATCCGCACTGACGACGAAGCCGCGATAGCCGCGACCGCTCTTGCGTTCGGTGCGGGCGAGCGCGTATTCCGCCTTGGTCTGCGGATGCAGGAACACCGGGAAGTCGCGTCCGACCGGCTGGAAACCCGCCGCCAGCATCGCTTCCGGCGTAGCGCCGACGACGACGTGATCGCGGTCCTTGATCGGCCGGCCGAGCAGGCGATCGCGCACCGCACCTCCCACAAGATAGGTGTTCATCGCCGCCACTCGCGTATGCTTCCGGTCTTGCCGCACATTCCGTTCACTCGTTCGCCGTCATCGTCCGACCTGCATTCTCGACGCCCCTGCCATGCCGCGCCAGCCCATTCGATCCACCCTGCTTCTGCTCGCGCTGTCGGCACCGCTGCACGCGGCCGACGAAGGACGACTGCAGGCGACCGGCGGACTGGTCACGATCGAGGGCGCGGGCGGCGGCGGACTGGTGCCCTGGGCGGCGATGGCGGGCCTGTCCACGCGACCCGGCCATGACGCGGTGCTCGGTGTTTCCACCACCCGCGTCGGCGACTTCCAGCTCGACAGCATCGGTCTGTCGGCCTCCTGGAACGACCGCTTCGAACTCTCGCTCGGACGCCAGCAATTCACGGTCGATCGCGGCCTGTTGCCGGCCGGCATCGACCGCCGCATCGGCCAGACCGTGTTCGGCGCCAAGCTGCGCGTGGCCGGCGATCTGATCTATGGCGACCTGCCGCAGATGGCCGTGGGCCTGCAGTACAAGCACAGCGATTCGGACCTGCTGGCCAGCGCGCTCGGCGCGCGCCGCAACGACGACGCGGAAGCCTATTTCAGCGTCACCCGCCTGTTCCTGGCCGGACCCTTCGACCGCAACTGGCTGCTCAACGGCACGCTGCGTGCAACCCGCGCGAACGAGATCGGCCTGCTCGGCTTCGGTCGCGCGGACGACAACGGCTACGACCTCGTCGGCGAAGTGTCGGCGGCGATGTTCTTCAATCCGGAGGTCGCGCTCGGCGCCGAATATCGGCAGAAGCCCGACGGCCTGCCCGGCCTCGGCGAATCCGACTGGCGTGATGTCTTCGTCGCCTGGGTGCCGAACCGGCGCTTCAGTCTGGCCGTGGCCTGGGTCGATCTCGGCACGATTGCTGCCCGCCCGAACCAGGATGGCGTGTTCGTGTCGATGACGGGGAACTGGTGATGCGTCCGATCTGCGCAATGACGATGTCGCTGCTGCTCGCCGCCTGCGCGACCACGCGCGAGCCGCGCCTTTACGACGCGCTCGGCGGCGACGCCGGCGTCGCGAAGCTGGTCGATGCACTCGTCGCCGAGTATCACGCCGACGCCAGGATCGGCGTGTTGTTCGAAAACACCGACGACCCCTACTTCAAGGCACGGTTGCGCGAGCAGATCTGCCGGATCAGCGACGGCGGCTGCGATTACACCGGGCTCGACATGGTCGAAGCGCATTCCGGCATGGACCTGTCGGAAGCGCAGTTCAACGATTTCGTCGATGCCTCGCGCCGCGCCATGACCCGGGCCGGGTTCGCCATCGGGGTGCAGAACCGTCTGCTCGCCCGCCTGGCGCCGATGCGCGGCGAGGTCATCCACCAGTGACGCGCGGCACGAGGTAGTTCGGCACCGTCTGCGCCATCGCGGTCTTGTCGATACCGAGGCGCGCCAGGCCATCGGCCGCGCCCACGACCGAATCCACGGCCAGGGAGCGGAAATTGTCGAGCGACAGCGGCTTGTTCGCGAGCGGCCACAGGCCGAAGGCCGCGGCCTGCAGCCAGCCGACGGCGTCGGGCATCGGCACGACCAGCCGCCGCAAGCCCATCCAGCGCGCAGTGCGACGCACGATCTCGGCCAGCGTGACGACTTCCGGCCCGCCGAGTTCGTAGATCTGGCCGATGCTGTCCGGGCGCTTCAGCACACGCGCGAACGCCTCGGCCACGTCCTCGACCGCGACCGGCTGGAAACGCGCGTTCGCACCGGCGAGCGGCATCACCGGCGACAGCGTCAACAGCTCGGCAAAGCGACAGAACAGGCCGTCGCCGCGACCGAAGATCACCGAGGGCCGGAAGATCGTCCAGCGCAGACCACTCGCCTGCACCGCGGCCTCGGCCGCACCGCGCGTGCGCAGGTAGTGGCTGTCGCCCCGACCGGCATTGAGCGCACTCATCTGCAGCAGACGCGGGGCACCGGCGCGTTGGCAGGCGTCGATGACGGCCCGGGTCAACTGCACGTGCGCGCGTTCGAAGCCGCGGCCGCCGGCGCCGCCGATGCCGGGTTCATTGAGGATGCCGACCAGGTTCACGACCGCGTCCGCGCCGCCGCATCGCGCCGCAAGCCAATGACCGTCGTAGACGTTGCCTTCGCGCAGATCGACGCCGGGCAGCAGGGCGACCTCGCGGTGCTGGCTGCGGTTGCGCGTCAACACGACGACTTCATGGCCATCGCGCACGAGGCGTCGGGCCAGCACCTGACCGACAAATCCGCTGCCACCCAAGATCACGATGCGCATGGTTCGACTCCTCCGAAACCACGCGATGATGATGCGCCCGCCGTCAGGGTTTTGTCGTGGTCGCCGGGTTCGCGGCGACTGCGGGACAGGCCACCTCGCGGCGCGGCGGCGGCTTGTCGCTGCTGCGCGACATCGCGTAGTCGAGCGAGAAGGCCTTGCCGTTCAAGCGCCAGTCGTAGATCACCGCGAAGGCGAGCACGCGCGCGACGTATTCGCGCGTTTCCTTGAACGGGATGGTTTCGACGAACAGATCGGGCTCGAGATCGCCGCGGCTCGCCAGCCATTGGTCGACACGCTGCGGACCGGCGTTGTAGGCGGCGGCCGCGAGCCAGTGCGCACCTTGGAAACGAGCGAGCATGCTTGACAGATAACGCGTGCCGAGCGCGACATTGAGCGCCGGGTCGAACAGCGCCAGCGGGTTCGCGAACGCACGCTTCTCGGTCTTGGCCATGCGCCGCGCCGTTTCCGGAATCAGCTGCATCAGGCCATAGGCATTGGCATGCGACTTCGCGTCCTGCACCCACGCGCTTTCGGAACGGATCAGCCCGTAGACGAAGGCCGGCGACAGCGCATTCTTCTGCGCCGAGGCGACGATCAGTTCGCGATGCGCGACCGGGAACCGCAGGGTATAGGCGCGCAGGTCGTCTCCGGCGTTCAACGCGAACGGCGCGCGGTCGTACCAGCCGCGTTCGTCGGCGAGCGCGACCGCGGCGAGGCGGGTGTCGGCATCGGCCTGCGCCAGCGCGGCATCCCATTCGCGGCGTGCCTCCGTGGTCCAGCCGATCGCATGCAGTTCGAAAGCGCGCGCGAACCCGGGCACCACCAACGCACGCGACGCGTCGCCGGCATCGGGCGGCGTGATCGGGCACAACGCATACGGCTGGCCGGCGCGCTCCGCGGCAAGGAAACCGAAGAAGGTCGGTGACGTGGCCAGTTCGCGATAGAACGTCGCGGCCTTCGCATCGCCGCGCAATTCGGCGACGCGCGCACGCCAGTATTGCCAGCGCGGGTCGGCGAGCTGGGTCGCGTCGAAACGATCGATCGCGGCCTGGGCGTCGGCCAGGTCGCGGCGCGACAAGGCTTCGCGCAACCGCCACTCGCGGGTCGCGGCGCTGTCCTGCCCGGCAGGCAACAGGTCCAGCCAGGACTCGGCATCGGCCTCGAAACTGTTGGCGCGATACAGCGCGATGGCATCGAGGACGCGGTATTCCTGTGCGTCCTCGAACTGGACCCGTGCGGAGAATTCGCGCCACAAGGCGGCCGCAAGCGCATCGTCGCGGGCCGCGATGCGGGCGAGACCGAGCGCCAACGCACGTCGGTGCGCAGCATCGTCGGGCCACGACTTCGCGTTCTGACGCGCGCGACCGCCGTCAGCGAGCAGGTCGGCCAGATGCAGCACCGCCGCCTTGTCCTTCGCGGCCAGATCGGTCGCCAGCTGGCGCAGCAGTCCGATCTGGTGCGCGGCAACGGCCAATTCGACGCGCTGCCAGACGGTGTCGGCATCCAGCAGCTTCTGCGCGCGCAGCCAGTGATCGAGCGGATGGCAGGCGCTTGGCAGCAGCTTCGCGTTCAACCAGACGGCGCGGATGGCCTCGCGATGGGTCTCGCCCTGCCCGAGTTCGACGGCCGCGCGGAGCTGATGGCAGCGGTCGGCAAAGGACAGGCTGGGCACGTCCAGCGCCTGTACGCCGGCCCAGTCCTTGGCCTGCACGCGACGCGCGATCAGCGTGCTGCGCAGCGGGCGCGTCAGCGGCTGGTCGCCATGACGTTCGACGAAGGCCGCCAACGCGTCCGACGTCGGTCGCGGCGTGCGCATCAGCTCGGCGTGTTCGAGATAGGGCAGCAGCGGATACGATGCCAGCTCGGGTGCGGCCGCTTGCCACGGCAGTCCGGCCTTGGCGAGCTTGTGCGCGGTCAGGAATTGCGTGCGCAGGACGGAAGGATCGGTGGCGAAGGCGTGGGCCGACGCGGCGGCGAAAACGACGGAAGCGAGGAGACGGATCAGCATGTCGACCAGTGTAAGTCGGGCGCGGATGCCAAAGCCGTGACGATGTCGATGCTCGCCCTGCTCGCGGCGTTCTGTCTCGTCGTCGGGGTCGCCGCCGGCTTTCTCGCCGGCCTGTTCGGCATCGGCGGCGGCATGATCATGGTCGCCGCACTCGCCTTCGCCCTGCCCTTCGTCGGCGTGCCCGAAGCGCACGTGATGCACATGGCGCTGGCGACCTCGCTCGCCTGCATCGTGCTGACCGCGATCGCCTCGACGCGCGCGCATGCGCAGCGCGGCTCGGTGATGTGGCCGGCGGTGGCCTGGCTCGCGCCGGGACTGCTGCTCGGCGGCTGGATCGGCGCGTCGCTCGCGGGTCGCGCGCCGGACGCGTGGCTGCGCATCGGATTCGCGATCTATTGCTTCATCACCGCAGCGACAATGGCCGCGGCGCGCAAGGCGCCATCAAGCGATGGTCATGCCGCGGCACACGGCCCGCTGTTGAGCGCCGCGGCGCTGCCGGTCGGCGCGCTGTCGGCACTGGTCGGCATCGGCGGCGGATCGATGCTGGTGCCGCTGCTGGTCTGGCGCGGCCATGCCGCAGTGCGCGCGGTCGGCACCTCGGCCGCCTGCGGCCTGCCGGTCGCCCTCGCCTCGGCGCTCGGCTACGTGGTCGCCGCACGCCACACCGACGCCCTGCTCCCCGTCGGTTCCGTCGGCTACGTGCACCTGCCTGCCGCTGCCCTGCTCGCCCTCGGCAGCACCACCGCCACCCGCCATGGCGCCGCCCTCGCCCATCGCCTCGCCCACCACCACCTCAACCGCGCCTTCGCCGCATTGCTGACCCTGATGGGACTCGCCATGCTCGTCGCGATCCTGGGTTGAGGTTTCGAGCGGCCCGTCACACCGACATCGGATTCGCCTTCTCGACATCGAGGCCGTAGCGCTTGATGGCCTTGGCGACATCGCTGCGCTTGAGCTTGCCTTCGTCGGCGAGCGCGCTGATCGCGGCGTGGGCAATCCAGTGGCGATCGACTTCGAAGAAGCGGCGCAGGTTGGCGCGGGTGTCGGAGCGGCCGAAGCCGTCGGTGCCGAGCACGGTGTAGGCCATGCCCCTGGGCAGATAGGCGCGGACCTGGTCGGCGTACTGGCGCACGTAGTCGGTGGCAGCGATGGCGGGGCCGTCGCGGCCTTCGAGTTGCGCGGTCACCCAGGCCTTGCGCGGTTCGGCTTCCGGATGCAGGCGGTTCCAGCGTTCGACATCGGCGCCGTCGCGACGCAGTTCGTTGAAGCTCGGGCAGCTGTGAATGTCGGACTTCACGCCGAAATCCTTCTCCAGCAGCTCGGCCGCAGCGATCACTTCGCGCAGGATCGTGCCCGAACCCATCAATTGCACGCGCAGCTCGTTCTTCTTCGCCTTGCCCGCGTCGCGCAGCAGGTACATGCCGCGGATCACGCCCTCGGCCGCGCCCGCCGGCATTTCCGGATGCGCGTAGTTCTCGTTCATCAGCGTGATGTAGTAGTAGCAGTCTTCCTGATCGGTGAGCATGCGGCGCATGCCGTCCTGCAGGATGACCGCGACTTCGAACGCGAAGGTCGGGTCGTAGCTCTTGCAGTTCGGAATGGCCGAGGCGAGCAGGTGGGAATGGCCGTCCTCGTGCTGCAGGCCTTCGCCGTTCAACGTCGTCCGGCCGCTGGTCGCGCCGAGCAGGAAGCCGCGCGCGCGCATGTCGCCGGCGAGCCAGGCGAGGTCGCCGACACGCTGCATGCCGAACATCGAGTAGAAGATGAAGAACGGCAGCATCGGCAGGTTGTTGGTGCTGTAACTCGTTGCCGCCGCCAGCCACGAACACATCGCGCCGGCTTCGGTGATGCCTTCCTGCAGCACCTGGCCGGCTGCGTCTTCGCGGTAATACATCAGCTGGTCGGCATCGACCGGCTTGTAGAGCTGGCCGAACGGCGCATAGATGCCGATCTGGCGGAACAGGCCTTCCATGCCGAAGGTGCGCGCCTCGTCGGCGACGATGGGCACCACGCGCGGACCGACGGCCTTGTCGCGCAGCACCATGTTCAGCGCCTGCACGAAAGCCATCGTCGTGGAGATCTCGCGCTCGCCCGACGACTTGAGCAGGCGGTCGAACGTGGCCAGTTCCGGCACCGGCAGCGACTCGTCGGCGCGGCGTCGGCGCTGCGGCAGCGAGCCGCCGAGCGCGGCACGGCGCGACTTCATGTACTGCACTTCCGGCGAGTTTTCGCCCGGGTGGTAGAACGGCACCGAGTCGAGGTCCTCGTCCTTGATCGGCAGCTTGAAGCGATCGCGGAAGTGGCGGATCGCATCCGTGTCCATCTTCTTCTGCTGGTGCGTGATGTTCTGCGCTTCGCCGGCCTCGCCCATGCCGTAACCCTTCACGGTCTTGGCGAGAATCACGGTGGGCATGCCCTTCTGCGTCGACGCGACGTGATAGGCGGCGTAGAGCTTGTGCGGATCGTGGCCGCCGCGATTGAGATGCCAGATGTCGTCGTCGCTGAGGTTCGCGACCAGCGCCTTGGTTTCCGGATACTTGCCGAAGAAATGTTCGCGCGTGTACGCGCCGCCGAAGGCCTTGTAGTTCTGGTATTCGCCGTCGACGGTTTCGTTCATCAGCTTGCGCAGCACGCCGTTCGGGTCGCGCTGCAACAGCGCATCCCAATGGCTGCCCCAGACCACCTTCAGGGCGTTCCAGCCGGCGCCGCGGAACACGCCTTCGAGTTCCTGGATGATCTTGCCGTTGCCGCGCACCGGGCCGTCGAGACGCTGCAGGTTGCAGTTGATGACGAAGACCAGGTTGTCGAGCTTCTCGCGCCCGGCGAGCGCGATCGCGCCCAGCGATTCCGGTTCGTCCGATTCGCCGTCGCCCATGAAACACCAGACCTTGCGGTCGGATTCCGGCATCAGGCCGCGGTGTTCGAGGTACTTGAAGAAGCGCGCCTGATAGATGGCGCTGATCGGACCGAGGCCCATCGACACCGTCGGCGTCTGCCAGAAGTCCGGCATCAGCCACGGGTGCGGATAACTCGACACGCCCTTGCCGTCGACCTCCATGCGGTAGTGGTCGATCTGGTCCTCGCGGATGCGGCCTTCGAGGAAGGCGCGTGCGTAGATGCCCGGCGACGAATGGCCCTGGATGTAAAGCAGGTCGCCCGGATGCTGGTCGCTCGGTGCGCGCCAGAAATGGTTGAAACCGACGTCGTACAACGTCGCGCTCGACGCGAAGGAGGAGATGTGGCCGCCGAGCTCGCCCGGCTTTCGGTTCGCGCGCACCACCATCGCCATCGCGTTCCAGCGCAGGATCGAACGGATGCGCCATTCGAGCGCGGCGTCGCCATCCGACTTCGCTTCGCGCGAGGGCGGAATGGTGTTGACGTAGTCGGTCGTCATCGGGAACGGCAGATGACCGCCGGCGCGGCGCGTCTCGTCGACCATGCGTTCCATCAGGAAGTGCGCCCGCTCGGCGCCATCGCGGCCGATGACGGCGCTGATCGCCTCCATCCACTCGCGGGTTTCGCTGGGGTCGAGGTCGTCGTTCAACAGGTCGTGGATCTGGCTCATCGCTGCTCCCTCCGCAGGCGGCCAATGGGCCGCGGCAATTCGAAGGGCGATGCTAGCGGGATTGGCGCACGCGCCCCATCCTTGTGCGTTTGAATGCGCCAAACTGGTGCAACTAATGTGCCGCAGCGCAGGCCCGCGAGGCCTGCATGGCTGCCAGGCCCGCACTATGGTCATACGGCGGCTGCCAGTACGCGTCGAAACAGACCTTCGGACAGCAATCGTCCCCGGTGCATTGACCGATGCGTCCAATGCATTCCTCCCTGCCGATGTCGAGCGCCGACGCACCGCTGCGACAGGCATCGATTTCGGCCCGGCAAATCTCGATGGCGCTGCGGCGCGGCGGCGTCGCGCGCGCCACGGGATCGTCGGCATCGACGACGCCGTCGCGCCGCACCATGCCGCTGGTTTCGATCAGCGTCTCCGACAAGTCGCCGCCGGGAAAGAAGGCACACACGCGCAAAACGCCATTGCGCCCGATCTCGGCCAGGATGCGCGACGCACCCACCGAGTTCAGGCGGCCGAACTCCTCCCGCGCCACGGCCTGCCGTTGCTGTGGCGTCAATTGCGGGGCGATCTGCACCAGCCCGGATCCGGTCGAGGCCACACGCTCGCAGGGTGTCTCGTACACCACCGGCTGGCTGCCGCTGCTCAACTTGGCATCCGGTTCCGCGCCGCGCGCACAGGGCGTGTTCGACACCACCACGCCGCCGTCCGCCGTCTTGCACTTGTAGACGTTGGCAGCAGGCACGCCTGTCGCCGCGACCATCAGCGCCGCGATGCCCAGACATGCCCGACACATCGTTCCCATGGCCATGCTTCGTACCCTCTTGCCGGTCGCGATTATGCCGCGGGAATCCGATTCAGTTCGCGATCTCGCGCTCAAGCCGAGGCGGGAACTGGATGTGGAATCCATGCGCGGCCAGGTTGGCGCGGACCACGGCCGCATCGTCGCGGGCGAGCTTGCGTTCCGGCGTCAGCTCGACCGAGAGCACGAACTGCAGTTCGCCGAGCGGCGCGGCGATGTTCGCCGGGAGCAGGCCGAAGGCGTCGCGTTCGCGCAGATAGACGTAGGTGTCGTCGCGCTTGCTGCTGCGATAGACGTGACATTGCATGGCGCTTCCTCGGAAATCGGCCGGCGCGCATTGGCGCGGTTCCGGCTGCGCGGCAGAATAGCGGCATGCGCAAGAAACCGCTGTACAAGATCACTTTCCTGAACCAGGGCAAGAGTTACGAACTCTATGCCCGTTCGGTGCATTCGTCGGACCTGTGGGGCTTCACGACGGTGAGCGACCTGGTCTTCGAGGAAGCCAGCACCCTGATCGTCGACCCGTCCGAAGAAAAGCTGCGCGACGAGTTCAAGGACACCAAGGCCTTGCACCTGCCGATCCAGTCCATCCTGCGCGTCGAGGAAGTCGAGAAACGCGGCACTGCCGCCATCCGCGATGCCGCCAGCGGCGACAAGATCACGCCCTTCCCGATGATCCCGCCGAAGCAGGGCTGATCGAAGCTCCCAACCCTCCCCTTGCTTCGCAAAGGGAGGGAGTCGAGATCAGAACGAGATCTGCGCACCGATGGTCAGACCGCCGTCGCCGCCGCCTTCGAAATCGAACCATTCGTAGCCGCCGCGCAGCGAGAACGTGTCGTTCGGCGTCCAGCGCACGCCGCCTTCGAGCATCAGGCCATTGTCCGAACGGCCGACCCGCTGGCTGCCGGCGATGGTGGTGATCTCGCCGTCGATGTCGGCGGTGAAATAGCCGATCTTGGTGTACGGGGCCCACGCGGCATCGCCGTATTCGTAGACCAGGCCGAGCGACCAGCCGTCGGACTCGAGGTCGTAGCCGAAGTCGGCGACGGCGTCGAACTTGCTGCGCCCGAAATCGTGATAGGCAGCTTCGACGGCGAAGTTCTCGTTGATCCACACGCCGCCGAAAATGCGCGCGTACGGATCGTTGTCTTCCTTGGCCGACACCCCGACGATCGGACGGTACTCGTCCTCGCTCGGGGCCTGGGTGACGCCGGCGCCGACATAACCTTCGATGGCGTGGGCAGGCAGGCTGGCGGCCAGGGCCGCGACGAACAGCAACGGGGCGATGCGCATGAGATCTCCGGAAGTTGGGCGCGGCCGAATGCTGCGCCCCGCCCATCTTCCGCGCCGCCGATGAATCCGCTTCGAACCGGCGCCGACACCCCTGACCTTCGGCGCTGTCGCCGGTTCATTCCTTGTGCGGCGCGAAGCTGACCCGATTCAGTCCCGCGTTCTTGAAGGTGCCGAGCACATCGGCGACATGTGCATAGGCCACGGTATCGGCGGCGTCGATCTCGATGCCTCGTTGCGCGCCCTGCGCCGACTGGAACGCAGCTTCCGCCAGCAGCACGTCGCGACGGATCGCTGCGCCATCCAGGAACAGGGCACCGTCGGCAGTGATGCGCAGTCGCAGCGGCTCGGCGGGCGGCGGCGGGTTCTTCTCCAGGTGCGGCAGATTCACCCGCAGACGATGCGTCGCGGCCGGCGCCGTGATCATGAAGATGATCAGCAGGACCAGCATGACATCGACCAGCGGCGTGACATTGATGGTCGCGATGGGGGCAGCGGCGTTCGACATGGCGATGGGCTCCTGCATGACCGGATGGTCCGATCGCCCAACGCACCGCTGCCGCAGCCGGGGTTGTGACAGCACGTAACACGGCGTTCATGTACGTCCGCGAAGAATGCGCACGCTTTCGAGGACAGGACGATGCGACGGATGACGAAGGGATGGGCGGCGCTGCTGCTCGCGCTGACACAATGGCAGGCCTGGGCGGCGACGGATGACACATCCGCGAGCCCGGCCACGGCCCGGGCGATGGAGACGGTGGAGGTGTCGGGCATGCAGCCCGGACCCAGCCTGTGGCGGATCAGCCGCGGCGACAACGAAATGTGGATTCTCGGCACGCTGACGCCGGTACCCAGACGCATGGCCTGGGAAGCGGCCGACGTCGACAGCATCATCCGCGAGTCGCAGCAGGTGCTGCTCGGGCCGGCGATCAACGTGCGGTCCAACCTGGGATTCTTCGGGTCGCTGGCGATCATGCCCAAGCTGCTCTCGATCCGGAAAAATCCCGGCAAGGAGACCCTGTCGAAAGTCTTGCCCGCGGAGGTCTACGCGCGCTGGCAGGCGTTGTCGGCGCAGTACTTCCGCTCTTCCCGCAGTCTGGAGAAGCGGCGCCCGATCTTCGTCGCCCAGGAACTGTTCGAGGAAGCGATCGAGGACGCCGGCCTGCGCAACGAGAACGGCGTCACCGAACGCGTGCTGAAGGTGGCGAAGAAGGCCAACGTGGCCGTCGAGTCGCCCAAGGTCGTCGTCATGGTCGAGGACATGAAGGGCCTGCTCGCCGAATTCGAGAACACCACGCTCGACGATGTCGCCTGCCTGGACAAGACCATGACCTATGTCGAGCACGACCTCGGCACCATCCGTCGCCGCGCCGACGCGTGGGCGATCGGCGATGTGGATGCCTTGCGCGCCATGACCTTCACCGACAGCTACGACACCTGCCTGCGCAGCCTGTTCCATGCGCCCAATCTGGCCAAATACGGCTTCGTGAACCTGAGCGAACGCGCCCGCGACGCCTGGCTGGCCGCGGCGGAGACGGCGCTGAAGACGCATCGATCCACGTTCGCGGTGCTGCCGATGAGTCAATTGCTGCGCGACGACGGCTACGCCGCGGAACTGCGCAAGCGCGGCTATCTGGTCGAGGCGCCGGGCGAGTCTTCTCCCGAAGACGCCGACGCCGCGGCACCCTGAGGGCGACGGCTTCCCGGCACCGTCCGGAACGGGCGATGTCGCTTCAGGCGGTCGCCATCGTGCGACCGCGCCACGTCGCCAGCGTCACGTAGAACGCCGGCACCACGAACAAGGTGAAGAAGGTGCCGATGGCGAGACCGCCGACGATGGTCCAGCCGATTTCCTGGCGCGCTTCCGCGCCCGCGCCGCTGGCCAGCGCCAGCGGCAATGCGCCCAGCACCATCGCCGCCGTGGTCATCAGGATTGGTCGCAGGCGCAGCACCGCCGCCTGGCGCACCGCATCGAGCAAGGGTTCGCCGCGCTCGCGCAACTGGTTCGCGAACTCGACGATCAGGATGCCGTGCTTGCTGATCAGACCCACCAGCGTGATCAGGCCGATCTGCGAATAGACGTTGATGGAACCGCCGCTCAGCTTCAGCGCAAACAGCGCGCCGGCCAGGGCCAGCGGGACCGACAGCAGGATCACGACCGGATCGACGAAGCTCTCGAACTGCGCCGCCAGCACCAGATAGATGAAGGCCAGCGCGAGGAAGAACAGGAACAGCGTCGAACTCTGCACGCGCGCGAACTCGCGCGACTGGCCCGACAGCTCGTACGTGGCCGAATCCTTCGCGACCGCCTTCAAGGCCTCGCCCGCGACGTCGATCGCATCGCCGAGCGCGAACCCGGGCGCGAGTCCGGCGCCGATCGTCGCCGAACGCAGCTTGTTGAAATGGTCGAGCTGGCGCGGCGCCACCGATTCCGTCACGTCGAGCAGGTTCGACAGCTGCACCATCTGGCCGTCGCGGCCGCGCACGTAGACCTGGGTCAGCGCCTCCGGCGTCTGCCGCGCGTCCTTGTCCAGCTGCACGGTCACGTCGTACTGCTCCGAGCCGCGCTTGAAACGCGTCACCTGACGCCCGCCCATCAGCGTCTCCAGCGTGCGCCCGACCGCGGCCACGTCGGCACCGACCGCGGCGGCCTTGTCGCGATCGACGTTGACGCGCAGCTCCGGCTTGTTCATCTCGAACTCCGCGCGCGGCTGCACGAAATTCGGGTTGGCGCGCAACTTCTCGGTCAGCGCCGCCATGATTTCGGCGAGGCGCTCGTAACTCTCGGTGGTCTGGACGACCATCTCGAAGTCGCGCGAATTGAACCCGCCGCCGAGCGCGGCCGGCACCTGCGGGAAGGCCATGACCCCGGGAATCTGCATGAAGCGGCCGAACAGATCGTTGGCCACGTCCTGCGAGGTGCGCGTGCGCTCGCTCCAGTCCTTCAGTCGCGGGAACGACATGACGTTGTTCGCCGACGGCCAGCCGACGAAGAGGAAGAAGCGGTCGATCTCCGGCACCTCGCGGTAGGTGGCCTCGATCATGCGCGCGTACTTGTCCATGTACTCGAGCGTCGCGCCCTCGGGTCCCATGCCGAAGGTGAACACGAAACCCGGATCCTCCTTCGGCGCGAGTTCGGACGCGAGGCGCGTCTGCGGCACCGCCAGGAACAACGCGAATGCGGCAAGGCCGAGCGACAGCGCTCCGCCGATCACCCAGGCGCGCGCCGACAGGGCCCGCTCCAGCATCGCCCGGTAGCGGGCGGTCATCGCCGCGAGCACGCGCTCTCCGGCCACGTAGAAGCGGCCGTGGCCGGCGTGGACGGTCAGCAGTTTCGAACACATCATCGGGCTGAGCGTGAGCGCCACCAGGCCGGACACGATCACCGCACCGGCCAGGGTCAGCGCGAATTCGACGAAGAGCTTGCCGGTGGCGCCGGCCGAGAACGCGATCGGCACGTACACCGCGGCCAGGGTGATGGTCATCGCGACGATGGCGAAACCGATCTCGCGGGCGCCGTCGATGGCGGCGTCGAACGGCTTCTTGCCCGTCTCGATGTGCCGATGCACGTTCTCGAGCATGACGATGGCGTCGTCCACGACGAGGCCGATCGCCAGCACCATCGCCAGCAGCGTCAGCGTGTTGATCGAGAAACCGAGCGCGAACATCAGGATGCAGGCGCCGACCAGGGATACCGGGATCGTGACCAGCGGGATCAGCGTCGCGCGTGCGCTGCGCAGGAACAGGAAGATCACCAGCACCACCAGCAGCACCGCCTCCAGCACCGACTCGTACACGGCCTTGATCGACGCATCGATGAAGATGGTCGAGTCGTAGGCGATCTCGACCTGCATGCCCTTGGGCAGCTGCGCCGAGATGCGCGGCAGCTCCCGCTTCAGCGCCGCGGAGATCTCCAGCGGATTCGCGGTCGACATGCGCACGATGCCGAGCGGCACCGCCGGCTTGCCGTTGAAGCGGCCGAGCGAACGGTCGTCGCTCGGTCCGAGTTCGATGCGGGCGACGTCGCCGAGCCGCACCAGGTAGCCCGGATCGTCGCGCAACACGACCGCGGCGAACTCGTCCGGCGTCGACAGATCGGTTTCGGCCAGCACGGTGAATTCGCGCGTCGTGCTCTCGATGCGGCCGGCGGGAATCTCGACGTTCTGGTTGCGCAACGCCGTCTCGACATCCTCCGGAGTCAGGCTCACCGCGGCGAGCCGGTCGGCGTCGAGCCAGATGCGCATCGCATACAGCGAAGCGAACAGCCGCGCCTCGGCCACACCCGGGATCGACTGCAGACGATCCTTGACCTGGCGGCGCGCGACATCGGCGACTTCGAGCTGGGAGTGGCGGTCGGAGTTGAACGACAGCCAGATGATCGGCTGCGAATCGGCCTCCTGCTTGGCGACGATCGGTTCGCGTGCGTCGAAGGGCAGGAATTGCTTGGCCTGGTTGACGCGGTCGCGGACGTCCGAGGCGGCGCTGTCCGGATCGCGATCGAGATGGAAGACGACGGTGATGTTGCTCGACTCCGCACGCGAGTTCGAGGTCAGGAAATCCACGCCTTCGATGCCGGCGAGCGCGTCCTCGATCGGCTTGGTGATCTGCGACTCGATGACCGCCGCGTTCGCGCCGGGATAATAGGTCGAGACGCTGACCACCGGCGTGTCGATCTTCGGCGTCTGCCGCACCGGCAGGCGCTGGTAGGCAACGATGCCGATCAGCAGGATGACCAGATTGATGACCGTCGCGAAGACCGGCCGGCGGATGCAGAGTTCGGGCAGTTGCATGGGTTCAGCCCTGCTTCGCCGCGGGCACCGCCGACTTGGCGCCGAGCGGCGCCACCGCCGCGCCCGGGAAGATCTTCATCTGGCCGGCAACGATGATCTCGTCCTCGGGCTTCAGTCCGGTCTGCACTTCGACCCGACCGGCACTGCGCTTGCCGATCCGGATCTCGGCCAGCTCCGCCTTGCCGGCCCGGACGACATAGACGAACTGCTTGCCGCCCTGCGGCCACAACGCCTGCTCGGGAATGGTGAGCGCGTTGGCGCGTTCGGCCAGGGCCAGCTGCACGTTCGCGAACTGGCCGGGACGCAGCTTGCCGCCGGGATTGACGAGGGTGGCGCGCAACATCACCGAGCGCGTGTTGACGTCGACCTGCGGATCGACCGCGTAGACCTTGCCGGTGAACGATTCGCCCGGAAACGCGTCGACCGCGATGCGCACCGTCTGCCCCGGCGCCGCACGCGTGGCCTGGGTCTCGGGAATGCGGAAATCGAGCTTGAGCGGGTCGGTCTGGGCGAGGGACACGATGGCATCGCCGACATTGACGTATTCGCCGACGCTGACCGTGCGCAGGCCGAGCACACCGGCAAACGGCGCCCGGATCTCGGTCTTCGCGAGGCGTGTGCGAGCCGACGCCAGCCGCGCCTCGTCGATCGCCAGTTGCGCGCGTTTGGCATCGGCATCGCTTTGCGAAGCGAGCTTGCGGGCGATCAGGTCGGAGACGCGTTCGGCCTCGCGCCGGCTTTGCGCGACCGTCGCTTCCCATTCCTGGACGTCGGCACGGGCGATGGCGCCATCGAGCGCGAACAGCAGGTCGCCACGAGGGACGCGCGCGCCTTCTTCGAATGCGATGGATTCGATGCGGCCGGAAACTTCCGGACGGATCACGACCGCTTCGTTGGCGCGCAACGAACCCACGGCCGTGGCCTGGTCGACCACCGATTCGACGCGGGGCTTGGCCGTTTCGACCGGGGTCGGCGGCATCGCACCGCCGGGCGCTTGTGCCTGCACCAGAG
>JBGASK010000011.1:0-51687 GCA_044229785.1 Ahniellaceae bacterium
ACGACCCCGATTGTGCGATGGCCGATTTGGCCCGCGACACGAACGGTCGCTACGGCACGGCCGAGCCGCAGGCCGAGTTGCTGGGTTACGCCCTCACCACGCATTGAATCCCGATCACGACGACAGGAGTTCCACCATGATCAAGCTCGCCCATCTCGGTTTCGCATTGCTCGCGTTGTTCGCTGTGGAAGTCGCCATCGCCGATGAATCGAAGCCGGCACCGGCACCGACTGCGAATGCCGCAGGCGGTTACGGCGAAGTCATCAGCACCGACGCCAAGGCCGACACGCTCGGCGCGGCACTCGCAAAGCTCAGTGCCGAGAACGCCAGTGTCGATGGCGTGTTCAGCGGTCGCGTCGGCAAGGTCTGCCAGAAGCAGGGCTGCTGGCTGCAACTGATCGACGGCGACCAGATGGCGCGCGTCATGACCAACCACGATTTCACCGTGCCGAAGGATCTCAGCGGCAATGCCGTCGTCAGCGGCAAGCTGGAACGGGTCGAGATCAGCGAGCAGGAAGCGCGGCACATGGCCGAAGACGCCGGCAAGGCGTTCGATCCGGCGGCTTCACGCGTCGAATACCGCATCTCGGCGCGCGGCGTCGCCAGCCTGAAGTGATGCGATGAGCGACGCATTGCGCGATGCCCGCCGCGACTTCCTGCGGCGCGGCGCCGGCTTGGGTCTTGGCGCCAGTGTGCCGATGGCGACGCTGTTCGGACTGGCCGGGTGCCGCACGCGAGCGACGTCGGCGCTGCGGACGTCGGTGCAGGCCTCCGGGTACGGCCCGTTGCATCCGGTGGCCGACGACACCACCGGGCTCGCGTTGCTGCGTTTGCCGGAGGGGTTTCGATATCGCAGTTTCGGCTGGACGGGCGAACCCATGCGTGGCGGCGTCGTTCCTCGCGCGCACGACGGCATGGGCGTGGTCGCGCAGGACGGGTCGCGCTGCACGCTGATCCGCAACCATGAAGTCACCACGTCCGAGGGGGCATTCGGCGATGCATCGCTGCATTACGACGCGCCGGCGGCAGGTGGTTGCGTGGCCTTCGACTTCGACATGACGCGCGGCGAAGCCAGCGGTTTCCGCGCCGTGCTCGGCGGCACGCTGCAGAACTGCGCCGGCGGCACCACCCCGCACGGTTCCTGGCTGAGTTGCGAGGAAATGACCTTCGATCCCGTTTCCGGCGTCGACGACAAGGGCCGGGCGCGTCCGGAATTGCAGAAGACCCACGGCTATGTATTCGAAGTGTTTCCGGACGGAAGTCGTGCGCCCGAACGCATTCCGGGCATGGGTGTTTTCAAGCACGAGGCGGCGGCCACCGACCCGGCGACCGGCATCGTCTACCTGACCGAAGACGGTCGGGGGCCTTCCGGTTTCTATCGCTATCGGCCCGTCGATGCATCGCGGCTGTCGGCGGGCGGTGCGCTGCAGATGCTGGGCGTGAAAGGTCGACCCGACCTGCGCACGGGCGTCGGCATCGGGGCCCGCTTCGACGTGCACTGGGTGCCGATCGACGCGCCCGAGCGCCTGCGCGCCGACAGCGACCTGCAAGGCGCTGCGGTGGCCGAGCAGGGTCTGGCGCTGGGCGGCAGCGGCTTCGCCCGGCTCGAGGGCTGCTACATCCACGGCGACGCGATCTTCTTCACCTCGACCACAGGCGGCGATTTCGGTCACGGGCAGATCTGGATCTATCGGCCGCGCGAGGAAACGCTGACGCTGTTGTTCGAGGCCAGGTCGGTGGACGCGCTCGACTACCCGGACAACCTGTGCGTGACGCCGCGCGGCGCGTTGCTGATCAACGAGGACAACGACAGCGGCAATCCGCAACGCATGATCGGCATGGACCTGGACGGCCGCACCTTCGCCTTCGCCGAGAGCAATGTGGTGATGAAGGGCGAGCACGGCTTCGCCGGCGACTTCCGCTTCGAGGAATGGTGCGGCGTGTGTTTTTCGCCGGACGGTCGCTGGCTGTTCGCGAACTGCTACGAACCCGGCTTCACGGTGGCCATCACCGGTCCCTGGGAACGCGGGCCGCTCTGAGTCGGATCGCGGCCGACGGCCGCGATCCCTTCACCGCCAGGCCGACCCGTCTGCGTTGCGTTCGGCGAAATACAGCCCGGCCCAGAGTTTCGGATCCAGCGGATGACCTGCCGCCGCCTTGGCGACCAGCCAGGCGGCCGCGTCCTTGAGCGGCACGTGATGCACGACGATGTTCTCGGTCTCGTCGCCGCCGCCTTCGCCAACCCGCTTCAGTCCGGTCGCGCGCACGAAATGCGCGATTTCGGTACTCAGCCCGGAAGACACCGGGCCGCCGGTGACGTAGTCGATGCGCGCCGCTGCATAACCGGTTTCCTCGATCAGTTCGCGGTGCGCGCTGGTGATGGCGTCCTCGTGCTCGGTGCCTTCGATGTCGCCGATCAGGCCGGCCGGCATTTCGATGGTCACGGCATCGACCGGCGGACGGAACTGTTCGACGAAGACGAGTTCATCGGCGTCGGTCAGCGCCACGATGATCACGGCGCCCTTGGGATTCGCGCGTTCGACGAATTCCCAGCCGCCGCGCCTGCGCACGTTCAGCCAGCGGCCGTTGAAAAGCAGTTCGGTTTCCGTCATGGTGCGCGCCCTTCGATCCTGCCGCCATGCTAGCTGCCGGCTTTCCACGGCTGCAATGCGTCGCCGCGGTTGCGTGAAACTTCCGCGCCGCCCGCGGGTCTGAGCCCCGTTCCGTTTCCGAGGTTGCCCATGCGTGTCCTGCACTCCGTCCTGACTGCCGTCCTGGCATCGCTGCTGCTTCTGCCGTTGACCGCTGCGGCCGAAGATGCGCCGAAGGCCGACGCCGGAGCGAAGGCGTCGACGCCCGTCGTGCCGCCCTTGCTGGCCAAGCCCAGGACGCCGCCGAAAGTGGCGCCGCGAGTGCCGACGGAAACCGAGAAACAGATCGACACCGTCAACGAACCGCTGACCCTGCTGCGTTTGTCCCGGCAGTTCGAGCAGGCCCAGGACTGGCGTCATCAGGCCTATGCGCTGGCCAAGCTCTTCACATTGCGGCCGATGCAGGGACCGGTCGGGTACGAATTGGCGGCCGCCTACGCGCGCCAGGACGACAAGCGCAATGCCTACGACGTGCTGGTGCGCCTGCAAAGCACCGGCTACGGCTTCGATCCGAGCAAGGACGCGCGTTTCGACAAGGTCAAGGGCACGCGCGTGTGGGACTACGTCGTGCTGAATCTCGAAGCCAACATGAAACCGTTCGGCGGCGGCGCCCCGGGCTTCACGCTGCCGGCGGGCGACACCCTGTTCGAATCGATCGGTTACGACCCGGCACGCAAGCAGTTCCTGGTCGCGTCGGTGCGCGAAGGTTCCATCCATCTCGCGGACGACAAGGGCGCGACCCATCCTTTCATCGTCGCCGATGCGAGCAACGGCCTGCTCGCGAGTTACGGATTGGCAGTCGACGCGCCGCGCGACCTGCTGTGGGTGATCGGCAATGGCGTGCCGCACCGAAAAGGCATCGCCCAAGCCGATTTCGGGCGCAGCGTGTTGTACAAGTTCGTCCTGTCGACCGGGAAACTCGCCGCGAAATACGAAGTGCCGGTGGCGCATCGCCCCAGCCTGCTGTCCTCGATCGCGGTCTCGCCCACGGGCGACGTGGTCGTTGCCGACGGCGTCGCGCGTCGCATCTATCAGCTCGCCGGCGAGCAGCTGCAGATGATCGTCGAGAATCCGCGACTGACCAGCATTCGCGGCATGGTCTTCGACAAGACCGGCAGCAAGCTGTATTTCGCCGACTACGACCTCGGTCTCTTCGGTCTCGATCTGAACACCGGCACGCCGTTTGCCGTGGCCCCGGAAAAGGGCCTGACGCTGTACAGCGTCGAGTCGCTCGCGTTCTGGAAGGATCAGCTGATCGTCGTCCAGAACGGATTCCCGCCGGCCCGTGCGATGCGCCTGACGCTCGACGCCACCGGTACGCGCGTGCAGCACGCCCAGGCGCTCGATGCAGCCAAGCCGGAATTCGGCCTGCCGACCCAGGGCGTCGTCGTGGGCGACGATTTCTGGTTCATCGCCAATTCCCAGCGTGGCCAATACGACAGTTACGGCCTCCCGCGCGATGTCGCGAAGCTCAAGCCGGTCCTTGTCTATCGCAGCGATCTGAAGTTCGCGGCCGACAGCGGCAAGGGCGGCGTGATGTCGCCCGTCGCGGATCCCATGACGCCGAAGCAGTAGGCCCGGATCAGTCGAATCGCTGCCGCCATTCGCGGCAGCGACGGCGCGTCAGCGGTCCGAAACGCAATTGGTCGAGCGTGGCCTCGACGGCCGCCATGTCCGGCGCCGTGCAGGCATAGGCGCCGGCCTCGACCGGGACCGGCGCGTCCAGCGCGATGCGGCTGAGCAGGCGATACAGCAGGGCCTCGTCGCGTCCCTTGCGCAGCTTTTCGGCAATCTGGGCGGCGCCGCGCATGCGCAGGAACGGCACTTCCTCGACGCGTGCGAGCAAGTCGTCGAGCGAACCGAAATGGCCGATCAGCGTCGCTGCGGTTTTCGGGCCGATGCCGTGGATGCCGGGAATGTTGTCGACGGCGTCGCCCATCAGGGCCAGGTAGTCGGCGAATTGTTCCGGGCGGATGCCGTATTTGCGTTTCACTGCGCCGGCATCGGTTTTCTCCTTGCGCGTCGGGTCGTAGATCAGGTCGTGTTCGCCGACCAGTTGCGAGAAGTCCTTGTCGCCGGTGATCAGCACGCCGCGGAAGCCTTGCGCGCGCAACACGTGCAGGGCGCTGCCGGCGAGATCGTCGGCTTCGTATTCGCCGTCGACCAGCACGCGCAGGCCAAGGGCGACACACAGCTTCTTGCAGTAGTCGAACTGCGCCGCCAGATCGTCGGGCGGCAGTTCGCGATTGGCCTTGTACGGCGGATACAGGCGATTGCGGAACGACGTGGTCAGCGATTCGTCGAAACACACGGCGACGTGACCCGGCTTCTCGTCATGCAGCAGGGTCATCAGCGTGTTGAGAAAACCGAACACCGCGTGCACCGGACGCTGATCGATGTCGGTGAATTCGGAAGCGACCGAAAAATACGCGCGGAACACGTAGATGCTGGCGTCGATCAGATGTACCGCGGGCTTCGCGTTCATGCCTGCCACTCGCTGTACTTCGCGGCAAAGTCCGGACGGGCGCGATCCGGCATGTCGCCATCGCGCGTGCCGATGTGGATGAAGGCGATCGCGTGTTCATCGGGCGTCAGCCCGAACACCGCAGCCGCCTCGCGATCGTAGGCGGGCCAGCCGGTGATCCATTGCGCGCCGAAGCCGAGCGCCTGCGCGCCGAGCAGCAGATTCTGCGCGACGCAGCCGGCCGACAGCAGCTGTTCCTGCGGCGGAATCTTGAGCCCTTCCTGCAACCGCGCGACGACGATCAGGCACAGCGGCGCACGATCGAAGCGCGAACGGTCCTTGTCGAGCGCGGCCGCGTCTGCGCCGGATTCCCGGCGCATGGCGATCGCGGCCAGCCGCTTGCCCAGCACATGCCCGGCCTCCCGGTGCACGCCGATGATCCGGAAAGGTTCGAGCTTGCCGTGATCGGGCACCCGCAGCGCGGCATCGACCAGCGCGCGCAACTGGTTCGCATCCGGGCCCGGATCGAGCAGCTGGCGCGAAGGATGGGATTGGCGTTGCAGCAGCAGGTCGAGCGGGTTCATGGCGGGCGGGCATCTGCAGAGAACGAATCGGGCGGGCAGTGTAGCGACGCCGCCTCCCGCTTCGCCTGCGCATCGGCTAGCATCCGGTGGTCCGATGGATGGATTGGGGAATCTGCATGGCCGTTACGGTTGCCACGCTGCGCGAAACCGCAGCGAACGAGCGGCGCGTCGCACTGACGCCCGAAGTCGCTAAGAAGTTGAAGGCGCTGGGCGCCGACGTCCGCATCGAGACCGGCGCCGGCCTCGACGCGGCGATGCCGGACGATCTCTACAAGGACGCGCAGGCCGTGGCTTCGGCCAACGATCTGCTGGCCAAGGCCGACGTCGTGCTTGCGGTGCAACCGCCGGAAAACGACCGCATCGCGAAGATGCGCGAAGGCACCGTGCTGATCTCGATGCTGCAGCCGCATGCCTCGCCCGAACGCGTGAAGCTGCTGCGCGACCGCAGGATCACCAGCTTCTCGATGGAGCTGCTGCCGCGCACCACGCGCGCGCAGGCCATGGACGTGCTGAGTTCGCAGGCCGGCATGGCCGGCTACAAGGCGGTGCTGATCGCCGCCCAGGCCGCACCGAAATTCTTCCCGATGCTGACCACCGCGGCCGGCACGATCCGTCCGAGCAAGGTGCTGATCGTCGGCGCCGGCGTCGCGGGTCTGCAGGCGATCGCGACGGCGCGCCGCCTCGGTGCGCAGGTCGAGGGTTTCGATGTGCGCCCGGAAGTGAAGGAGCAGATCGAATCGCTCGGCGCCAAGTTCCTCGACCTCGGCGTGTCCGCCGCCGGCAGCGGCGGCTATGCGCGCCAGCTCACGCCGGAAGAACAGGCCGAACAGCAGAAGCGCCTCGGCGAGCATGTGCGCAACATCGATGTCATCGTCACCACGGCGGCGATCCCGGGCCGCAAGGCGCCGCGCATCATCACCGCCGACATGGTTCGCGGCATGAAGCCGGGTGCGGTCATCGTCGATCTCGCGGCCGAAACCGGCGGCAACTGCGAACTGACGAAGCCCGGCGAAACCGTGCTCAGCAACGGCGTCGCGGTCATCGGTCCGCTCAATCTCGCCAGCATGGGCGCGATCCATGCCAGCGAGATGTATGCGCGCAACCTGTTCAACTTCCTCAGCCTGATGCTCAAGGACGGCGCGTTGAACCTGGACTGGTCGGACGAACTGATCGAGAAGACCTGCCTGACGCACGACGGCGCCATCAAGCACGAAGCCACCCGCACTGCCGTCGACGGCGCGCAGGGATAAGGAGAGACGACCATGATCGACGGATTCCTCGCCCTCTACATCTTCATCCTCGCCGCCTTCACCGGCCACGAGATCATTTCGCGCGTGCCGGTGATCCTGCACACGCCGCTGATGTCCGGTTCGAACTTCGTGCACGGCATCGTGCTGGTCGGCGCGATGGTCGCGCTGGCCCACGCCGACAGCACGCTCGGCAAGGTCATCGGCTTCATTGGCGTGGCGCTTGGCGCCGGCAATGCGGCCGGCGGCTATGTGGTGACCGAACGCATGCTCGACATGTTCAAGTCGTCGAAGGGGAAGTAAGCGATGAACCTCGACATGGCGACATTGCTTCCCAACATCGCGAAGGCGAGTTATCTCATCGCCGCGGTGCTGTTCATCCTCGGCATCAAGCGCATGGCCAGCCCGGTCACGGCGCGCAAGGGCATCGTGCAGGCCGGCATCGGCATGGTGCTGGCCACGCTCGCGACCTTCGCGATCACCGGCGGCCACAACATCGGCCTGATCATCGGCGCGATCGCGCTCGGCGTGATCCCGACCTGGCTCTGGGGCAAGAAGGTCGCGATGACCGACATGCCGCAGATGGTGGCGCTGTTCAACGGCATGGGCGGCGGTTCGGCAGCGGCCATCGGTGCCGGCGAGATGATCAAGGCGTCCCAGGGCGGCGTCGAGCTGTCGAAGACCGCGCTCGTTCTTGCCGTCGTCGGCGCGCTCATCGGCGCGATCTCGATGTCCGGATCGATCATCGCCTGGGCCAAGCTCGACGGGCGCATGGACAAGCGCTTCACCTTCCCGGGCCAGCAGTATTTCAACCTGCTCGTCTTCATCGCCACGGTGGCGCTGGGCGCGATGCTGGTGATGAAGCTCGACACCACGATCATCGTCGCGTTCTTCATCCTCGCGCTGCTGGTCGGCATCCTGATGACGCTGCCGATCGGCGGCGCCGACATGCCGGTCGTGATCTCGCTGTACAACGCGTTTACCGGTCTCGCGGTCGCCTTCGAAGGTTACGTGATGCAGATCGAGGCGCTGATCATCGCCGGCATGGTGGTGGGTGCCGCGGGCATGTTGCTGACGCAGTTGATGGCCAAGGCCATGAATCGGCCGATCAGCGGCGTGTTGTTCTCGAACTTCGGCGGCGGCGGGCAGTCGTCCGCCGACATCAAGGGTTCGATGAAGCCGATCGAAGCCTCCGATGCCGCATCGCTGCTGTACATGGCCGACAAGGTCGTGATCGTGCCGGGCTACGGCATGGCGGTGGCGCAGGCGCAGCACAAGATCTGGGAGCTGTGCAAACAGCTGCGCGAGCGCGGCAAGGAAATCAAGTTCGCGATCCATCCGGTCGCGGGCCGCATGCCCGGCCACATGAACGTGCTGCTGGCCGAAGCCGGCGTGCCCTACGACCTGATCGTCGACATGGACGAGATCAATCCCGAGTTCGCGACCACCGACGTCGCCATCGTCATCGGCGCGAACGACGTGGTGAACCCGGTCGCCAAGACCGACAAGAGTTCGCCGATCTACGGCATGCCGATCCTCGATGTCGCCAATGCGCGTCAGGTCATCGTCATCAAGCGCGGCAAGGGCGCGGGTTTCGCCGGCATCGAGAACGCGCTGTTCTATCAGGAGAACTGCAAGATGCTCTATGCCGACGGTCAGGCCGCGGCAGCATCGCTGTCGACCGAGCTGAAGCAGATCGACGGTGGCGGCGGGCATTGATCTCGTCATGAGTCGCACCGTCCACTGCGCCAGGCTCGGCCGTGATGCCGAAGGCCTTGAGTTCGCGCCCTACCCGGGCGAACTCGGTGCGCGCATCTACAACGAAATCTCGAAGGAAGCCTGGGCCTCGTGGCTGGCGCACCAGACCATGCTCATCAACGAGAACCGCCTGTCGCCGATGGATCCCAAGGCGCGCAAATACCTGCGTGAACAGATGCAGGCCTTCCTGTTCGGCGGCGACGCCGACAAGGTCGCCGGTTACGTGCCGGTGGCGGACTGACATGCGCGGCTCGACGATGCTGGTCTGGCATTGGGCGGGCGCTGTGGCCGTCGCGATATCGACCGATGCGGCTGCGCATGAATCCGCCGGGTCCGCACGCGCCATGACGGAGCGACTGTCCGATCGATGCGAACTCGTCGTGCACGTGGGCGAGGAGAGCGAGTCGTGCTGGTCGCAGGTCTGTGATTCAAGGAGGCCGGTGGATCTGGGCTGCGATCTGAGCGCGATGCGCCAGGTGGTGGCGGTGTCGGCCTCGCCCGATCGCCAATGGCTGGCGGTGCTGTCGGTGGGCGAGGGGCATCCGATGCTCGAAGTCGTTGCGCTGGATGTGTTGCTCGAGCGGCGCGAATACCGGGTCATGACGACGATCAATCCGTATCCCGGAACGATCGGTTTGGCCGATTGGCAAGACGGCGAACTGCATGTCGTCAGCGACATGCCGCTGTCCGAGCTGCTGCTCGCGAGCGGCGATCCGATGGCTCGCATGAGTGACACCGACGATGTCTACGCGCTCGACCTCGCGACCTGGAAGATTCGTCGCGCCGAGTCGGTTCGGCCTCAGCCGCCGGGCGCGGCCGACTGACGCCGTCCCGCGAGCGCCGCATCGGGGTCGCTTTCGGTCGCGGTCGTGGTCGTGACCCAGCCGCGTTCGACCAGCGCATCGATCAAGGCATTCGTGTAGGCCGGTTTCTGCCGATAGTCGACATGCGAATCGTCCGGCAGCGGGAAGTCGCGCAAGGCCGGCACGTCCAGCGAGAACAGCGTCTTGGCGGTCGTCGCCGCGGCCATCCTGTCCCAGTAGTCGGCACGCGGGAACCAGTCGCCCTCGGCCCAGCGACGCTGTCCGCTGGTGGGCGAGGCATAGAAGATCACGTCGCCGCCGCGGACCTGGATCGCACGGACCCACGCATTCGCGTGCTCGACCTGCGGCCACCATTCATCGAACGGGATTTTCGGCAGATGGCCGCCGAAGCGCTCCAGATTTGCGGCCAATTCGCGCTTCTGCGCTTCCTTGTCGCCGCGCTCGTAGTCGATGTGGCCGAAGCGGCGTCGATCCAGCCACTGGTAGGGCCGAAACGGCTCGCCTTCGCCGTTCCACCAGCGCACCACGCTGCGCAGCAGGCTGAAGTCGCTGCGCGCGATCGCGGCATTGAGCTGCCAATGATTCAGCAGCAGACGATGCACGGCGCGACTCGGGGAGAACTCGCGGCGGTAGTAGTCCACTTCCGGCTTCTGCATGTCGAGACTGGGGGCCGCGAAGCCCGCGCCATCGATATCGCAGACGACGAGGCCGCGGAAATTCGCGTCGTCGGCCAGATCGTGCAGCGTCGCCAGCGGATAGCGACCGTCCATCGCCAGCATTACCGGCTCGTAGGCGGGCAGGCGTGCACGCATCGTGGCGCGATCGATCGCATACAGCGTGCGTGACGCGCCCAGGAAAACGATGGCTCGATCGGCCGAGGACGCTTTCGCGCGTTGCAGCGACCACAGGTCCGGTGCATCGACGATGATCGGCGTGTAGCCGCGTGCGCGCCAATGACGTTCGACGGCGTACAGCGCCGAACCGGCGAGCGCGAGGGCGATGGCGAGGGCAGTGAGGGCGCGGCGCATGTCAGAACTGGAAGTAGATGAAGGCGCGCGAGACGCCGGGCGACAGCACGATGGCCACGATCAGCACCGCCCACAACAGCCCGAGCGAGACGGCGCCGCGTTGCCTCAACCAGCGGCGCAAATCGTGACGGCGCAGCAACCAGTGCATCGACCACAGTGCGCCAAACACGATGAGGGCGATCTTCGCTTCCGCGGCCAGCGGCCTGGAGGCACCGTTCGGCATGAACATCGCCGCGTGGATCTGCGCGGCATGCGTGAAATCCGGTGCGCGGAACCAGACCCAGGCCACCAGCACGCCGAGCAGGGTCAGCAGACCGCCCAACAGCGCTCCGAAGCCGCCGAGTGCGCGCGCTGTCGCATCGATCGCCGGTTTCGATACGCGTTCGATGGCGAGCATCAGGCCATGGAAGGCACCCCAGGCCACGAAGGTCCAGGCCGCGCCATGCCAGAGTCCGCCGAGCAGCATCGTCAACATCAGATTGCGCAGCGTGAACCAGGTGCTGCCGCGATTGCCGCCGAGCGGCACGTACAGATAATCGCGCAGCCAGGTCGACAGCGAGATGTGCCAGCGTCGCCAGAAATCGGAAAATCCCGTGGCGGCGTAAGGCGAGCGGAAGTTGTCGGGCAGCCAGAAACCCAGCATGGCCGCGCAGCCGATGGCGCAGGTCGAATACCCCGCGAAGTCGCAGAAGATCTGCCCGGCGAAGGCGAGCGTGCCGCTCCATGCCGCGGCGGCGTCGAACGACGCGCCGGGCTTGAAGATCGGGTCGGCCACCGGCGCGAACACCGAATCGGCCAGCACGATCTTCTCGAACAGGCCGATCAGCAGCAGCGAGAGCCCCAGCACGAAGCCGTCCGCCGTTGTCCGCCGCGGCGTGTGCAGTTGGGCGCTGAAGTCGTGGTAACGCACGATCGGGCCAGCCACGAGCTGCGGGAAGAATCCGACGAAGAGCAGGTAGTCGCGCAACGATTTCTGGGCACGCACTTCGCCACGATAGACATCGATGCAGTAACTCAGCGACTGGAACGTATAGAACGAGATGCCGACCGGCAGCAGGATGTCGAACGTGGCCGGCCGCCACGCGATGCCGACGAATGCGAGCAGATCCTGCACGTTGTCGCGCAGGAAGTCGCCGTACTTGAAGAAACCGAGCAGGCCGAGATTCGCGACCAGCGACACGATCAGCCAGGGCCTGCGGTGTTGCGGACGCGCATTCGCCATGCGCAGCGCCAGCCACCAGTCCACGCTTGCGGAGCCGATCAGCAGCAGCAGGAACGGCGGGTTCCAGGCCCCGTAGAACAGGAAGCTGGCGCCCAACAGCACGTTCTTGCGCGCCGACCAAGACAGCCCCGGCAGGTTGAACATCGCCACCACGGCGATGAAGAACACGACGAAGGTCAGCGAGTCGAAGGTCATGGGCGGCGGTTCGGACGGCCGCGCAGTATAGGCGGGCTTGCCTGATGGCGGCGACCTGCGTATAGTTCGCGGCCCTTGCGGGCGCATAGCTCAGCGGTAGAGCACTACCTTGACATGGTAGGGGTCACAGGTTCGATCCCTGTTGCGCCCACCAAAATTCGCGAAGGCGAATTTTTCCGCAGGACTTCATTCGAGAGAGACGTAGTTCGAACGAACACGATCACCATGACGCGAACCGGAACCCACATCTAGCGAAATCGCGGAATGGCTCCGACGCAAGAAGGGCGCTTTCTGCGCCCTTTTTTGTTGCCGCAAGGAATCCGAACATGATCACGATCACGCTGCCCGATGGCGCGAAACGCGAATACGCCGCGAACACCACGATCGGCGAAGTCGCCGCCAGCATCGGCACCGGTCTGGCCAAGGCCGCGCTGGCCGGCAAGGTCGACGGCAGGCTGGTCGACCTGAGCTTCCCGATCGCCGCCGACGCAGCGCTCGAAATCGTCACCGAAAAACATCCCGATGCGCTGGACGTCCTGCGCCACTCGACCGCGCACCTGCTCGCGCAAGCGACGCAGCGCCTGTTTCCGGATACCCAGGTCACGATCGGTCCGGTGGTCGAGAACGGCTTCTATTACGACTTCGCGCGCAAGACGCCGTTCACCCCGGATGACCTCGGCAGGATCGAAGCCGAGATGACGAAGATCGTCGGCGAAGGCCTGCCGGTCGTGCGTTCGGTCATGAGTCGCGACGAAGCGGTCGCGTTCTTCAAGGGCAAGAACGAGCATTACAAGGCCGAGATCATCGAAAGCATCCCGGCCAACGAAGACCTGTCGCTGTACGCGCAAGGCGAGTTCATCGATCTTTGCCGCGGTCCGCACGTGCCGAACACCGGCAAGCTGCGCGCCTTCAAGCTGATGAAGGTGGCCGGCGCGTACTGGCGTGGCGACGCCAAGAACGAGATGCTGCAACGCGTCTACGGCACCTCGTGGCTGAACGACAAGGACCTCAAGGCTTATCTGTTCCAGCTCGAAGAAGCCGAGAAGCGCGACCACCGCAAGCTCGGCAAGCAGCTCGACCTGTTCCACATGCAGGAAGAGGCGCCCGGCCTCGTGTTCTGGCACCCGAAGGGCTGGCAGGTGTGGCAGGTGGTCGAGCAGTACATGCGCAAGGTCTATCGCGACAACGGCTACCAGGAAGTGCGCTGCCCGCAGATCCTCGACAAGTCGCTGTGGGAGAAGACCGGCCACTGGGCCAACTACCGCGACAACATGTTCACGACCTCGTCCGAGAATCGCGATTACGCGGTCAAGCCGATGAACTGCCCGGGCCACGTGCAGATCTTCAACCACGGCCTGCACAGCTACCGAGAACTGCCGATTCGTTACGGCGAATTCGGCGCCTGCCATCGCAACGAACCCTCGGGCGCGCTGCACGGCATCATGCGCGTGCGCGGCTTTACCCAGGACGACGGCCACATCTTCTGCACCGAAGCGCAGATCGAGCCGGAAGTGACGGCGTTCCATCGCCAGGCGATGAAGGTCTATTCGGACTTCGGTTTCACCGATATCGCCCTGAAGATCGCGTTGCGTCCCGACAACCGCATCGGCGACGACGCGGCCTGGGATCGCGCCGAGGAAGCCCTGCGCTCGGCCTTGCGCGCCTGCGGCGTGACTTGGGAAGAGCTGCCTGGCGAAGGTGCGTTCTACGGCCCCAAGATCGAATATCACTTCCGCGACTCGATCGGTCGCGGCTGGCAGGTCGGCACCATGCAGGTCGATTTCTTCATGCCCGGCCGTCTCGGCGCCGAATACGTGACCGAGGACTCCAGCCGCAAGACGCCGGTCATGCTGCACCGGGCGATCGTCGGTTCGATGGAGCGTTTCATCGGCATCCTGATCGAGCACCATGCCGGCATCCTGCCGCCCTGGCTCGCGCCGGTTCAGGCGGTGGTCATGAACATCACCGAGGCGCAGGCCGAATATGTCGATTCCGTGGGCGAAACCCTTGTAAATCAAGGCTTCCGGGTCAAGGCCGATTTGCGCGGCGACAAGATCGGCTATAAGATCCGCGAACACACGCTGCAAAAAGTGCCGTACCTGCTTGTCGTCGGAGACCGCGAGCGCGACAACGGCCAAGTGGCGGTGCGTGCGTTGAACGGGGAAGATTTGGGCGTCATGACGCTCGAACAGTTCATCGCCAAGCTGCGCGCGGAAACGGCGAAGCATTGACCCCGGTCGATGCTTCCATGACTTGGGCTCTTTGGAGATAGCGGTATCAGCACCGAGAAATTGAACCGTCGGAACCACGAAATCCGTGTTCCGCGCGTGCGCCTGATCGGCGCCGATGGTGAGCAGGTCGGCGTGGTTGGCCGAGACGAAGCCTTGCGCATGGCGATGGACCTGGAGCTCGATCTCGTCGAGATCGTGCCGAATTCCGATCCGCCGGTGTGCCGCATCATGGACTTCGGCAAGTTCCGGTTCGAAGAGCAGAAAAAGGCGCATGCCGCGCGCAAGAAGCAGAAGGTCGTCGAGATCAAGGAACTGAAGTTCCGCCCGACGACCGACGATGGCGACTACGAGATCAAGCTGCGCAACCTGCGCCGTTTCATCTCGGAGGGCGACAAGGTCAAGATCAACATCCGCTTCCGCGGTCGCGAAATGGCGCATACCGAACTCGGTATCGAGATGGCCAAGCGGCTGGAGGCGGATCTGAAGGACGAAGTGACGATCGAGCAATGGCCGCGTTTGGAAGGCCGCCAGATGGTCATGATGGTGGCGCCGAAGCGGAAGTGACGGCGCTTTAGGAACGTGGGCGGGATGCCCGCACAAGCCGGATCGAGCAGGACGGAAAGCGTGGCCTCGGCCACCGCTCGAACCAGTCAAACAACACTCATAGGAAGTGTCATGGCAAAGACGAAAATCAAGACGAACCGGGCCGCTGCCAAGCGTTTCCGGAAGACCGCGTCCGGCAAGTTCAAGGCCGGCCACGCGTTCAAGAGCCACATCCTGACCAAGAAGGCGACCAAGCGTAAGCGCAACCTTCGCGGTACCAACCATGTTCGTGCGGAAGACGCCGGTCGCGTCGCTCGCATGGTTCCCTATCTTTAAGCCGGAGGTATAAACCATGGCACGAGTCAAACGTGGTGTAACCGCCCGCGCCCGTCACAAGAAGATCCTGGCCCAGGCCAAGGGTTACTACAACGCCCGCCGCAAGGTGCTGCGCGTCGCCAAGCAGGCCGTCACCAAGGCCGCTCAGTACGCCTACATCGGCCGCAAGCAGAAGAAGCGCCAGTTCCGTGGCCTGTGGATCGTCCGCATCAACGCGGCCGCCCGCATGTTCGACCTGAGCTACAGCCGCCTGATGAATGGCCTGAAGAAGGCCGGCATCACGCTGGACCGCAAGGCTCTCGCGGACATCGCCGTGCACGACCTGAAGGCGTTTGAAGCGCTCGCATCGAAGGCCAAGACCGCTCTCGCCGCGTAAGCTTCCACGCCGGGCTCGCCCGGCCAATGCAGTACACGCGTGGGGAAGGGCTTGGGCTCTTCCCCACTTTTTTTGGGCGAAAAACGGTTTTTGCGCCGAAGAAATGAGGCGCCATCGAAGGAATGACGATGGACGAATTGCAGGCGGCCGCTGTTGAGGCGACCGGATCGATCCAGGCTGCGGCCACGCTCGAAGCGCTCGACGCCATCCGCGTCGCCTGGCTCGGCAAGCAGGGCAAGCTGACCGAACAGCTGAAGCTGCTCGGCAAATTGCCGCCGGAAGAACGCAAGGTCACCGGCGAGCGTGTCAATCAGATCAAGACGCTGCTGTCCGATGCGGTCGATGCGCGTCGCGGAGAACTTGAATCTGCCGCATACGCCGCGCGACTCGCGTCCGAGCGCATCGACGTGACCATGCCCGGCCGCAACGCTTCGCGCGCGAACCTGCACCCGGTCACGCGCACGCTGGATCGCATCACCGACATCTTCGGTCGCCTCGGCTACCAGCTGGCTGATGGCCCCGAGATCGAGGACGACTATCACAACTTCGAGGCGCTGAATTTCCCGGAGAACCATCCGGCGCGCACGATGCACGACACCTTCTACTTCCCGGACGGGCGTTTGTTGCGCACGCACACCTCGCCGGTGCAGATCCGTGCGATGAAGGGACGCACGCCGCCGATCCGCATCATCGCCGCCGGCAAGGTCTATCGCTCCGACTCGGACCAGACGCACACGCCGATGTTCCACCAGGTCGAAGGCCTGCTGGTCGACGAGACTTCGAACTTCGCCGACCTCAAGGGCACGCTGAAGCAGTTCGTCACCGCGTTCTTCGAGCGCGACTTCGAGATGCGTTTCCGCCCGAGCTATTTCCCGTTCACCGAACCCTCGGCCGAAGTCGACATTCGCTGGGATCGCGCCGACGGCTCGCAAGGCTGGCTCGAAGTATTGGGCTGCGGCATGGTCCATCCGAACGTGTTGAAGGCCTGCGGCATCGATGCCGAGCGTTACACCGGCTTCGCGTTCGGGCTCGGCGTCGAGCGCTTCGCGATGCTGCGTTACGGCGTCGACGACCTGCGCTCGCTGTTCGAAAACGACGCGCGTTTCCTCGCGCAGTTCGCCTGACGGCCGGAAGGAACCGAACCCATGAAATTCTCCGAAAACTGGCTGCGCTCGCTGGCGCACACCAAGGCCGAACGCGCCGACCTGCTGCATCGCCTGACCATGGCCGGACTCGAAGTCGAAGGCATCGAGGTGCTTGGCGAAAGTCTGGATGGCGTCGTCGTCGGCGAGATCGTCGAGGCCGAGAAACATCCGAATGCCGACAAGCTGCGTGTCTGCAAGGTGTCGGTCGGATCGGGCGAGCCGTTGCAGATCGTCTGCGGCGCGCCGAATGCGCGCGTCGGTCTGAAGGCGCCGCTCGCCACGGTCGGCGCAACGTTGCCGGGCGGCATCGAGATCAAGAAGGCGAAGCTCCGTGACGTCGAATCCTTCGGCATGTTGTGTTCGACGCGCGAGCTCCGGCTCAGCGACGACCATGGCGGCCTGATGGAACTGCCGGCGGATGCGCCGGTCGGGCAATCGTTCGCGGAATGGTTGGGTCTCCCCGACGCCAGCATCGAGATCAAGCTGACGCCGAATCGTCCGGACTGCTTGAGTTTGCGCGGCCTTGCCGCCGAAGTGACGGCCCTTTACGGACTGACGCCGAACGACGGTGCGCGCATCCAGGTCGAAGCCAGGTCCAACACCGGGCGCGGCGTGCGGCTCGATGCGCCGGCCGATTGCCCGCGTTATCTCGGTCGCGCGATCGAAGGCATCGACCCGAAGGCGCCGACGCCGCTGTGGATGCGGGAACGCCTGCGCCGTTCCGGCCTGCGTTCGATCAGCGCGGTCGTCGACGCGACCAACTACGTGATGCTCGAACTCGGCCAGCCGATGCATGCCTTCGATCTCGATCGCCTGCACGGCGACATCGTGGTGCGTCGCGCAGCGATCGACGAAACGCTGAAGTTGCTCGACGAACGCGAGGTCGCGCTCGATCCGGGGTTCCTCGTCATCGCCGACGACCGGCAGGCGCTTGCCGTCGCCGGCGTCATGGGCGGTTTCGATTCGCGCGTGACCGACGACAGCAGGAACCTGTTCCTCGAATCCGCGCATTTCGCGCCTTCGGCCATCCAGGGTCGTGCACGCAAGCTTGGTCTGCATACCGATGCCTCGCATCGTTTCGAGCGCGGCGTCGATCCGGAACTGCCGCGCCAGGCCATCGAACGGCTGACGCAGTTGATCGTCGACATTGCCGGCGGCACGCCTGGACCAGTCGTGGAAGCGAAGTCGGAAGCGCACCTGCCGACACGTGCGCCGGTGCGCTTGCGTGCTGCGCGCCTCGCGCGCGTCACCGGTCTGATGTTGCCGGCCCGCGAGGTCGAACAGATTCTGCACGCGCTTGGATTCGCGGTGCGCAGCTTCGACGGCGGCTGGGAGGTGGTGCCGCCGAGCCAGCGTTTCGACATCGAGATCGAGGAAGACCTGATCGAAGAGATCGTGCGCATTCATGGCTATGACCGCGTGCCGACGGCCGTGCCGCGCGGCGAAATCGCGTTGCGCCTGCCGCCGGAGGCGCTGGTGCCGACCTCGGCGATGCGCGCGGCGCTGATCGCGCGCGACTATTGCGAATGCCTGCATTTCAGCTTCGTTTCGGCCGAGTGGCTGAAGCAGTGGGGGCTGGACGAGGGCGGTGTCGCGCTCGCGAATCCGTTGTCGGCAGACCTCGGCGTGATGCGCACCAGCCTGCTGCCGGGCCTCGTCGATGCGCTGCGTCGCAACCGGGCGCGCCAGCAGGATCGCGTGCGCCTGTTCGAGGTCGGCAAGTCGTTCCGGGCCGGCGACCCGCCGGTCGAAACGCCGCGCGTCGCCCTGGTCGCCACCGGTTCGGCGGCCGCCGAACAATGGGGCCTGGCCGAACGCGCGCTCGACTTCTTCGACATGAAGGGCGACCTCGCGCAGTTGTTCGCGCTGACCGGCGCCGGCGCGGCATTCTCGCTGCGTCCGGCCGGGGTTGCCTATCTGCATGCTGGCCGCAGCGCCGAAGTGTTGCGCAACGAGCGCGTCGTCGGCGTGGTCGGCTGTCTGGATCCGAAGCTGGCGGGCGATCTCGGCCTGACTGGCGACGTCTATGTCGCGGAACTGGAACTGGCGGCCCTGTCCGAGCGCGCCCTGCCGCGCGCGGGCGAGCAAAGCCGCTTCCCGTCGATCCGCCGCGACATCGCGATCGTCGTCGAAAAATCGATTGAATTCGCACGTTTGGAAGGCATTGTGCGAGTAACGCTTGGACCCCTGCTGCGCGATTTCGTGCTGTTTGACGAGTTTGCCGGCAAAGGCTTGCCTGAAAACACAAGAAGCCTCGCTATGGGCTTGATTTTGCAGGATGCTTCGCGCACCCTTGCTGATGTGGACGCTGATGCCGCGGTACTGTCCGTGTTGACGGCACTGGAACGCGAAACCGGCGCAAGGTTGCGAGGCTGAGATGGCATTGACCAAGGCAGAACTCGCCGAACGGCTCTTTGAGCAGGTCGGCCTGAACAAGCGCGAGGCGAAGGAATTCGTCGACTCGTTCTTCGATGTCATGCGCGATGCATTGGCCCGTGGCGAGCAGGTGAAGCTGTCGGGTTTCGGCAATTTCGACCTGCGCCAGAAGAACCAGCGGCCCGGCCGCAACCCGAAAACCGGCGAAGAAATCCCGATCTCGGCACGGCGCGTGGTCACGTTCCGTCCGGGCCAGAAGCTCAAGGTGAGGGTCGAGGCGTATGCTGGATCAGGGCAGCAATAACGAGCTCCCGCCGATTCCGGCGAAGCGTTACTTCACCATCGGTGAAGTCAGCGACCTGTGCGCCGTCAAGCCGCATGTGCTGCGCTACTGGGAGCAGGAATTCACCAGCCTGAACCCGGTCAAGCGTCGCGGCAATCGGCGCTATTACCAGCGCCACGACGTGTTGATGATCCGCCAGATCCGTTCGCTGCTGTACGACCAGGGCTTCACCATCGGCGGCGCGCGCCAGCGGCTTGAAGGCAATCAGGGCAAGGCCGAAGTCACGATCGGCAGCCAGATCGTCAAGCAGGTACGCCAGGAACTGGAAGAGGTCCTCGCCATCCTGAAGCGCTGACGCGTTGCGGGAAGACGGCCGAGCGGTCACAATCCGCGCCCGCGTTTCGACGCGGTCTCCGAAGTCGGGGCGTAGCGCAGCCTGGTAGCGCATTTGCCTGGGGGGCAAAGGGTCGTGGGTTCGAATCCCGCCGTCCCGACCAATTCGGACCAAGAAACCGGCTGCGGCCGGTTTTTTTGTGCACGCGATCTCGACGGCGGCACCGATGTGATCCGTTAGCATTCACGGATGCTCAGTCGCGTGCGTTTCTCTCTCGGTTTGGCCCTGATCGCGGCGGCCCCGCTGTCGCAGGCGCAGCGCCTGCGATTGTCGGTGGGCGATGTCGACCCGCTCCAGTTGAGCCGTGGCGTCGCGGATGACGCGGCGGATGCGGCTGCATCCCACCTGCTGGTGCAGTTCGAGGCCGGACAGTCCGCCGCCGTCCGCGCGGCGTTGCTGGCATTGGGCGTGCGGATCGAGGCTTACGTGCCCGATCACGCGTTCCGGGTGCGGCGCGACGGCGTGTCGCTGCCGGCGCTGAAGGCGATCCCGGCCGTTCGCTGGGTCGGGCGCTGGCGCGACGCGTGGAAGATGGCCGCAGCCACGCGCGCGGCCTCGGGGCCGGCGGATGTCGTCGTGTACGGCCATGTCGATGGCGATTCCGAGGAACTGGCGGCCGAGATCGGCAAACGCTTGCCGCAGGCGCGGCTGCTGAGCCGATCGCGCGACGCTCGCCTTGCGCGTCTGGTCGTGCGGTTGCCCGAGCCGCGCTGGCTCGACGCGTTGGCTGCGCTCGATGCGGTGACCTGGATCGCCCCGTACGTGCGCCCCGAGTTGCACAACACCGAAGCCGCCGGCGTGATCCAGAGCGGCGTGGTCGGCATGCACCCGCTGTGGTCGCGCGGCCTGACCGGCCGCGGCCAGATCGTGGCGCTGGCCGATTCCGGGCTGGACGCGAACGAGCGCTGGTTCACGCGCTACAACCCGGGTACCGGCGCGCTGGTGTTCGTCACGCCGGCGCAGGCCACGCTTCCGCCGACCACGGGATCGATCGTCAGCAATGCCAAGGTGATCGCCAACTGGGTCCAGCCCGGCGCCGAGCCCTACGAGACGCTGGCCCCATGCGGCACGGTCGCCGCCGTGCAACACGGCACGCATGTCGCGGGCACCATTGCCGGCGACAGCGGCGCGACGGCGACGCCGACGAGCGCGAATGCCGACGCCGGCGACGGCATGGCGCCGAATGCGCAGATCCTGTTCCAGGACATCGGTGCCGACTGTCTGGTCATCGACGACTACGCCGCCAGCCTGCGCCAGGCGCATGCCGGCGGCGCACGCATCCACAACAACAGCTGGGGTGCCGCGACCGGCAATGCCTACACCGGCTACGACTTCGATGCCGACGACACGACCTGGGCGCTGGAAGACCTGCTCGTGGTCGCCTCGGCCGGCAATCGCGACGAAGCGATCGCGGCGATCGGTTCGCCCGGCAACGCCAAGAACACGCTGACGGTCGGCGCCTTGCTGCATGGCGCCAGCACCTGCCCGGCCACGCTGTACACCACGCAGGGCCAATGGGGTTCGAGCATCGGCCCCGGCAGCGGCTGGCGCGACAAGCCGGAGATCAGCGCGCCCGGTTCGTCGACGATTTCCGCCGCCGGCGACGACCTGAGCGTCGGCGGCGAAGAGCCCGCGCTCGCCAAGGCCTTGAGCGGCACCTCGATGGCCGCGCCGACCGTCGCCGGCGGTGCGGCGCTGATGCGCCAATATTTCGCCGAAGGCTGGTATCCGCGCGGAGGTGCCCGCGGCGGCGATCGCCTGAATCCGCTCGCTGCCACGCTGAAGGCGGCGCTGATCAACAGCACCGGCGAACTGATCAACAGCTTCATCGGCGAGACCCGACTGCCGAGCTACATCACCGGCTGGGGACGCATGTATCTCGATCGGGACCTGTACTTTCCCGGCGACGGCCGTCGCCAGCGCGTCTTCGAACGCAGTCACGGCAGCGGCGTGGCGAACGGCGACGTGCACGAATACGTGCTCGAACACGTCGCCGCCGGCCAGTCCTTGCGGGCGACCCTGGCCTGGTTCGACGCGGCCTCGGTGCCGGGCGTGGAATATCCGCTGGTCAACGATCTCGACCTCGAGGTCATCGGGCCGAATGGCGAGGTCTATCGCGGCAACGCCTTCGGCGACGACGTCTCCTGCCAGACCCAGGCGTGTTACGACCCCTGCGCCGCGCCGCTGTCGCAACGGCCTTTCAACAGCACGCTGTCGGTGGCGGGGTTCGGCATGCGCGATGCGCGCAACACCGTCGAGGCGGTGCGCATCCTCGCGCCCGCGCCGGGTCGCTACGTGTTTCGCGTGATCGGTTTCGACGTGCCCGGCAACGATCGCGTCGGCAGCGACCGCCAGGGCTACGGCCTCGTCGTCGCCGGCGATTTCGGGGCGCCGCCTTCGACGCCCCTGTCGGCACCCGCTGCCCCGGCCGTGGTGCGCAACGACCTCGATGGCGTCCGCATCGCCTTCGACGCCGTGGCCGGTGCGGCCTCGTATCAGCTGTATCGCGCGACGGGTGCTTGCGCCGCCGTCGATCTGGCCGATTTCCACTTGGCAGGCGTGTCCGACACGCTCGCGCTCGACGATCCGAACACGGTGGGTGGCGACCGCTACGCGTATCGCGTGCGCGCCGTCGGGGCCGACAGCGAAGGCGAGGCGAGTGCCTGCGTCGAGGTCGTGTCGGAGGACAGTTGCAGCCTGCCGCCCCTCTTCGATCGCGTGGCACCACGGGCCGATGCCGCCCATGACGATTGCCGGGTCCGGCTCGACTGGAATCCGGCGCCGCCGCGCTGCGCGAACGCCAGCGGCGTCGGATATCTGGTGCAGCGTTCGCAGACGCCGGATTTCGCGAGTTCGTTGACCTTTCTCGCGTCGACAGCCGATCTCGACGATGGTCTGGTCGGCGCGCTGATGCCCTACTACTACCGCGTCCGCGCCGTCGATGCCTTCGGCAACACCAGTCTGCCGAGCGTCGTGCGCAACATCACCACGTCCGGCGCCGGCGGACCGGCCGGCCTCGGCTTTCTCGACGATGTCGACACCCGCACCTATGCCGAGGCGCAACCGCCTTGGCAGATCGCCGCCGGCGTCGCGAGCCACGGGATCTACGCCTATCGCAGCAGCGCCGCCGATGCGCGGTACCCGAAAAACACGTGCGCCAGCTTCGACTTGCCGGTGCTCACTGTGCCCGACGGGGCAAGCCTGCAGTACGACGCCCGCTACCAGCTGGAAAGCGGCTGGGATGGCGTGGTCGTGGAGATTTCGTCCGACGACGGGGCCACCTGGCGCGATCTTCCGCCGGATGGCGGATATCCCGGTTCGTTCGCGCAGACGCAGAATCCGCCCATCAACGCCTGCGGCTATCCGGCCAGCCAAGGGGCATACAACGGCGACAGCGGGGGCTTTGAGACCCGGAACAGCGATCTATCCGCCTACGCCGGGCAGCGGGTCCGGATCCGCTGGCGCCTGTCGACCGATCCCGGCATCGAACTCGATGGCTTCAATCTGGATCGCATTCGCATTGTCGCGCCCGGCGACGATTGGCCGGCCGATCTGATCCTGCGCGCCAGCTTCGACAACAACGACGCGGCTGCCACTGGCCAGACCTGCACCGCGTCTTCCTGAGGCCAAGTCACCCGAGTTTGCGAGGCTGAATCACGGGCCGGACCGCGACCATCGGCCTATTGTGCGGAAATAAATGAACGTTCATTCTTTGCGATGAAGCCGGTCATTCCCTTTCCCGTCGAGCGTATCCATGTCGAATTTCCCGCTGTTGCGTCTGTCGATTGTCTTGTGGACCGCGGGCCTGTTGGCCGCTTGCGGCAAGGCGCCTGTCACTGTTGCGCCGCCGGTGCAGGCCGTGACCGTCATCACCTTGAAGACCGAGCCGTTGACGTTGACCCGCGAACTGCCGGGGCGAACCAGCCCCTTCCTGGTCGCCGAAGTAAGGCCGCAGGTGACGGGTCTCGTGAACGCGCGCCTGTTCACCGAGGGCGGTCTGGTGAAGGCCGGAGATGCGCTCTACCAGCTTGATGATGCGAGCTATCGCGCCGAGGCCGACAGCGCCCGCGCCGCACTCGCACGTGCCGAGGCAGCGCACGAGTCGGCGCGCCTGAAGGCGAAGCGGGCTGCCGAGTTGATCAAGATCCACGCCATCAGCACCCAGGATCACGACAACGCGGTCGCCGCGCTGCGCGAAGCCGAAGCGGACGTCGGCGTGGCCCGCGCCGCGCTGAAGCTGACCGAAGTCCGCCTGGGCTACAGCCGCATCGCGGCGCCGATCGCCGGTCGCATCGGCAAGTCGGCGGTGACGCCGGGCGCATTGATCACGGCCAACCAGGTCGAGCCGCTCGCGACGATCCAGCAACTCGATCCGATCCACGTCGATCTGTCGCAATCGAGCGGCGAATTGCTGGCCTTGCGCAAAGCGCTCGGGGACGACCTGAAGTCGGCCAGGGATTTCCCCGTCACCGTGTTGCTGGAGGACGGCAGCGCATACGGACACGAAGGCAAGTTGACCTTCGCCGATGTCAGTGTCGACCCGGCCACCGGCAGTGTCGCGCTGCGCGTCATCGTGCCCAATCCCGAGCACCTGCTGCTGCCGGGCATGTATGTGCGTGCGCGCGTCGGCAGCGGCCGTCTGGAACAGGCCCTGCTCGCGCCGCAGCAGGGCATCAGCCGCGATCCAAAAGGCAATGCCAGCGCGATGGTTGTCGGCGCCGACGGCAAGGTCGAGGCGCGCAACGTCCAGGTCGCGCGCACGGTCGGCGATCGCTGGCTGGTGACGGGCGGATTGCAAGCCGGCGATCGTCTGATCGTCGAGGGATTGCAGAAGGTTCGACCTGGCGCAGTGGTGAAGGCGATCGAAGCCGGTGCCGTGGTCGCCGCGACCGCTGCCGCGGCGCGCTGAGCGGAGCATCGACATGGCCCGATTCTTCATCGATCGTCCGGTGTTCGCGTGGGTGATCGCGATCATCATCATGCTCGCCGGCCTGCTCTCGGTCACGCAGCTGCCGATCTCGCGGTATCCCGACATCGCACCCCCGTCGGTCACGGTCAATGCCACCTATCCGGGCGCGTCGGCGCAGGCGGTCGAGAATTCGGTGACCCAGGTCATCGAGCAAGCGATGACCGGTCTCGACGGTCTGCAGTACATGTCCTCGACCAGCGACGCAAACGGCGCGGTGGCGGTGACCCTGACCTTTGCCAACGGCACTGACCCGGACACCGCCCAGGTGCAGGTGCAGAACAAGTTGCAGGTCGCGACTGCGCAGTTGCCGCAGATCGTGCAGCAGCAGGGCCTGCGGGTGGACAAGGCACGTGCCGGATTCCTGCAGGTGGTCGGCTTCGTGTCCGAAGATGGCAGCATGGACCGCAACGACATCGCCGACTACATCGCCTCGAACGTGGTCGATCAGCTGAGTCGCGTGCCCGGTGTCGGCAGCGTGCAGGTGTTCGGCGCCAAGTATGCGATGCGGATCTGGCTCGATCCGGCCAAGCTCGCGACCTACCGTCTGGTGCCGAGCGATGTCGTCGCCGCGATACATGCCCAGAACGCACAAGTCGCGGCCGGGCAGTTGGGCGGCACGCCCGCCATCGACGGCCAGCAGATCAACGCCACGATCACGGCCCAGGATCGCCTGCAATCCCCGGAACAGTTCCGCGCCATCGTGCTGCGAAGTCAATCCGACGGTTCGGTGCTGCGCCTCGGCGATGTGGCGCGTGTCGAACTCGGTTCCGAGAACTACACCGTGGTCAGTCGCTACAACCGGCAACCTGCGACCGGTGTCGCGGTGATGCTTGCGGCGGGCGCGAACGCGCTGGCGACCTCGGATGCCATCGCCGCGAAGATCGATGCGCTGCGCCCGTCCTTCCCGGCCGGACTGAAGACGGTGCTGCCGTTCGACACCACGCCTTTCGTGCGGGTGTCGATCCATGAAGTGGTCAAGACCCTGGTCGAGGCCGTGGTGCTGGTGTTCCTGGTGATCTTCCTGTTCCTGCAGAACTTCCGCGCCACGCTGATCCCGACGATCGCGGTGCCGGTGGTCCTGCTCGGCACGCTCGGCGTGCTGCTTGCGTTCGGGTTCTCGATCAACATGCTGACCATGTTCGCGATGGTGCTGGCCATCGGTCTGCTCGTCGACGACGCCATCGTCGTGGTCGAGAACGTCGAGCGCGTGATGAGCGAGGAGGGCCTGTCGCCGCTGGAGGCTACGCGCAAGTCGATGGACCAGATCACCGGCGCGCTGGTCGGCATCGGCGTGGTGCTGGCTGCGGTGTTCGTGCCGATGGCCTTCCTGCAGGGCTCCACCGGCGTGATCTATCGGCAGTTCACTGCGACCATCGTGTCGGCGATGGCGCTGTCGGTACTGGTCGCGATCGTGCTGACGCCAGCCCTGTGCGCGACCATGCTGAAACCCTTGAAGCGCGGTGAGCATCATGGTGAGCGCGGCTTCTTCGGCGCGTTCAATCGGGCTTTCGACACCGGCAATCGTCGCTACCAGGGACTGGTCGGACGCGTGCTGGCGCGCAGCGGGCGCTTCCTGGCGATCTACGTCGGTCTGGCCCTGGTCATGGGCGTGATCTATCTGCGGGTGCCGTCCTCGTTCCTGTCGGACGAAGACCAGGGCATCCTGTTCACGATCGTGCAGACGCCGGTCGGCGCGACCCAGGAACGCACGCAGAAGGTGATGGAACAGGTCGAGTCGTATTACCTCGATCACGAAGGCGGGCGCATCGAATCGGTGTTCGCGGTGCAGGGCTTCAGTTTCTCCGGCGGTGGCCAGAACAACGGCATGGTCTTCGTGAAGCTGAAGGACTGGGACGAGCGCCGCGATGCCGCATCCAGCGTGCAGGCGATGGCTGGCCGCGCCATGGCTGCCTTCAGCCAGATCCAGGACGCGATGGTGTTCGCGGTCGCGCCGCCGCCGGTGACCGAACTCGGCACCACCGGCGGATTCAATCTCTATCTGAAGGACAACACCGGCGCCGGTCATGCGGCGCTGGTCGATGCACGCAACCAGTTGCTGGGCCTGGCGGCGAAAAGCCCGCTGCTCATGGGCGTGCGCCCGAACGGCCAGGAAGACCAGCCCCAGTTCAAGCTCGACATCGACAATGCGAAGGCGAGCGCGCTCGGCGTCGGCATCGATGCGGTCAACAGCGCATTGAGCATCGCCTGGGGCGGCCAATACATCGACGACTTCATCGACCGCAATCGCGTCAAGCGTGTGTACGTTCAGGCCGATGCGCCGTTCCGCATGGTGCCCGAGGACCTGAATCGCTGGTACGTGCGCAACGACGGTGGCGACATGGTCCCGTTCTCGTCCTTCGCCGGTTCGCGCTGGGCGTATGGTTCGCCGCGGCTCGAGCGCTACAACGGCGTGCCGGCGATCAATGTCACCGGCATGCCGGCGGTCGGCGTGAGTTCCGGTACTGCGATGGCGGAGATGGAGCGGCTGGCGACGCAGTTGCCAGCGGGGTTCGGCATCGAGTGGAGCGGACAGTCCTATCAGGAGCGCGTGGCCGATGCGCAGACGCCGATCCTTTACGCGCTGTCGTTGCTGATCGTGTTCCTGTGCCTTGCCGCCTTGTACGAAAGCTGGTCAATCCCGACCTCGGTGCTGCTGGTGGTGCCGCTTGGCATCCTCGGCACCGTGCTGTTCACCTGGCTGCGCGGACTGGAACGCGATGTCTACTTCCAGGTCGGCATGCTCACGACGGTTGGGCTGGCGAGCAAGAACGCGGTGCTGATCATCGAATTCGCGAAGGCGAATGTCGAACGCGGCATGGGTCTGGTCGAGGGCACGCTGGCCGCCATCGGTGACCGCCTGCGCCCGATCCTGATGACTTCGATCGCCTTCGGTTTCGGCGTGTTGCCGTTGGCGCTCGCGAACGGTGCCGGTTCCGGGGCGCAGCGCGCCATCGGCACCGGCGTCATCGGCGGCATGCTGTTCGGTACCTTCCTCGGCATCTTCTTCATCCCGCTGTTCTTCGTCGTGGTGCGACGCGTGTTTGACAAGCGCCCGTCCGTGGCAGTATCGGCGCCATGAACACGAGCGCTCCCGAGAAACCTGCTGCCGCGCACGATCGCGCGACTGCGCAACGCGACCGCATCCTCAATGCCGCCAGACAGTGTTTCATCGAGCACGGCTTCCATGCCGCCAGCATGGCCAGCATCGCCGATGCGGCCGACATCAGTGCTGGACTGATCTACCGTTACTTCGACAGCAAGAACGCGATCATTCTGGCGATCATCGAACGGCAATTGGCGGAGAAGCGCGCGGACATAGCGTCACTCGCGCCCGGCATCGATTTCGCCGAGCGCATCGTCGAACTGGTGGCGCGATGGCGCGTGGGTGATGCGCGGGCGATGAATCCGGCGCTGTTTCTCGAAATGAGCGCCCTGGGCACGCGCGATCCCCAGATCGGGAATGCCTTGCTCGCAGCAGATCGATTGACCCGAGGCGACTTCGCGCGCTGGCTCCGGCAACGCGCCGAACGCAGCGGTACGACCTTGTCGGACGGCGAGGCGACGGTGCGCGCCTTCACCCTGCAATGCCTGATTGAAGGCCTGGCATTGCGTGTGGTGCGTGAACCCGATATCGGCGACGAGCAGGTGGCTGCCGCGATGGCGTTGGCCTTGCCGACACTGTTGCCCTAAACACATCGGCCCGCACGAGGCGGGCCGATGGTTCGAGCGATACGCGGTTCCGATCAATTCTGGAATGGCGTGTTCTCGGAGAAGTACTCGTGGCTGTCGGCGTTCTTGATGGCCTGGCTCGGATTGCTGATCGCGAGGCTCTTGGCGCCGCTCTGGCCGTAGACGATGTCGTCGGTGTTGCCGAGCACGTCGAAATGGCTGAGTTCGTGGATGATGGTGCCGGCGCGCGAGTCGGTGCCGGTGTTCGGCGCCGACCAGAATGCGTTGCACAGGTAAACGCGATACGGCTGCGTCGGATAGACGTAGGCGTAGGCGCTCGAGGTGCAGCTGCAGTTGAAGGTCAGCTTTGTGTTCGACAATGCGTATTCGATGCGGTCGTAATTGCCCTTGACCGAACTGAAGCGCGAACTGGTGGCGGTGCCGAACCAGGTCTTGTAGCGCGTCGTGACCGTCGAATAGGTCTTGCTCGCGAAGTAGTTGTCCGAGTTGATGCCGTAGCTGCGCGCCGAAGCCAGCGCCGTGTTGATCGAACTCTGGCGCGTGCTGGAGCAGCTCTCGAAAGCCGGCGTCGGGTTCAGCGCCTTCATGCCGATCGGGAAGGTTTCCTCGTAGTTGTTCGGCTGGCCGGTGCCGTCGACCCAGCGCAGGATCGGGAAGGATTCGATGCGCTTCGACTGGACATCGCGACGACCACCGTGATCATGCGCGTCGCCGGCTTCCGTGAGGTCGATCGCGTACTTCATCTGGTACTGGCCGCTGGCCGAGAAATCGTAGGCTTCGGACAGGTCGATCTCGACCGACTTGGCTTCGCCCGGCTGCAGTGTCATCCAGTCGTCCGGTCCCGGGGCGCCGCGCTTGATCCAGCGGCCGTTGTAGTCGCTGTCCATGCCGCCGACGTTCACGTCGAACAGGTCGTGTTCGATGCCGTAGAACGGCGTCTGCCACTTCAGGACGCTGATCGGCTCGGCGGAGTCGTTGCGCATCGTGAAGGTGAGCGCGGAACCGACATCCTGACGCGCCTTGTCGAGCGACGGCGCCATCACCACACTGAGACCTGCCGCCTGCACCGACGTGGCCGCGAGCGTCGCGGCGATCGACAACACAAGCATCCCGAGACCGCGAACAGCGGCCGTATTGCGCTGAATCATGTGCTCTCCCCAGAGTTTTGTAGATATGCGTGGACGTTGCCGCAGCGGGCAACCCGCCGAACGTAGCGACGCAATTCACGGGATTGCAACTTGTTTCGATTGCGCAGCGCAGCATGCGCCGCCGCGACTCAGCCGATCTCGATGTGATCCATGCCGAGGTGGCGATTCATCGCCATCACCGCTTCGTGCACCAGCGGACCGAGCGTGGGCGCGAACAGGCGCGCGCGCTCCACGTGTTCCATCCATCCGAAGATGCAGTGGCGCAGGTGTTCTTCGGTGCGTGCGTTGGCCATCGCGTCCGCGAGCAGCTTGCGGAATTCGCTGGTCGTGGGGATTGCGCCGAGCGCATCGAAAAGCGCGGCGAAGGCCGCGAACATCTCGCGTGCGTCGAGTCCGAGTCCGAATTCCTCGGGGCGATAGTCGAAGCGGCCGCCGGAGGCATCGGCCCAGATGCGGTAGCTGACGTGCGCCAGCGGGTGATACAGCACGTCTTCGCTGATCAGAACCACCAGCAGTTGCTTCGCGTTGGCCTTCACGCTGCCGGCCGACGTGTTCCACAGATGCGTCTGGATGAACTGGAAGAGTCGCGTCTGGTCGTGGAAGCCGGCGAGCTGCAACTGGTCGAGGATCAGGATGGCGCGCTCGCCTTCGCTGAAGGCACAGACCTCGGTGACGGCGCGCTCGAACGCGGTCGGCGGCAATTCCTGCGGTCCGTCCTGCGCCGTGCCGTCCTCGTTCGTGGTGATCACGATGGGAGGCGGCGGCGCTTCCGGCTGTGCGAAGTCGTGGTAGACGATGCGCGGGAATTCCAGCGCCTGCGCCAGGGCGTTCGCGAGCGCGGTCTTGCGTCGACCGGAATCGCCGGCGATGTGCAGGCTGCGCAGATGCGCGAGGTCCGCGCGCATCAGGCAATCGATCTGGAAGCCGTAGTCGTCGTTCGATTCGAATCCGAACTCGGCGAGGCGGCGGCGCAGGCTCATCGGGATGCGCTTTTTGTGGGAGGGCCATTCATGGCCCGATGCTTTGTTGGATTCCAGGGTCGGGCCATGAATGGCCCTCCCACAAATGCCGAATCAGGCCGCGACGGCCGCCGCGATGCGCGGACCATTCAGCAGCGCATCGCGCACGCCGGCGATGATCAGGTCGACTTCTTCGCCGGTGATCGTGAACGGCGGCGTGAAGCGCAACGAGTTGGTGCCGCCGTGGATGACGCCGTAGCCGTGCTCGCGCAGGTATTCCTCGGTGCTGCCGGTGCCGTAGCACTTGTACATCGGGCCGAGTTCGGCCGAGAACAGCAGGCCGGTGCCCTGCACGTTGGTGATCAGGCCCGGCAGCTCCCTGGCGAGCTGTTCGAACTTCGCGATGAATTCGCGGCCGTGCTCCTGGATGTTGGCGCGGACCGCCGGCGTCAAGGCATCGAGCACGGTGCTGGCGACGTCCATCGCGCGCGGATTCGTGGTCATGGTGTTGCCGTAGATGCCCTTGCGATAGAGCTTCTCGGCGCGCTCGCTGACGGCGAGCACCGACAGCGGATACTGGCCGGCATTCAGCGCCTTCGAATACGTCTCCATGTCCGGCGCCTCGAGGCCCGCGAACTCCGGATAGTCGACCACCGACAGATGGCCGGTGGTGCGGATGCCGGCCTGGATCGAGTCCATCAGCAGCAAGGTGTCGTGCTTCTTCGTCAGTTCGCGCGCGGCGGCGTAGAACGCGCGCGGCACGGCGCGGCCCGGATTGCCTTCGCCCATCACCGGTTCCATGAACATGGCTTCGATGTGCACGTGTTCGCGTGCAGCCTGCTCGAAGGCATTGTGCAACGCCTCGACGTCGTAGGGTTCGACGGTGATGATGGTGTGCTCGTGGTGCTTGAAGCTGCCGAGGTGCTGGGCGTAGGTCTTGCGGGTCGAGTCCGAATACAGCATCGGCAGCTCGGTACGGCCGTGGAAGGCGCCCTTGACGGCGATGCGCTTGACCTTCCAGCCGGCGTGCGGCGCACCCGGGTCGGTCATCAGCTTGGTGTGAACGTCGGCGATGCGGCCGGCCAGCGACACCGATTCCGAACCCGAGTTCAGGCACAGGAACTTGCTGTACGGACAGCCGCCGCGGCTGTGCCCGACTTCCTTGCGCAGCGCGCGCGCGAGACGCAATTGCGACAGGCTCGGCGTCATGATGTTGGCCATCACATGCGGCTGGCCCATCGCCTTCAACACCGCTTCCGGCGCGTGGCCGAACCCGAGCATGCCGTAGCCGCCGGAGTCGTGGACGACCGCGCCTTTCAGCGTCACCAGCCACGGACCGCGTGCGCTGATCGCGACATACGGGTTGACGTTGTCGTCGGCGTAGAAGTTGACGAAGCCTTCCTGCACGGCCAGCAGTTGCTGGGCCTCGTCCATCGCGACGATGTCGGGGAATTCGGCCTGGATCTGGGTGAAGCGTGCATGCGCGTCGTCGATGGCGGCACCCAGTTCCGGGAAGCGTGCGGCAAAGCGTTCGATGGTCGCGTCCGTCAGTCCGGTCGTGCGTGCCTTGCCGCCGGCCGTACGCAGGACATTGAGTTTCTCGATGAGCTTCATGATCGCCTCCGCCAAGACGCGCTTGGGCTTTTCAAATCAAAGGGTTGAACTGCAAGGCCGGCAGGATAGCAGGGGCTTTTTTCGGCCGTAACCCCCGCCGTTTGAACGCCCGCGTCCTGACACCTGTCAAACCCTGCGTTTGACGCTTGGCCGCGGGCCGGCATGCACGGCGTCGTTATCATGCGCCGTCAACAAGTCGGGAATGGGCAGACTGATGGAAACGTCATGCGCCGTCGAAAAAGCGGGGATGGGCAGTCTGATCGGCGCGCGGCGCTGGGACGGCATCGAACAGTGGCTGCGAACGCGCCTGCTGCCGCCGGTATTGCCGCCGGGTGCGATGCCGTTCTTCTCGCTCAGCTATCTGGTCATGTTGCTGTTCCCGGCCTTCATGCCGAAGTTTCCGCCGGTGAACTGGGGGCTGACCCTGGTGTCGGTCCTGGTCTTCCTGCCGATGTATTTCGGTTTCTTCTGGCTGCGCGGCTGGCGTCGCGTGGCCCTGCTCGGCGGCATCGTGGGTCTGGCCGTCGCCGTGCTGCCGGCCAACTTTTTCGCCAACACCTACGTGGTCTATGCCTGCATCCTGGCCGCGCATCTGGCCTTGAACGAGATGCTGGGCGTGTTTCTGCTCGCGAATGCGGCGTTCACCGGCATGGTCTTCTTCCTTGGCGGGCCGGCCACGACGATCGGATTGATCAACGCGTTGTCCGGCGGACTGGCCATGTTCGGCTGTCGCGTCTGGTACCAGAATGCGCGCAAGAACCAGGCGCTGAAGCTGTCGCAGCTCGAAGTGCAGCGCATCGCCGCGCTGGCCGAACGCGAACGCATCGGCCGCGACCTGCACGACCTGCTCGGTCATACCTTGTCGGTCATCGCATTGAAATCGGAACTGGCCGCCAAGCTCATCGATCGCGATATCGATGCGGCGCGCGGCGAGATCAAGGAGGTCGAACGGGTGACCCGCCAGGCACTGTTCGAGGTGCGGCGCGCCGTCACCGGCATGCGCGCGCACGGGCTGCTCGCGGAATTGGCCAGCGGGCGCGCCGCGCTGGATTCCGCGCAGGTGCATTTCGACTATCAGGTGCAGCCGCAGGAGTTGCCGACACAGACCGAGAACGTGCTCGCGATGTGCCTGCGCGAAGCCATCACCAACATCATTCGCCACGCCCACGCGCGGCGCTGCCATGCGCGCCTCGAATGCGGGGAGGAGAGGGTCGTGCTCGAGATCAGCGACGACGGTGTCGGCGGCGTGCGCGCCGAGGGCAACGGATTGACCGGCATGCGCGAGCGCATCGAATCCGCGGGTGGGCGCTTGCTGGTCGAATCGCCCAAGGACGGCGGCACCCAGTTGCGCATCGAACTGCCGATGTCGTCGCACGAGCCCGACAATGCGTTGCACGCATCGCGGCACCTGAAGCTGGTGGCCTCGCGATGATTCGCGTCGTGATCGCCGAAGACCAGGCCATGGTGCGCGGTGCGCTGGCCGCCTTGCTCAAGCTCGAGTCGGACATCGACGTCGTCGGCTGCGCCGGCGACGGCGTCGAAGCCTGGGAAATGACCCGCCGCCTGCGCCCGGACGTGCTCGTCACCGACATCGAGATGCCCCAGCAGACCGGCCTGGAGCTGGCGAAAAAGGTCATCGACACCGGCATGCCGTGCAAGGTGGTGATCCTGACCACGTTTGCGCGCCCGGGTTATCTGCGTCGCGCGCTCGATGCCGGTGCCAGCGGCTATCTGCTCAAGGATTCACCCGCGGACAAGCTCGCCGATGCGTTGCGCAAGGTGCATCGCGGCGGCCGCGCCGTCGACCCGGAACTCGCGCTCGACGCCTGGAGCGAAGCCGACCCGCTCAGCGACCGCGAACGCCAGGTCCTGCGCCTCGCCGGCGAGGGCGTGGCCGCGAACGACATCGCCGAACAACTCGGCCTCTCGCACGGCACCGTGCGCAACTACCTCAGCGAAGCCATCGGCAAGCTCGGCGTCGAAAACCGCATCGAGGCCTACCGCATGGCGCGGCAGAAGGGTTGGCTTTGAGATTCAGGCCTGCATCGCCGCAGACGCGATGACGGCAACCAGTCCACCGAAGAAGATCGCCATGATCAAGGCCAGAACGAGCGCCAGCGCGATCTGCAGGTAGCCGAGGACCAGCCCGGCGAGGGCCATGCCGTCGCCTTCGAGCGGATGCGGGCTGCGGCGGATTTCGGCGCGGGCGAGATGGCCGCAGACCACCGCGACGATGGCGCCGAGCAGGGGCGCCATGATCCAGGCCATGATGCCGAAGGCCAGGCTGAGGATGGCGTAGGTGCTGGTCGTGTTCGGATTCAAGTTCATGCCGGCATCATGCGCGCCGGCACGGACGAGTCAAGCGCGGCATTGCGGCCGCATCAACGCATCTGCTTGCAGTTCTCCAGCCAGACCATCTTCTTGAAGTCGTCGTAGCGGTGGAAGCTGCCCTGGAAGGTGACCGACTGGCCTTCGCGCATCGTCAATACCCAAGCCAGCTGGTTCGGGCGGAACAGGCAGGCGACGCCGACACGGAACTGCGCCTGGTTCGGCAGCGGCTTGATCGGCATGTCGCGGATCTCCGGCACCTCGAACGAGACGTTGTAGTCCTCGCCGTCTTCCATGATGTGGTCGATGCGGCCCTTCAGCGCATACGAACGACCCTTGTGGCGCGCGTTCACCGCGACCGCGTTCTTGTTCGCTTCGTCGGCGATCTGGCGCGAGAACAGGAACACGTCCTGTTTCGTCGTGTCGGCCTGGTTCTGCCGTTGCGCACCGGTCGTGCCGGCGATTCGTCCTTCCTCGCCGCCCTTCATCTTCGCCAACAGTTCGCACATGTAGGTGCGGATGTTCTCGGCCTTGGCGAACATGCCTTTTTCGGTCTTCACCAGCATCTCGACACGTGCATCCGCGCCTTCCGCGCTGACGGTGACGATGGTCGGGATCGCGCGCGTCGCGCCGGTCGCGCGTTGCTCGGCGAGCAGGGTGCCGGTTTCGGCGTCCTCGGTGAGCACGTCCATCTTCTCGGCGATCAGGATGCCGCGCATCTGGCCGAGCGCGTTCGCGGTTTCGAGATCGGCCACCCGCACATGGCTGCCGAAGTTCGTGCCGCTGAAGGCACTGCCGGATTTCGTGAAGTTCGTCTCGCACTCGCCGGCGAGGACGGTGCCGCCGAGAGTGATCAGGGCGAGGGCGAGGGCAGGGATCAGGCGCAGGGTCACGGGCTCTCCTTGTGGCGTGATGGCGCACTGCGGCGCGGCCGACCATGCTCGCCAAAAACGACGCCCGGGCGCAAGGCCCGGGCGTCGTGAAGCGGTTGCACGTATGGCGTGACGACGACGATCAGAACTCGAACTTGATGCCCTGCGCCAGCGGCAGCGCGTTCGAATAGTTGATGGTGTTGGTCTGGCGGCGCATGTAGGCCTTCCACGAATCGGAACCGGATTCGCGACCGCCGCCGGTTTCCTTCTCGCCGCCGCAGGCGCCGCCGATTTCCGCGCCCGAGGTGCCGATGTTGACGTTGGCGATGCCGCAGTCCGAGCCCGCCGCCGACAGGAACTGCTCGGCGACCTTGACGTTCTGCGTGAAGATCGACGAGGACAGGCCCTGCGGCACGCCGTTTTGCATGTCGATGGCTTCGTCGATGGTCTTGAACGGCATCACGTAGAGGATGGGCGCGAAGGTCTCGGTCTGCACGCATTCGTCCGAATTCTTCACGCCGGTGATGATGGTCGGCAGCACGAAGTTGCCCGGGCGATCGGTCAGCGCCGCGCCGCCGGTCTCGACCTTGCCGCCGTGCGCCTTCGCCAGTTCGATCGCGGCGAGGTAACGCTTCACCGCCGACTGGTCGTTGAGCGGACCCATCAGCGTGGTGGCGAGCGTCGGATCGCCGATCTTGCCTTCGACCTGCTTGTAGGCCTTGACCAGGGTGTCGAGCACGTTGGCGTAGATCGATTCGTGCACGAACAGGCGGCGCGTCGTCGTGCAGCGCTGGCCGGCGGTGCCCACCGCGCCGAAGACGATGCCCGGGATCGCGAGTTTCAGGTCCGCGGTGTCGTCGAGGATGATGGCGTTGTTGCCGCCGAGTTCGAGCAGCGAGCGGCCCATGCGCTGCGCCACGCGTTCGCCGACCAGACGGCCGACCTGGGTCGAGCCGGTGAAGCTGATCAGCGGGATGCGATGGTCGTCGACGAACTTCTGCGCGATCTGGGTGCCGGCGTCGTTGAACATGAAGAACAGGTCCGGGAAACCGTTCGCCTTCAGCACGTCGTTGCAGATCTTCATCGAGGCGACGGCCGACAGCGGCACCTTCGGGCTCGGCTTCCAGATCGAGATGTCGCCGCAGATCGCCGCGATGAACGAATTCCAGGCCCACACCGCGACCGGGAAGTTGAACGCGCTGATGATGCCGACGAGGCCGAGCGGCTGCCATTGTTCGTACATGCGGTGGCCCGGACGCTCCGAGTGCATGGTGTAGCCGTACAACATGCGCGACTGGCCCACGGCGAAGTCGGCGATGTCGATCATTTCCTGCACTTCGCCGTCGCCTTCCGGCTTGATCTTGCCCATCTCGAGCGCGACCAGCGAACCGAGCGCGTCCTTGTGCTTGCGCAGCGCATCGCCGCACAGGCGGATGGCTTCGCCACGCTTCGGCGCCGGCGTGGTGCGCCACACCTTGAACGCGGCCTGGGCGCGGGCGACGATGGTTTCGTAGTCGCTGACCGAACTGGCGTGCACGCGCGCGATCACTTCGCCGGTGCTCGGGTTGATCGGTTCCAGCACGCCCGCGTCCTGGGTGTTGGCCCACTCGCCGTTGCCGAGATAGGTGCCGGAATTGTCGGCGGTCAGGCCAAGCGACTTGAGAATGTCGTGTGCGGACATGGAAGACTCCAGAAGGAAAGATGAGATGGCGGCCCCGACACGATTCGAACGTGCGGCCTCGCCCTTAGGAGGGGCGCGCTCTATCCAACTGAGCTACGGGGCCATGGGGCGCGGATTGTAGCCGGTACACTGGGCCCATGATCCTGAACCTCGCCGCCTATCATTTCGTCGCCATTTCCGACCCGGACGCACTGGCCCGGCAGCTGCGCGACCGCTTCGAAGCCGCATCGCTGCGCGGTACCGCGCTGGTCACGCCCGAGGGCATCAACCTGTTCCTGGCCGGCGAACCTGAATCGCTGCGCGGTGTCGTGGCCGGGTTGCGCAGCGACGCGCACTTCGCCGACCTGATCGTGAAATGGAGCGAGAGCGAACACGTGCCGTTCAAGCGCCTGCGGGTCAAGCGCAAGCGCGAGATCATCACCTTCCGCAAGGACGGGCTGGACCCGGTCGGCGCGCGTGCGCCCGCGGTCGACCCGCCGACATTGAAACGCTGGCTGGCGCAGGGCCATGACGATGTCGGTCGCGAAGTCGTGATGGTCGATACCCGCAATGCGCAGGAGGTCGACCACGGCACCTTCGCGGGCGCGCTGACGCTGCCGATCGCCAAGTTCACGGAATTGCCCGACGCGCTGGCGCCGCATCGCGCCGCGCTGGCCGGCAAAACCCTCGTGAGTTTCTGCACCGGCGGCATCCGCTGCGAAAAGGCGGCGATCTGGATGCAGCAGGCCGGCTACGAACACGTGCGTCAGCTCGACGGCGGCATCCTCGGCTATTTCGAACAGGTGGGCGGCTTCGGCTATCGCGACCGCTGTTTCGTGTTCGACGAACGGGTCGCGCTCGATCCGGACTTGAAACCGCTGCGCGACGAACCCATCGCTGCGGTCTGATCGCCATCCCGGCGATCGCTACAGGAGTTCCGCGTGTCCATCCATATCCACGAAGCCTCGCTGCCGTACCTCGCGCGTTTCCTGCGTGCGCTCGACCGCATGATCGACAAGGCCGCCGCGTTCGCGGAAGCGAAGCAGGGCAAGTCCGCGGTCAGCGTCGAGGCTTCCCTGATCAATGCGCGTCTTGCGCCGGACATGTTCGCGTTCGCGCGCCAGGTGCAGATCGCCACCGACATGGCCAAGGGCTGCGCGGCGCGTCTCGCCGGGGTCGAGGTGCCGAAGTACGACGACACCGAAACCACGTTCGCGGAACTCAAGGCGCGCATCGCCAGGACCGTCGCCTTCATCGAGAGCTTCAAGGCCGACCAGTTGGACGGCGCCGAAGCGCGCACGATCCAGCTCAAGACCGGCGGTCGCGAGGTGACGTTCCCGGGTCGCGACTACCTGTTCGGCTTCGTCTATCCGAACGTGTTCTTCCATCTCACGACGGCCTACAACCTGTTGCGCCACAACGGCGTCGAGCTGGGCAAGATGGATCTGCTGGGCTGATCGTCCGGAGCGGGCGGGGCGGTCACGCGCGTTGCGGATTTTCCTGCGGTAGGATCGGCGTTCGGTCACATTCGTCCGCCGGAACCCAGGGGAATCCGCTCATGAAATCGAAGTTTGCTCGTGCACCGCTCGCTCTTGCCGTCTCCATGCTGCTGGCGCAGTCGGCGCTGGCCGCCATCCAGACCCTGCCGCAAGTCGATCGATCCCTGCAGTCGGCCGGCGCCAAGCGGGCCGACACTGCGGCCCCGCGCCTGCGGGTGCTGATGGATGGTCTGCCGATGGTCTACGACGCCAAGTCGCTTGGCATCGAGGGCGTGGCGCGTGCGCATCTGGATCGGATATTGACGCGGAACGGCGGGGCCAAGGCGGCCTCGGAAGCCTTCGAACTGGTCAGCGCCAGCCCGATGCAGGGCGGCGCCCAGATCGTCCAGTTCAAGCGCCGCATCAACGGCATCGAAGTGTTCCGTGAAGACGTCGGCTTGCTGATCGATGCGAAGTCGCGTCTGGTCGCGTTCCGCGGCAGCGAGCGACTGTTCGAGCCGAGTGCCGGCAAGGCCCTGCAAGCGTTCACGCTCGGCGAATCCGACGCGGCGGCGATCGCGCTGTCCGCGTTCGGCATCGACCATGCGTCGGCCCGGAAAACGCTGAAGCAGGGTCGCAGCGAAGGCGACTATCGCTGGTTCGACATCGCCGGGAGCCAGCGCAGCAAGGCCGGCGCGGTGAACCGCAATCCGATCCGCGTCAAGGCGGTGTATTTCCCGCTGGCCGAAGGCGGCGTGGTGCCGGCCTGGTACGTCGAAACCCAGGTTCAGCCTGGCGACAATGCCGAAACCGAGTACTACGCGCATGTCCTGAGCGCAGTGGACGGCAGCGTGCTCTTCCGTCACTTCCAGCAGGCCGACGGTGGCCCGGTGGCGTTCACCTATCGCGTGTGGGCCGAACCCGCACCGGCCGGCCTGCCGCTGCCCTCGCCCTACGGCCGCAACGATGTGCCGCATCCGACCGATTCGTCGTCGTACATCCCGCCGTTCGTGGCGCCGACGCTGGTCACGCTGGCGAATTCGCCGTTCTCGCGATCGGGCACCGACGGCTGGTTGCCCTCGGGCGCGACGGCGACGACAGGCAACAACACCGACGCCTATCTGGATCTGGCCGACCCGGACGGGTTCGATCTCGCGGGCGACATCCGTCCCGACATCACCGCGGCCAACACGTTCGACTGGACCTACAACGTGGCCGCCGAACCGGCCGCGTCTGCCGTTCAGCGCAAGGCCGCTTCGGTCCAGCAGTTCTACTGGGTGAACTGGCTGCACGACGACTATTACGACGCCGGATTCGCGGAAGTCGACGGCAATGCGCAGACCGACAACTACGGTCGCGGCGGTCTCGGCAACGACAGCATCAAGTCGGAAGGGCAGGACAATACCGGCACCTGCGCGCCGACTTGCGCCAACAACGCGAACATGTCGACGCCCGCCGACGGTGCGCGTCCGCGCATGCAGATGTATGTCTGGAGCTCCGCGGACCGGACCCTGACCGTCAATGGCACGACCTATCTGGCCGGTACTGCTTCGTTCGGCCAGCAATCGTTCAATCTGATCGATCAGGGCATGGCGGCCGCGCTTGACGCCGCGGACGCCAGCGGTCCGTCGACGACGGACGGATGCACCGCGCTGACGAACGCGGCGGCCGTCGCCGGCAAGATCGCGCTGATCGATCGCGGTACCTGCGGATTCACCGTCAAGGCCAAGAATGCCCAGAATGCCGGTGCGACCGGCGTCGTCATCGCGAACAATCAGGTCAGCGCGCTGCCGCCTGGTCTGGGCGGCACGGACGCGACCGTCACCATTCCGGCAATGTCGGTGTTGCAGGGCGACGGCGTCACCATCCGTGCGCTGCTGGGCGACGCCAATCCCGATCTCGGCACGATGTTCCGCGGCGGCGTGGGTCGCGACGGCACCATCGACGGCATGATCATTTCGCACGAATGGGGCCACTACATCAGCAACCGCCTGGTCGGCAACGCCAGCGGCCTGTCGAACCAGAAGGGTCGCGGCATGGGCGAGGGCTGGGCCGATTTCCATTCGTTGCTGTCGGCTGCAAAGGCATCGGATGCCGCGGCCGGAACCCAGTCCGACTTCGGCGACAGTTACGCGCAGGGCGCCTATGCCGGCGGCACGCCGTATTTCGGCATTCGCCGTTATCCGTATTCGACGCGCCTGACCATCAACCCGCTGACCTTCCGCCACACCGTCGACGGCAACACGCTCCCGGTGTCGCCGCCGTCCGCGTTCGGCGCCAACGGTGCGACCAACTCGGAAGTGCACAACACCGGTGAAGTCTGGACCGCGATGTTGTGGGAATGTTATGCCGGCCTGCTGAACGATACCCTCGGCGGCACGCCGCGCCTGACCTTTGCCCAGGCCCGCGAACGCATGAAGGAATATGTCGTCGGCGGCTACAAGCTGACGCCGTCGGCGCCGACCATGGTCGAAGCCCGCGATGCCATCCTGGCCACGATCGCCGCGAACGACATCGACGATTTCGAGATCTGTGCGGCCGGCTTCGCCAAGCGCGGTCTCGGCATCCTCGCCGTCGACGCGCCGCGCCAGCTGCGACAACGACGGCTATCTGGATCTGGACGAGACCGGCAGCCTCAGCATCGACGTGCGCAACATCGGCTGGGTGTCGCTGACCGGCGGTACCGTCGCGATCACGGCCAACCATGCCGGCGTGGCATTCCCGTCCGGTGCGTCGGCACCGCTGGCGGCCAGCACGCCGTACCAGACGCAAAACATCAACGTGCCGATCCGCCTCGATTCGATCCCGGCCAGCCGTGTCGTGCAGTTCACGGCCACGCCGACCGAAGGCACGATCGTCAATCCGCCGGGCAATGCGCGCACCATCAGTCTGCGCGTGGCGACCTACGAAGCACCGCAGACGTCGGCAACCGAGGGCTTCAGTGCCAACGCCTATCCGTGGACGACGGCCCAGTCCGACGGCGCCACGCCGGACTTTGCGTGGTACCGCAGCGATTGGAACGCCAGCGGCAACCGTGTGGCCGTCGGTCCGGATACCGGCGCTGCCGGCCTGACGTCGCTGGTGTCCGATCCGATCTCGGTGGGCGCGGGAACGTTCTCGATCGCGTTGACGCATCGTTATCAGTTCGAGGGCGGCACCGTGGCCGATCCGACCAATTGGGACGGCGGGCAAGTGGAGATCAGCACCAACAATGGCGCCTCCTGGGATCTGATCGGCGGTGCGGTCTACGACGGGGCGATCAATGGCGCCTCCGGCAATCCGCTGCAGGGCGAACAGGCCTTTGTGGGCACGAGCACCGGTTATCCGGCGACCATGGTCGACACCATCAACCTGGGTACGGCCTATGCGAACCAGACGGTCCGCCTGCGCTTCTCGGTCGGCACCGACAGTGCCGCAGGTGCTGCGGGGTGGGAGTTGCATTCGCTGGCCCTGACTGGCGCCGGCACGCCGTTCGCCACGCTGGCACCGCAGAACACCTCGTGCTCGCCGACTGCGCCGCTGGTGTTCACGGACGGCTTCGAGTAAGCCTCAATCGCCCGGCGGCGCCATGCCGCCGGGTGGTCGCGCGAACGGGTCAGGGAGGACATATGGCAAGCGGCATACGCATCAACGGCCTGCGGCGCACTCGCGTTGCAGGCCTTTTTCTTGGACTGCTGGGCATCGCGTTGCCGGCACTCGCCGAAAACGAACAGGTGACTGCGCACCAGTCACTCGATGGTCAGGTGCATGTGACCTTGACCGGATTGGTGTCGCGCCATGGGAACCTGGGCGGACTCGACGGTTTGCCGTCGGGCGTCGTTTCCGGAAACTCGCTGAACATCGTGTCGCGGGGCATTCTTGCCGATAGCCCGCCGCCGAATCCGGATCCGGATATCCCTGTGCCGTACATGGCGACGATCAATTTCGGCGTGTTGCCGCCGGGCCCTTACAACATTGCGTGGCAGATCACGGTACTGGGGATGCCGCCCATCGTCGCGACCACGCAATTCGACGTGCTTGCGGCGCCGCTGCAGACGCCGGTGCCCTTGCCGGCGAATCGGTTCGGGTGGGGAATGATGCTGGGCGTGTTGGGCGCAGGTTGGTGGGGCCTGCGCCGGGTGGCGCGTTGAGATTCAGGACGGGCGATGGGTCGACAGCACGTCCGGCATCTGCAAGCCGCGGTGGATGACGACGGCGCGAAACAGGAAGATGAAGAGCAGGGCGGCCGGGCCGGTCCATGACGCGCCCGGCCAGGCGGCGCGCAAGGCGATGTAGAGCGCGCAGCCGAGCAGGATCGGCGTGGCGTAGATCTCGCGCGACATCAGCAGGGTCGTGCGTCCGGCCAGCACGTCGCGGGCGATGCCGCCGCCGATGCTGGTCCAGACGCCGAGCATCACCGCCAGCGGCGCGGCATGACCGAGGCCGAGCACCTTGTCGGTCGCGGCGATCGCGAACAGCGCGGCACCGAAACCATCGAGATACAGCAGCAGGGTCTGCGTGCGTTCGAACGGGCGCACGAGGAAGAAGGTCAGCAGCGCCGAGCCGGCCGCGACCCAGACGTAGTTGAAGTCGCCGATCCAGAACACCGGCACGTCGAGCATCAGGTCGCGCACGGTGCCGCCGCCGAGCGCCGTGACGATGCCGAGCACCAGCGCACCGAACACGTCGATGCCGTCGCGCCGCAAGGCCAGCACGCCGGTGATCGCGAATACCGCGGTGCCGATCATGCCGATGAGATAGAGCAACATGCGTAGTCCTGGTCGAATTTTCGCGCTCTAGCTTCGCGAAACCGCGTGCGGATCGCCAGCGCCGGTTGTCGCCCAATGCCCGTTCGTGGCGCAGGCATGGCGGAGTTGGCCGCGGTTTGGGGTTTCAGCGATGGGATGCATGGCGCGACCGCCATGTCGCCTTGACCCCTGCCGGAGATTCGCCATGCTTCGATCACCCGCCTCTTCGTTCGTCCGCATCGCCGCCGGACTGGCTGGCTGCGCATTGCTGTCGATGCCCATCGGCGTGCCGGCGCAGGACCTGCCGGTGTCCGTGCTGTCGTCTCCAAACGTCGATCTCACCGAGCCCGGCCTGGTGCGCCAGATCGTCAAGCAGGGCGACGGGCAGTGGATGCTGGTCGGCGATTTCCGGCGCATGGACGCGGTCGCACGCACTGGCATCGCCCGCTTGCAGGCCGACGGCAGCGTCGACCCGTCGTTCGCCAACCTCGCCAGCATCGACGCCAGCCTCGTCCAGCAGGTGCAGCCGCTGGCGGACGGCCGTTACCGCGTCCTGTCGATCAATCGCGTGCAGACCTTGCTGCCCGGGGGCGGCGACGATCCGTCATTCGCGTCCTTGCTGATGAACCCGACGTTCGCACGCGCGATGGCCGAGGTGGACGATGGCGTCATCGTCGTCGGCAACTTCACCCAGGTCCTGACCACGCCGGCGACCACCGTCGCGCGCATCGCCAAGTTCAACGGCAACGGCACGCTGGCCACCGGCTTCACGTTCGGCCTGTCGGGCAGCGCCAATGTCGTGCGCGCCACATCGCCGACGGACGTGGTGGTCGGCGGCATCTTCACGACTGCCGGCGGCCAGCCGCGAACCGCGCTGGCGCGTCTGTCGACCGTCGGTGCAGGCACGCTGGTCGCGGACTGGAATCCGGTGCTCGCGCGCGCCGGCGGGTCGCCGCTGGTCGAGGACATCGTCGTCGTCGGCAATGCCGCTTATGTGTCGGGACGCTTCGATTCGGTCAACGGCATCGCGCGGTCGCGGCTGGTGAAGCTGTCGCTGGCCGATGGCTCGGTGGACACGAGCTAGAACGTCAGCGTCGGCGGCGCACAGACCGCGGCGCTGCGGCTCGCGGTCCATGGCGACCATCTCCTGGTCGGATCCGGCCAGACGCAATCCTTCGCGAATCCGCCGGCTGCGGCGATCAACCGCCAGGTCGCGCGCGTGTCGCTGGCGACGGGGGCGATCGACACGGCGTTCAATCCGGTCTACGGCGGCACGGGCTCGCCGGCGTTCACCGCCGCCGAGGGAGACGCGCCTGCGCGCGTGCTGATCGGCGGCAATTTCGACCAGGTCGGTGCGGTGTCCCGCTTCGGCACCGCGCAACTCGATGCGGCGGGCCAGCCCGATCCGCTCAGCGGCCACGCCGAGGCCGTCGATCCGGGGTCGGTCGGTCGCGTGGCCTTCGACGCCGTGAATCGCCGCACCTACCTGACCGGCAGTTTCCTGCGCGCCGGCAGCGCCGCACGTCGGTTCGTGCTGCGACTGCTCCCCTCGGGTCTGGTCGACAGCGTCTGGCGCGCTCAGACCGACGACCGCGCCAACCCGGCGTTGGCGGTCGCGCCCGGTCAGGGCGTGTTCGTCGCCGCGAATTTCGGCGTGGCGCGGCTCGACGAAGTCGACGGCAACCTGATGCCCGGATGGAGCAACAGCTTCGTCGCCAACGAACTCGTCATCGGTGGCGATGCGCTCTACGCGCTCAGCTTCAGCCAGTTGCTGCGATTGCCGCTGTCGGGCAATGGCGGCGCCGATCCCGGCTTCTCAGCGGTCATCGGCAGTTCGCCCAGCGGGTTGGCTTACGACGCGCTCGGAAACAGCTTGCTGCTGACGATGTTCGTCGCCCAGCCGGGCGGCGGATCGCAGGCCCGACTGGTCAGGCTCGACGCCCTCACCGGTGCCGTGATCGGCACGTTCGATCCGTTGCTGGAAACGAATGCCGGTGTCGTCGGTGCCCAAGGCATTGCCGTGGACGGCGATGGCGTCTGGGTTGCAGGCAACTTCACGCGCGTCAATGGCGTGTCGCGCGCGTCGCCGGTGCGCCTGCGGCTGACGGACGGCGAAGTCGATCCTGCCGTGCTGCCGACCGTCGGCACCGCGTTCAACAACGGACTCGGATTCCATCGCGGATACTTCTACGGATTGATCTTCACGAGCGGCGGCAATGGCGAAATGCGACGCGTGCCGGCGACCGGTGGCGGCATCGACCCTGCCTGGCGTCTCGCCGTCAACAACGCTGTCAACAGCGTCGCGTTCGATGGCGTGCGCCTGATCCTTGGTGGCGCCTTCGACCGGCTGGGCGCAGGTCCTTCGACACGCCAGGGCGTCGCGGCTGTACTCGAAGCCGAACGTATCCACGCGGACAGTTTCGAGTAAGCGTTCGAGCGCGAAGCGCCCATTCGCCGCGCTCGTGAGGGGAAGGATCCCGGCGGCCATGGCCGGTGTCGCAAGCCATGGCGCGGCGAGCAAGGCCACGGATATCCACCTTCGCCTTGGCGTCGGGCGGCTCCGATGCGACTCCGGCCTCGCGCGGAATCTCGCGCTGCCCGGCGCTGGCTGCATTCCGTACAATGGAATCATTCTCCTTTCGAGAGTGCGATCGTGACCGACGCTTTCGACCTGACCTCCCAGCTCAACGCCGCGCGCGCCGGCGATCGCAAGGCCGCAGACGTGGCCTTGTCTCAGGTGTATGCGGAACTGAAGCAGATGGCGCGCGGCGTCTTGCGCGGCAATCCGCTGACGTTGAACCCGACCTCGCTGGTGCACGATGCGTTCCTGAAGCTGATGCCGGGGTCGGATCGGTTGTTCGCCGATCGCGAGCATTTCTTCAAATCCGCTGCACGCGCGATGCGCCAGATCGTGGTCGATCAGGCGCGAAGCAAGTCCGCCGACAAGCGCGGCGGCGGCTGGATCCAAACCGATCTGACCGATGGTCTGGTGTCGGGCGACCATGATCGCGTCGATGTGCTGGCCATGGATGCGGCGCTCAGCCGCTTGCAGGCGCGCGACGCGGAACTGGCCGAGATCATCGAGGCCTACTTTTTCGCCGGATTCACTTTCGACGAGATCGCGCAGATTCGGGGGACCAGCGAGCGCGGCGTGCGTCGACAATGGGAAGTGGCGCGATTGTTTCTGGCCAGGGAATTGCAGTCGCCCTGAGAAGCCTGCCGGAATTCCGGCGATCTTCCGTTTGGCTCGACGTCACTCCGAAAAACTCGCAATGGCCGATCACAACCAACTTCGTGCGCTGATCGAACAAGCGCTGGACCTGGCGACAACGGCGGCGCGCGAGCGGCTGCTTGCCGGCTGCGACGATGCGGCGCTGGCAACCGAAGCGCGCGCGATTCTGGGGTTGCAGGCGCAGGCCGAGCGCATCGACCCGGCGGCGTTGCGCATGACGCAGATCGACGCTGTCTCGCCGCTTCCAGATCACATCGGCCCGTATCGCATTCTCGGACTGCTTGGCAGCGGCGGGATGGGCGCCGTCTATCACGGCGTGCGCGACGACGGCAGCTTCCGCAAGGAAGTCGCGATCAAGGTGGTGCGCGATGTCCATTCTGCCGAGCAGCGGGTGCGTTTCCAGCGCGAACGCGAGTTGCTGGCGCGGCTGGAACACCCGGCAATAGCGCGCGTGCTGGATGGCGGCAGCACCGATGCCGGGCAGCCGTGGATGGCGATCGAGCGCGTCGAAGGCCTGCCGCTGGACCGTCATGTGCGCGAGCGGCGACTGCCCTTGCGCCAGCGTGTCGCCCTGTTGCTCGGCGTGCTGGAAGCGGTCCAGTTCGCCCACCAGAACCTGATCGTGCACCGCGACCTCAAGCCCTCGAACGTGATGGTCCAGGCCGACGGCAGCCCGAAACTGCTCGACTTCGGCGTCGCCAAGCTGCTCGGCGAAATCGACCACACGCAGACCGGGGGGCGTGCGCCGATGACCTGGGCCTACGCGGCGCCCGAGCAGATCAAGGGCGAGGCGATCACCACCGCGACCGACGTGTATGCGCTCGGCGTGATGCTCTTCGAAGTGCTGACCGGCGAGCGTCCGCACAAGCAGATGGGCGAAAACCCGCTGAGTCTGCTGCAGGCGATCACGGACACCGATGCAACCGCGCCGAGCGAGTGGCTGCGGCGGCGCGGCGGCGAGACGGCGCTGCCCGGTGCGAGCGCAAGCGAGCTTGCCGGCGATCTCGACACGATCGTGCTCAAGGCGCTGAGTCGCGATCCGGCGCGGCGCTACCCCTCGGCGCGCGCTTTCGCCGACGATCTCGAGTGCTTCCTCGAATATCGCCCGATCGCCGCCCGCCGCGACTCCGCCGGCTACCGGATCGGCAAATGGATTCGTCGCAATCGCGCGCTGGCCGCGTCCTTGCTGCTGCTGTTGCTCACCGCAGTCGCCGCCGCCGCAGTGACCTGGCACCTGTCGCGCCAGAACCAGGCGCGCAGCGAGCAGGCGTTGCGTTCGGCGCGCGCCGCCGAATCTCTGAAACGGGTGCTGACCGGAATGTTCCAGGAAGCGGACCTGATTCGCCAGGACCGCGCCGAACTCAGTGTCGGCACCCTGCTGTCGCTCGCACAGGCGCGTGCCGAGCGCGATCTGCGCGAGGACGCCGACCTCTACCTCAGCGTGTCCAGCGAGCTCGCGAACGGCGTTCTTCAGGTGGTCGATCGCGAGCGCGGCACGGCCCAGCATCGCGCGTTGTTCGAGCGCCTGCAGGCCGGCGCGCCGGTGGCTGCGGATACCCGCCTGATCGTCCTCGCCAACTACTACGACGCGGTCGCGACCACCGGCGACATGCACGCGGTGGCTGCAGTGGGCCCCTTGCTGGAACAGGCCATGCAAGGCGTGCCGCAGGATACGGAACTGTGGGCCTCGGCACGTTTGTCGCTGCTCTCGCAGATGAACGACAACCAGGTGCAGGAGCAGGGCTTCCGGGCCCTGCTGGCGCACCCGGCGCTGGTCGGCAATCCCTCGTTGCGGCGCTGGACGCTGATGCTGCTGGCCAACGAGATGCGCCTCAATGGTCAGGCCCCGGCGGCGCAAGCGATGCTGGAAAGCGAGCTGGCCAAGCTGCGCGTGGACGGCACGCCCATGGAGCAAGCCTATTTTCTTGACCGGCTGGCGCGCATCCAGCGCGGCGAGCCGCGTCTCGCGAGCATGCGCGAGGTGGTCGCCCTGATGGCCGAGCAACTTGGCGAAGGGCATCCGCTGACGCTGCACAAGCGCTTCTCGCTGGTGCTCAACCTGCAGGCCACCGACCCCGACCCGGCGCTGGACGTCGAACTCGAGCGACTGCTCGACGCGCGCCGCGCGGCCGGCGGCATCCAGTACTTCTCGATGGTCTCCAACTACCTGGGCGAGTTGAACGCCCGCCGCCAGTTCGCGAAAGCCGGGACCTATGCGGCCGAGTCGCTGCGACTGCGCGATCAGGTCGGCATCGACCGCGACCACCCTTTCTACGGCAGCGCCGTCGCCGAAGGCTTCGCCGCACGCGCACAGGCCGGCGAACCCGGGCTGGAAGCGCAGCTGGATCGCTTCGTGGAAGCCGAGAAACAGAGCTACTACCGGGCGATGGCTCTGGAAGCCAAGGCCGCATTGCAACTGGCGCGCGGCGATTGCGCCGCGGTGCGGGAAACACTCGCGGTGTTCGAGACCACCGGCGATCCGGCCTCGCGGCTCATGGTCTCGCGATTCCTGCGCGGCGAGTGCGCGTTGGCCGAAGGCCGGCCGGATGACGCGCGTGCTGCCTTCGAGGAACTCGTGCAGGCCGACCAGGCCGAGCCGCACCTCGGCCGGATGATCGGCGCACGCGCACAGGTCCGACTGGCGCGCCTCATCGAACATGCCGAGCCGCAGCGTGCCAGCGCCTTGCTGCAGCATGGGCAGTCGCGCCTCGAACGCTACCTCCCCGCCAGCGATCCCTGGTGGGGCGAGCTCGGTCTGACGGCGCCGCGCTGACCGGCATCAAGAAGACCGCGGGCATGCTTCGTCCGGTATCGACGGAAGACGCATGGAATCAGAACGTGCCGCCGCTGATGCGCGCGCGAATCGAATCGATCTCTTCCTGACTGCAACCCAGTTCCAGGCTGAAGCCGGCCAGCGACAGCAACAGACACTCCTCGCTCACGGGCTGGATCTCCGTCGACTCGGGCGGCGGATTGTCCTGATCGGGTTCGTCGGCCATGGCCAAGCCCGGGACTGCCGTCACCAGGCAGAGGGCGGCGATCATCATCGTTTTCATGAACTCTTCTCCTCGTCAGTCCCTTCGACCGGAAGGGTGCGGCCATGACGCAGTTGGGCGTCCGATGAACAACTCGGATTGCAGGGGCGCTTCCGATCAGCGTCGCGGCCGAATGGCCGGTCTGTTCAGGAAGAGGAAAGGGACGCACGCGTTCGAGTGGCGTGCGGCACCGGCAGAGCGGTACGAGATCCCGCAAGGACTCGGAACTCCAGGCAACAAAAACCTGCCTTGAGGGGCGGTTCTTGTCTGCGTATTGGTGGCGGAGTGGACCTCGAATCGAAACCTGCGCTCGTTCACCAGTTCAGAGTCGGTCGGAAGGCCAGTCAGATCGTCGCAATTGTGCGGAAGGACGCCGCATGCCCGCTGCACCGCTCGGCGCGAAAAAAATCTGGAACCTGACAATGCTGCTCGCTGTGCGCCTCATCCGCCCGCTAGTTCGTAGGCGGTACTACGCCCGCCGCCCGGCGTTCTGGTCAAAACACCCAGATCCAGCAGCTGGGTGATGTCGCGCAACGCGGTGTCCGGCGAGCACTTGGCCAGGGATGCCCACTTGCTGCTGGTGAGCTTGCCTTCGAGCCCATCGAGCGCGTGGTTGAGCACCTTCACCTGGCGTTCGTTCAGCGGGGTACCTGCCCAGTGTTGCCAGAAGCGCGCCTTGTTCAGCACCGCGTCCAGGGTGCCGTGCGCGCTCCTGACGGCACGCGTCAGCGCGCCCAGGAACCACGCCAGCCAGCGGGTAACGTCGAGCGTGCCTTTCTGGGTCCGCTCCAGCACGTCGTAATAGTCCTTCCGCTCGCGCTGGATCTGCGCGGACAGACTGTAGAAGCGCTGCGCGCTGCCATCGGCACGAGCCAGGAACAGATCGCCCACGGCGCGTGCGATGCGACCGTTGCCATCGTCAAAGGGATGCACCGTGACGAACCACAGGTGCGCGAGACCGGCCTTGACGAGCACCGGCTCGCCGGAGTCGCCGTTGGCCCAGGCGAGGAACCGGTACATTTGGTCGGGCAGCGTTTCGGCAGGCGGCGCCTCGAAATGCACCCTGCGCCGACCCACCGGGCCGGAGACCACTTGCATCGGTCCGTCCGCGTCGCTGCGCCACTGGCCGACGGCGATCTTGCTCATCCCCGAAAAGCCGGTCGGGAACAGCGCCGCATGCCAGCCGTGGAGGCGTTCGACGCTCAAAGGCGATGCGGCGCGGGAGGTGGCGTCGAGCACCATGTCGACCACGCCCTCGACGTGACGGTCCACGGGCGCGACCGCCCCGATGTCCACACCAAGGCGCCGCGCGATGGACGAGCGCACTGACGCCGCGTTCAAGATTTCGCCTTCGATCTCGCTGGTCTTGACCACGTCCTCGGTCAACGCAAGCAGACTGGCCTGATCGCGGAGCGCCATGCCCACATCGGCCAACCTGCCGAGCAGGAGCCCCTGGGACTTGCTGGCTTCGGCCAATGGGCCGGCCAGGATCGCCAGGTCGTAGCGCCAATCTGGCCAGTCGCCGGTCTCCCAGATGTAGCGATGTTCTCCGCTGTTCATGCGGAGATTAGAGCCGGTATACGCCGCGAGGGCAAGTGATTCGACGCACGAAATGCGGAGAATGGATCGGCTATTCGCCGCACGCGACGCTCTCCAGGTAAGGCCGCATGACGTTGTCCCGGTCGTGGCGCAGTGGCCTTGTTGCCTCGCACCACGACAAGGGTTCTGCCGGTGCCAACAGCGGCCGGTTGGCGAGGGCAAGTGGAGAAGAGAGAGGAAAAGGGAGGCGAACCGGGCCACATTCCGGCGGTGTTCCTGGCACGCGCGGCACCGGCAAAACCGCGCGAAATCCCGCAACGACACGAGATTTCGGGCAACAAAAAACCGGCCTTGAGGGCCGGTTCCCGTCTACGTATTGGTGGAGAGGATGGGAGTCGAACCCACGGCCTCGTCATTGCGAACGACGCGCTCTACCAACTGAGCTACCCCCCCACGGGGCCGCCGGAAGTCGCCCGGCGGGGCGCGCATCTTAGCCGTGCGACCGGGGTGATTCAACCCAAGGCGCGTGCAGCGATGGCGTCGAGCCGGGTGCGGCGCCATTCCGGGAGATGGCTCGGCCACATGCCGTCGCGCAATCGGGCCTCCTGCGCCTTGCGCGGTGCGAGCAGGGCGGGCTCAATCGCGAGTGTCGCGGCTTCGGCTTCGATGCCGGCCTTGAGGCGTTCGAGGGCGGTTTCTTCATCGCGCGAGAATGGTTTCGGCGCTGCCTCGAAGTCCGGGTGATCGGGCGGGTCGCGCAGCAGTTCGAGCAGTTCGCC
>JBGASK010000012.1:0-44895 GCA_044229785.1 Ahniellaceae bacterium
AGCAGGTTCAGGTTCGGGCCATTGAGCAGCAGGATCTTCGCCACGGTGCTTCCGTCAAAGATTCGTAGTCTGCAGGGGCGACACTATCCTGTCCAGTTAGCCGCAGAATCGCAGGCGATTCTTGCTAAATCGGCGCTTGAAACGTGCGTTCGATGCGTATGGCGGCGACGCGCGTCGCATCCCATGAACGGGGAATAAGTTGATACGCTTCGCAGGTTCGCTTTGAACGCCATCACGCCTTTGGGGGTTTCCATGCTTCTTCGTCGCCTGTTCACGGGCGGGGTCCTGTTCGGCCTCGCCTCCCTGGTTTCTGCAGCCAATTTCTCTGGCAGCGGTCTGGTCAATGCCGTGCCGGTCGGTCAGCGCGCGCTCGGTAGCTGCGGCACGACGGTGCTGACGCAGTCGTCATCGCAGGCCATCACGGCGTTGAACAGCGTTTCCTGCAACAACGGCACCGGTCACACAGACAACAGGTACCTCCGCGCATTCTCGCTGGGCGCGTTTCCGGGTGGTTTTGATGTCTGCGCGCTGCAGTTCGGCGTCGAGCAAGCGACTGGCGCCGGCGGTTCGCAGCCGGTGACCGTGAACATCTACGCCAACAGCGGCGCGGCCTTTCCCGGTGGCACGCGTACCCTAGTGGGCACCGCGAATGCAACGGTGACCGACCAGTCGCTGACCATTCTGGAAGTGCCGGTGACGGCGGCGGTTCCCGCGGGTTCGGAACTCGTTGCCGAGGTCTTCACTCCGGACGGGCAAGCCGCCGGCAACTTGCTCTTCATCGGCTCCAATGCTGGTGGCGAAACAGGGCCGAGCTACATCGTGGCGGCCGCCTGCGGTATCACCAGTCCCACGACCTCATCTGCCATCGGTTTCCCGAACATGCAATACGTGATGAACGTGTTGGGCACGCCTGCCGGCGCCGGCACCGGCAACCTGACGATTACCCCGGCGGCCATCAACTTCGGCGACCAGAACGTCGGGACGACCACGGCCGCTCAGACCGTGACCTTGGCGAACGACGGCACGGCCTCGCTCGACGTCACCGCGCTGACCGCGGCGGCCGCACCGTTCGCACGCAGCGGCGGCAGCTGCAGCAACAGGATTACACCTTCGCGCCGGCTGCCACCGGTGCGGCGAACCAGTCGCTGACCGTCACCGCCAATGCGCCGGGCAGCGGCTCGATCGCGCTCAGCGGCAACGGCACCCAGGGCAACCTGGCGATTGCGCCCGCGGTGATCGACTTCGGCACCGTCCTCATCGGTTCGACCAGTGCAGCGCAGGCCGTGACCTTGTCCAACACCGGTACCGGTTCGCTGGACGTCACCGCGTTGACGGCGGCCGCCGCGCCGTTTGCCCGCAGCGGCGGTACCTGCTCGGCCTCGGTGCCGTTTGCGCTGGCTGCCGGCGCCAGCTGCACCCTGCTGTACACCTATGCACCGACCAGCGGACCTGGATCGAGCCAGTTCATGACGGTCGCCACGAATGCAGTCGGCAGCAGCAGTTTCTCGCTCACCGGTGCGGCGCTGGCGTCTTCGGTGCCGGTGCCGGCGTTGTCCGTGCTGGGCCTGGGGCTGATGGTCCTGTTGCTGGCCGGCGTCGCCTTCTGGTCGCGCCGATACGCCTGACGGGTTGATCCTGCCGGGCGCGGATGTCGACACTCCGCGCCCGGCATGTCCAAGTGCGATGCGGGTTTGCTACCGTCCGCGGGTCGTCACGGAGCCCGCATGAGCACGCCGAACCAGTTCGCGTTGTTGAAGGAACGCCGCTTCCTGCCGTTCTTCCTGACCCAGGCGCTGGGCGCGTTCAACGACAATGTCTTCAAGAACGCGCTGATCATCCTGATCACCTTCCTGACCGTCGGCCTGAACGACGAGCAGGTGCATCAATACACGAATCTCGCGGCCGGTCTGTTCATCCTGCCGTTCTTCCTGTTCTCGGCGACGTCCGGGCAGCTGGCCGACAAGTACGACAAGGCGCGGCTGGCCCAGGCGGTGAAGCTGCTGGAAATCGCGATCATGGTCGTCGCTGCAGTCGGGTTCACGCAGTCGAACATCCCGCTGCTGCTGGCCATGCTGTTCATGATGGGCCTGCATTCCACCCTGTTCGGGCCGCTCAAGTACGGCATCCTGCCGCAGGTGCTGGACGACAAGGAGCTGATCGGCGGCAATGGCCTGATCGAGATGGCCACCTTTCTGGCCATCCTGCTCGGCACCTTGCTCGGGTCCAGCCTGATCCGCATCGAGGGGGACGGTCATTTCTGGGTGGCGGTGGTGGCGATCGCGCTGGCCGTGATCGGTCTCGGCACCGCGCTGGCGATGCCGAAGGCGGCGCCGGTCGACCCCGACCTCAAGATCAACTGGAACCCGTTCAGCGAAACCTGGCGCAATCTGCAGTTGCTGCGCGGCAACCGCGCGGTGCTGCTGTCCTGCCTCGGCATTTCCTGGTTCTGGTTCTTCGGCTCGATGTATTTCACCCAGTTGCCGAGTTACACCAAGCAGGTGCTGGGCGGCGACCCCGGCGTCTACACGATGCTGCTGGCGTTGTTCTCGATCGGCATCGGCCTCGGTTCGATGCTGTGCGAGCGCCTGTCCGGGCACAAGGTCGAGATCGGCCTGGTGCCGTTCGGCGCCATCGGCATGACCCTGTTCGGCGCCGACCTGTTCTTTGCCTGGCCGAATCCGGTCGGCGAGCAGCATCTGGCCATCCGCCAGTTCCTTGCGCAGCCCGGCGCCTGGCGCGTGTTGTTCGACCTGGTCGGCATGGCCATCTTCAGCGGTTTCTTCATCGTGCCCTTGTTCGCGCTGGTGCAGAGTCGTTCCGACCCGAAGCGCCGTTCGCGCGTGATCGCCGCCAACAACATCCTCAATGCCTTGTTCATGGTCGTCGCTGCGGTGACGGCCGTGGTGCTGCTCAACGTCTTCAAGTTCACGATCCCGCAGTTGCTGCTCGCGACCGCGGTGCTGAACGCCCTCGTCGCGATCTACATCTTCACGCTGGTGCCCGAATTCCTGATGCGCTTCCTGGTCTGGATCATCGTCAACACCCTGTATCGCCTGAAAGTCGAAGGGCTGGACAAGGTGCCGGACGAGGGGCCCTGCGTGGTTGTCGCGAACCACGTGAGTTTCGTCGACGCGCTGATCATCGGCGGCAGCGTGCGTCGGCCGATCCGCTTCGTGATGGACCACGGCATCTTCAGGATTCCGGTGCTGAGCTTCATCTTCCGCACCGCCAAGGCCATCCCGATCGCGTCCGCCAAGGTCGATCCGGCCTTGCTCGAACGTGCCTATGCCGAAGTCGATCGTGCGCTGGCCGAGGGCGAGGTGGTCGGCATCTTCCCCGAAGGCGCGATCACGCGGACCGGCGAGATGTTGCCGTTCCGGCCGGGCATCGAACGCATCCTCGCCGCGCGCGCCGTGCCGGTGGTGCCGATCGCCTTGCGCGGTCTCTGGGGTTCGCTGTTCTCGCGCAAGGATTCGGCCCTCGGCCGCGCCCGCCTGCCGCGCCGCTTCTGGTCGCGCATCGCCATGGTGGTCGGCGATCCGGTGCCGCCCGACCAGGCCAGCGCCGCCGCGCTCGAAACCAAGGTCCGCGATCTGCGTGGGGATTGGGCCTAACCCAGCGTATAGGTCAGCCGCGCGCGCACTTCGTCGACGATGGCGGGCAGTTCGCGCAGCGGCGGGCGCGGCCAGCTGCGGGCGGCGAGGTCGTGCAGCAGGCCGCGTTCGCGCAGCGCGGCGTGGAAGCGTTGCAGCTTGCCCTTGAGCGGTTGGGTCAGCAGCGTATGCACCGGCACGCCGACGGCGACGGCTTCCGAGAGCATGTTCACCGAGTCCGGCGACACGACGATGCGGTCGGCGTAGGCGAGCAGGGCCGGGTAGGGATTCGGGCCGTCGCGGTCGTCGAGCCAGACCATGGCGTCGAGCTTGAGCGCGTGGCGGCGAATGATCTCGCGCAGTTTCGGCGGCGTCCGCCGCGATGCGCTGATGGCCAGCGTCCCGGTTCGCCCGCGTTGCCCGTCGAGTTGGTCGAACAGGCGCTCGAGCCAGTGCGCGTCGATGCTCTGCGCCCGGTTCGGACCGCCGATCAGCACGCTGCTCCAGGGCTTCGGCAGCCCGGCGAAGTCGCGGAAATTCTCGCGCGCCTGCGCCAGCCAGCGTTCGTCGACCGGATGCAGGGCGCCAAGCGTGCGCAGCACCTTGGGGCCGGAGAGATCGTCGTGTTCGGGCACGACCAGCAGATCGAAATCGTCGAGCTTGCAGCGTGGGTCGAGAATCTGCAGCGTGAACACCTCGCGTCCGCGCGCCCGCTTCAGTGCGCGCAGCGCCAAGGCCGCCTGGCGACCGCAGCCGATCGCGAGCAGCGGGCCGTCGGCGTCGCGCGCGAAGGCGGGCAGTGCCGTGATCGCATGCTCGGGCCAATGCGGTGCGAGCCAGCGCGAGACGTGCGGGAACGCGACCTCGGCATGATGCGCGTCGGTCCGCAACGCCTGCGCCAGCGCCGTCGCCTGGCGGCGGTTGCCGGCGGCGTGGTCGCTCAGTGCGAGCACGGTGGCGAAGCGATGCGAAGTCATCCGCCGAGCCTAGCCCGGCGCAGCGAACGCGGGAAGCCTTGCAGGCCTGCAAGACGCGATTGCGCCGTGGTGCCTTGCACAAAAACCGGCCTGCCCCGACGCTGTGCGCCATCGCCACAGCACGGAGTTGCCCATGAACCAGCCCTTGTCCCAGGACGCGCTGAACCAGATTTTCCTGGAGGCGCGTACCTTCGCCAGCAATCCGAATCCGTGGCAGGACCGCGCCGTCTCGGACGCCCAGCTCGAGCAGATCTGGAACCTGGCGCGCATGGGCCCGACCGCGGCGAACTCGTCGCCGGCACGCGTTGTGTTCGTGCGCACGCCGGAAGCCAAGGCGCGGCTCAAGCCCGCGCTCGATGCCGGCAACGTCGACAAGACCATGAACGCGCCGGTCACGGCCATCGTCGGCACCGACCTCGCGTTCTACGAGAAGCTGCCCTACCTGTTCCCGCACACCGACGCGCGCAGCTGGTTCGCCGGCAAGAGCGAAGCCGAGCTGTTCCCTGGCGCGCTGCGCAACAGTTCGCTGCAGGGCGCCTACCTGATCGTCGCTGCGCGTTCGCTCGGCCTCGACTGCGGCCCGATGGGCGGTTTCGACGCCGCCAAGGTCGACGCCGAGTTCTTCGCCGGTACCTCGGTCAAATCCAGTTTCCTGATCAACCTCGGTTACGGCCGCCGCGACACCCTGCATCCACGCAGCCCGCGCCTTGCCTTCGCCGACGCCTGTTCCATCGTCTGACCCCACGCGCCCCACGCCACCCCACGCACCCGACCCGGAGCCCCGCCATGAAGAAGACCCTCGCCACCCTGATCGCCGCCGCCGTGTTCGCGTCGGCCCCGCTTGCCGCCGCCGACCGCTACGACTTCGACAAGGCGCACACCAGCATCCTGTACTTCGTCGAGCACATGGGCCTGTCGGAAATGCAGGGCGAATTCCGCGCCTTCGACGGCGAACTGCTGATCGACAACGCCGACCTGACCAAGTCGAGCGTCAATGTCTCCATCGATGCCGCCAGCGTCGACATGGATCACGACAAGCTCAACGAGCACCTGAAGACCAAGGACTTCCTCGATGCCGCGGGCCAGCCGAAGCTGACCTTCAGGAGCACCAAGGTCGAGACCAGGGGCGAGAACGCCCTGGCCGTGACCGGCGACCTGACCCTGCTCGGCGTGACCAAGCCGGTGACGCTGGCGGTGACCTTGCGCAAGGTCGACGCGCATCCGTTCGCGAAGCGCCCGGCCATCGGCATCCATGCCGAAGGCACGATCAAGCGCAGCGATTTCGGCATGAACTACGGCATTCCGAACATCGGCGACACCGTGAAGATCCGCATCGACAGCGAAACCATCCAGGCGGCGCCGGCTGCGGCCGCGCAGTAGGGGCAGGCCCGTGCCTGCCCGGGACGGGATGGAATGATGGGTGATCGGGCGGCCACAGGGGGCCGCCCCTACGCCCGGCACGTAACGTCAGCAAGGAACCCATGATCACTCTGCGCAAGTCCCGCGACCGCGGCGTCGCCAATTTCGGCTGGCTCGACAGTCGCCATACCTTCTCGTTCGGTCACTACTACGACCCGGCGCAGATGGGCTTCGGGCCGCTGCGCGTGATCAACGAGGACCGCGTCGCGCCCGGCGGCGGCTTTCCGACCCATGGCCACGCCAACATGGAGATCGTCAGCGTGGTGCTTGGCGGCGGCCTCGAACACCGCGACAGCCTCGGTACCGGTTCGGTGATCCGTCCCGGCGACGTGCAGCGCATGAGCGCCGGAAGCGGCATCCAGCACAGCGAGTTCAACGCGTCGAAGACCGAGCCGGTGCATTTCCTGCAGATCTGGATCCAGCCGGACCGGCTCAACATCGCGCCCGGTTACGAGCAGAAGCACTTCGACACCGACATGCGCCGCGGTCGACTCTGCCTGCTTGCCAGCGGCGATGGCCGCGACGGCGCATTGACGATCCGCCAGAACGCCGATCTGTTCGGCAGCGTGCTGGCGGCGGATGATGCGGTCGAGCACGCGTTCGCGCCGGGCCGTCGTGGCTGGGTGCAGGTGGCGCGCGGCGAAATCGACGTGAACGGCCTGCGGATGTTCGCGGGCGACGGCGCCGCGATCGAAGGTGAAGCCGCGCTGCGCATCCAGGCCGCGAACGAGGCCGAGTTCCTGCTGTTCGATCTGCCCTGACCGGGCCGGTCAACCGGTCCGCCGTTTGCGCGTTGTAGGCTCCCGACCGACCCGATGGGGGTCGGGATCGGGAGTCCTGCAATGAACCTGAAGTTGTCCATGCTGCTCGCGGCCGCCGTGTTCGCGACGGCCGCGCTGGTGCCGTCCACGAGTCGCGCCGATGCCGAACGCCTGCTCGGCAGCACGCGCCTGACCAAGGTCGAGAACGACACCGACGTGATCCGGTTCCAGAAATGCCGCCGCGGCATCAACGCCGTGCAATTGCGCATCGAACGCGGTCAGGTCGAAATCGAGAAGCTGTGGGTGCGGTATGCCAAGGGCGGCGTCGACTACCTGTCGGTGAAGGACCGCATCGGCCAGGGCAGCCATTCGCGCTGGATCGACCTGCGCGGCGGCGAACGCTGCGTCAAGGCCATCGGCATCATCGGCGACACCGAGCTGTCGCTGGACCAGGCGCGGGTCGAGGTCTGGGGGCGTTGAGTCCGGGCAGCGGAGGCGCCACCATGCGCCTCCTTTCCCGAACCCGAACGGACGTGCGCCAATGACGTTCTCCGCCCTGATGCGGCAATGCGTGCTGGTCGGCCTCGGTGTCGCGATGCTGGGTTCGCCGGCGACCGCGGGCACGGTGCGCGATGACGCCATCACCTTCGTCAAGCTCGGTTATGGCGACCAGTTCGAGGGCGAATTCCGTTCGCTGAACTTCCTGACGGATGAACTGGATACCGAAACCGCACAGGCGGTCGTAGCCCTCGTCGATCAGTACAACGCCTACGAGGGCGCCAAGGTCGCGGCCGCGCTCGCACGCTTCAAGGGGCGGATCAGCCATTACCGATTCGGTCGCGATCAGTCGCCGGTACTGTTCATCGCCTTGCCGCATTGGACCGGTCAGCGCGAAGGCACGCCCGTGGGCGAGCGCGGCGACCGCATCGACGACCAGACCCATGCGCGCATGGTCAAGGAGTTGCGCAAGGTATTCGTCGACGAATTGCAGGCCGACGAATTCGAAGCCGACCCGGTCTTCGAACGCACCCTGCGGGTCTGGTGGGACTGAACCCGGTCGACCTGTGCCGTCGGCGTCTCGCGCCCGCCGCACGGCCCGCCTACAATGCGCGCCTGATCCTGAAGGTGCAGCCATGTCCGCGAATGCCACGAAACCCGCCAACGCCGAACGCGTCTATCAGGTGAAACGCGCCGACCTGCCGGTCTCGTGCCCGAGTCCGGACATGGCCTTGTGGAACTCGCATCCGCGCGTCTACCTGCCGCTCGAGGACCAGAAGGAAGCGCGCTGCATGTATTGCGGCGCTGTCTACCAGTTGATCGACTGACGCGACGCGACCGGTGTCGCGGCTCCTGACCGTGGTGCAGCTGCTGCCGGCGCTGGACGCCGGCGGCGTCGAGCGCGGCACGCTGGAAATCGCCGCTGCGCTGGTCGCGGCCGGGCATCGTTCCATCGTGATCTCGGCCGGCGGCAAACTGGTCGCGCCCCTGGTCGCGGGCGGCAGCGAACACATCGAACTGGATGTCGGGCGCAAGTCGCTCGGCAGCCTGTGGCGGGTGCCGAAGCTGCGCCGCCTGTTCGTCGAACTCGGTGCCGACATCGTGCATGCGCGTTCGCGTCTGCCGGCGTGGCTGACCTGGTTCGCGTGGCGCGGCATGGATGCGCGCACGCGGCCGCGTTTCGTCACCACCATGCACGGGCTGAATTCGGTCAACGCCTATTCCGCCATCATGGCGCGCGGCGAGCGCGTGATCTGCGTGTCGCGGACGGTGCGCGAGCACATCCTCGCGCACTATCCGAAGACCGACCCGGCGCGCCTGCGCGTGATTCCGCGCGCGGTCGATCCGGTCGAATTCCCGCACGGCCATCGCCCGGACGGCGACTGGCGCAAACGCTTCGTGGCCGAACACCCGACCTTGTCCGCTTCGGCGCCGTGGCTGTGTCTGGCCGGACGCGGCACGCGCATGAAAGGCCATGGCCACGCCATCCGCCTGGCGGCCGATCTGCGCGAATCCGGCATCGAGACGCGGCTGATCCTGCTTGGCGTGCGCGAACCGGGACGCACGCACTACGTCGACGAACTGCGCGCGCTGGCGAACCGCCACGGCGTGGCCGACGCCGTGGTGATGACCGCACCGCGCCGCGACGTGCGCGACGTGATGGCCGCGAGCGCGCTGGTGCTGCAGCTGTCGTCGAAGCCCGAAGCCTTCGGGCGCACCGTGGTCGAGGCCTTGAACCTCGGCGTGCCGGTGCTGGGCTTCGATCTGGCCGGCGTCGGCGAACAACTGCGCGACCTGTTCCCGCAGGGCGCGGCTGCGGTCGGCGATCGCAAGGCCCTGGCCGAACGCGCAAGGGCGCTGCTCGCCGGCGGCGAACGTCCGGCGCCGTTCGATCGCTATCGGCTCGAACAGATGCAGGCCGCAACCCTGGCCGTGTATCGCGAACTGCAGGAGGCGCCACGCGCATGAAGACGGATCGTCGCGCCCTTGCGGCAGCCTTGTGCCTGTGGTCGGTGTTGTTCCTGCTGCCCTTCGGGCGTGCGGCCGAATTGCCGATCCTGATCGGCGCCCTGCATGCGCTGGCCGGCTGGGTGCGCGAACCACGCCGCGTCGCCGACCCGCGCTATCGGCTCGCGCTGCTCGCTTTCTCGGCGTACTGGCTGCCGGAATTCCTCTCCGCGTTCGACAGTCTGGCCGCCGACAAGAGCTGGATGGAAGTCGCGACCGACCTGCGCTACCTGTGCTTCGCGATGTTCTGCGTCGACGCCTTGTCGACCACGACCGCGCGCCGCACGCTGGTGTGGTGGAGCGCCGGCCTGTTGCTGTTGTGGATCTTCGACGCGCTGGTGCAGGCGGCGTTCGGCATCGGGCTCGGCGGCGCGCTGAACACCGATCGCGTCAGCGGCATTTTCGGCGACGACAATCTCAAGCTCGGTCCGGTGCTCGCGGTGTTGTCGCCGATCGCGATCCTGGCGGCGCTGGATCGTTACGGTCGTCGGGTCGCTGCCCTCGTCTGGCTGCTGGCTGCGGTCGCGGTGTTGCTGGCCGGCGCGCGCGGCGGCTGGATCAGCTTCGCCGTGGTCACCTTTGCGCTGCTCTGGCGCATCGCGCAGACGCCGCGGCGTTTCGCGTTCGCGCTGGCCGCGGCTGGCGCGATTGCCGCCGTGTTGGGCGGCGCGAGTTACGCGCTGTCGGAGCGTTTCGCGGTACGCGTCGACCGCACGCTCGCCGCCTTCGACGGCACGCGGGCGGGGCTCGAGAATGCGCTCGCCTATCGCGCCTCGATCTGGGAAACCGCAGTCGACATGAGCCTGTCGCATCCGCTCAACGGCGTCGGCGTCCGTGCCTTCCGCGTCGACTACATCGTCCACGCCCGCGCCGACGACCAATGGCTGGCGATGAACCCGGGCCAGGGCGCCTTCCACGCGCACCAGTGGCTGCTCGAAGTCGCCTCCGAGACCGGCACCATCGGTCTGGCCTGCTGGATCGCCTTCCTGCTCATGCTGATCCGCCACGCCCGCCGCCTGCCGCGTCCGGAACGCCACGCCGCCGCACCCTACGGCATCGCCCTGATCGCGATGCTGTTTCCGATCAACACCCATTTCGCCTTCTATTCCAGCTTCTGGTCCAACCTCTACTTCTGGCTCCTGCTCGTCTGGATCGCGCACACCTTGCCCCCGCGCGAGCAAGTGTCGAGGTCGTGAAATGCACATATCGCCGCGGGCCTACTATTCGGACAGCATCAGTCACTTTCTTGAAGCCTCGGCTGACGAAGTCCTCGGACGGCTGACGCAATCATCTATGTTGGGCGTGGATGGCGCACAGATCTATGCATGGCAACAGCAGATTGATCTGCTGAAGGGGATTCTTCCGTCATTTGACCAGAACGGCGCTCTGTTCCTCGAATACTCGATTCCGCGCCTGGGTCGAAGAATCGATGCGGTGTTGATCTTGGGTGCCGTGATCTTCGTGATCGAGTTCAAGATTGGCGCAACGCGGTATTCGCGGCAGGCCTACGACCAGGTCTGGGACTATGGATTGGACCTCAAGAATTTCCACAGCAGCAGCCACTTTCGGACGGTCGCTCCGGTTCTGGTCATTGAGTCTGCTGACTCAGAAGGTTCGGCTCGATTCAAGGTTGGCGCTGTGCCTGACGACGGATTGCTGAATCCGCTGCTGGCCACTCGAAGTTCGCTCAGAATGGTTCTCCTCGAGACGCTGGGGCGGCATCGTGATGCGACGATCCCGATTCAGGAATGGGTCGCCGGTCACTATCGACCAACACCGACGATCATCGAAGCCGCGATGGCGTTGTACGGCGGTCATGGCGTTGCGGAGATTTCCCGAAGCGATGCGGGTGCGCGGAATCTCAATCGAACGTCGAAGGCGATCTCATCGATCATTGCTGCGGCAAGAGATCGTCGGCGCAAGATCATCTGTTTTGTGACGGGTGTTCCGGGCGCGGGAAAGACGCTCGTGGGACTCAATGTCGCCACGGAGCACATGGATCGGAAGAGCAATCTGCACAGTGTCTACCTTTCCGGCAACGGACCATTGGTCAAGGTGATGAGCGAGGCGTTGGCTCGAGACCGACGCGAGCGCGAACTCGGTGCAGGAAGGCATGTTCGCATCGGCGTCGCGCGTAGCGAAGTCAAGGCGTTCATCCAGAACGTCCATCACTTTCGAGATGAAGGGCTGAAGGACGAAGCTCGGGCGCCGCACGATCATGTCGTGATCTTTGATGAGGCGCAGCGCGCCTGGAATCGGGATCAAACCTCTGCGTTCATGTCTCGAAAGAAAGGTCGGCCGAATTTCAATCAATCCGAACCGGAGTTCCTGATCTCTTGCATGGATCGCCATACCGACTGGGCGGTGATCGTGTGCCTGGTCGGTGGAGGGCAGGAAATCAACACTGGCGAGGCCGGCATCAGCGAATGGATCGACGCGCTGTTGAGCCGTTTTCCCCACTGGCAGATTCATTTGTCGCCCAATCTCCACGATAGCGAATATGGTGCCGGGAAGGTCCTTCATGCGCTCCGAGATCGCACTGATGTCCAATTCGATCCTGATTTGCATCTCGGCGTCTCGATGCGGTCTTTCCGCGCTGAGCATGTCTCATCCCTGGTCAAGCAGCTTCTGGATCTCGACATGGTTCGTGCGCGCGGCACGTTGACGAGTCTTCGCACGAAGTATCCGATCGTCGTGACGCGGCGACTGGAGCGTGCAAAGGCCTGGTTGCGCACGATGGCGCGTGGAAGCGAACGTTACGGCATCGTGGTTTCATCCGAGGCGCAGCGGCTGAAGCCGCACGCGATTGATGTGAAGAGCCCGATGGATCCGGTGCACTGGTTTCTTGACGGCAAGGATGACGTGCGCTCCTCCTATTACCTGGAAGATGTCGCCACGGAATTTCAGGTCCAGGGTCTGGAACTGGATTGGTCTTGCGTGGTTTGGGACGCGGATCTTCGTCACGACGGCAGTGCTTGGCAGCACTATTCGTTTGTTGGGGATCGTTGGAATCGAATTCGCAAGCCGGATCGCAAGGTCTATCTCGAGAACGCCTATCGCGTATTGCTGACTCGCGCGAGGCAGGGCATGGTGATCGTGGTACCAGAAGGGGACGATGCGGACCCGACTCGCGACGCTTCGTTCTATGACTCTACATATGCCTATCTTCGGGCATCAGGTTTGGAGATGATCTAGCCATGGGTGTCCAGGGATACAGAAGAACCGCAAGACCGACTGGTGCTTGGAAGAAAACGTCAATGTTTCCTCTTCATCCCGAACCTCGGGGTCGGATTCTGCACTTATGGCCACGGCAGGAACTCGTCTCATCATTGGTTCTGGACGCAACGCCCGGCGTCGTGGCGGCGTGCACGATCAATCGCGTGCAATTGTTGCTTGCAAGAATTCGCCACGGACGACTAGTCGGCTCTTTTTGTGGCTTTGAGGCGCACTCTTTGCAGACGAACCTTGAAATAGGATGTTTGGATTCGGGAAGTGTGGTTATTGACGAAATCTACGTGGGTCATTGTCCGGAAGGGGTCGCACATGTTGTCTCGCTGCAAGTGACCGATGATGGGCGCTGCGTGAAGCAACTCGTGGAGCATCGCCTCGGCTTTTGTAGGCGGGAATTTCCTCGCATGGTTTGCCGTCCGGTCTCGGCGCAGTTCATGTCGCCGGACCGCATTGCGATGTTCGAGCTGGGCGTGCAAGACGGGGACATTCGCGTGGTCTCGGAGGAGCATTTCGAGCTGGTTCCGGCCGCGAAGATCGGCGATGCCGATCTCGCACTGTACGCGCAGCGCAAGCGAACGCGCTGATTCGATGACCCGCGCGCCGCTCTCCGCCGTGGTGACCACCTACAACAATGCGGCGACGCTGGACGCGTGTCTGGCGTCGCTGGCGTTTGCGGACGAGGTGCTGGTGCTGGATTCCGGCAGCGACGACGCGACGGTACAGATCGCGGCGCGGCAGGGTGCGCGTGTCTTGGTCGAGGCGTTCAGGGGTTACGGACCACAGAAGCAGCGCGCCCTCGATCTGGCGGCGCACGACTGGGTGCTGCTGCTCGACGCGGACGAAGCGCTGGCGGCGGATGCCGCGGCGAAGATCGAAGCGGCGCTGGTGCAGCCGTCGGCGACCGGCTTCGAATTGCCGCGGCGCGAGCGCATGTTCTGGCGTTGGCAGCATCCGCTCAGCAAGCACAACCATCATCTGCGCCTGTTCGACCGGCGCGTGCATCGCATGGACGTGCGCGATCCGATCCATGCCGCGCCGGATCGTCGGGTCGGTCGCGTGGCGCGGCTCGACGCCTTGTTCCTGCACGACGGCGAACGCGACATCGCCGCCAAGCTGCAGCGCATCGATCGATATTCCAGCGGCCTCGCCGAAGCATTGGCCGCGAAGCGCCCGCCGTGGCAGCTGAAGCTGCGGTTGCTCTGTTATCCGCCCGTCGTGCTGTTCAAGCAGCTGGTGTTGAAGCGGCAGATCTTCAACGGCTGGGCCGGATGGATCGCGTCGGTCAGCCAGGCCTATTACGCCTTCGTGAAGGATGCGAAGGCGCTGGAAGTGCACCAGCGCCGTCGCGGGTCCGCGTCACTCGCGCGGGGGTTCACGCAGCAGGCGGATGGCGAGGAAGGCGATCATCAAGGCCGCGGCGACCAGCACCGCCCACAAGGCCCAGGCGCGATACGGCGGCGGAGGCGGCGTCGGCTTCAACGCGGCCTTGCCGGTGCGCTCGCTGCGCGGGCCGAGGGTTGCGCGCGGCGGCGTCCAGCTGGCGCCGAACTGCGCACGCAGTTCGCGCATCAGCGGGTCGATCGGGAAGTCGGGCCGCTCGGCGCGGGCGCTGCCGGCCACCAGCACCAGATCCGCCGGGCCCGGATGCGCGATCAGATAGACATCGGGCCGATAGCCGACATCGACGATGGGCGTGCCGATGTCGGGCGCCACCGACAGCCGCCAGCGTTGCGTGCGCGTGGTCGGGAAGGCGAGGCGATTGCGCACCACTGCGCCATCGTTCACCGCGACATCGAAGGCGGTGTCGGACGCGACCTGTCGCCACCAGTCGCCTTCGCGCACCGACAGCGTGACCGTGGCCAGCGCGCCGCCGTCGCCCAGGTCGACGCGCGCGGCCGATACCGGCAAGGCCGGCGGCAGGTGGAAGCGATAGCTGTGTTCGGCGGTGCCGTCTGCGACCAAGGCGGCGCGCCGATAGTCGCGGCGTTGCCCGGGCGGCGTTTCGTATTCGGCAAGCACGCCGGTGATCTCCAGGTCGGGCGGCACCGGCGTCACGCTGAGCCGCAATGCGTCGCCCTCGAAATCGGACAGCGCCAGACGCGTCTCGCCAGCACCGGTGGCCAGCGAATACGAATGCGCCATCACCTCGGCGTGCACGGCGCCGCGGCGGCGTGCGCCTTCGACGCGCCAGCGCGCTGCGGCCGGCAGCGCGGCGCGATGCCGCCAACTCACGCGCAAGGCGGTGATCGTGGCCGCTTCCGGCACCCGCGAACGCAGCGCGAGGGACAGCCGTTGCGGGCTCGGAAACGCCACCGGCACGTCGCGGCTCGATGTCGGTTCGCGCGTCGTGGCGCCGATCTCGAGTGCGTACGGCGCATCGCGCCAAGGCGTGTCCGGCGCCGCCGGCAACGGGCCGAAACTGACGCCGCGGCCCTCCTTCGTGAACAGCGCCAGGTCGCGCGCGTCGCTGCGGGCGATGGCGTCGTAGATCTCCGGGGTCAGCAGCAGTTCGTGCACGTCGCCGTCGCCGAGATGCAGCGGCCACTGCCAGGCGTAGTCGTCGGGCGTGGTCGCGGACAGCGGCGGGGCCAGGCACAACAAGGCCAGCAGCAGACGCCTCATGCCGCGACCTCCGCGTCGGCGTCGCGCGGCATCGGGGCGAAGTAGCCGAGTGCGACGAACAACACGCCGACGCCGAGCACCGAGACGATGCCGGACAAGGTGCCGAGGAAGCGCATGTCGATCAACAGCAGTTTCAGCACGACGACGCCGAGCAGCACCGCGCCGGCGATCCAGGCGCCGCGAATCAGCGCGCGGGCGCCGAAACCCATCGCGGCGGCGCCGACGATCGTCCACGTCCACGACAAGGCTGCGTGCGCCTTCGGGCGAGCCAGCAACTCGACACTCCAGGCCTCGTGGCCGAAGTGATGCACCCCGCGCAGCACCGCCGCCGACAGCGCGGCGAAGGCGAGCAGGGCGACGACGACGCGGAAAGCGTCGGCGCCGCGATCGAGTTCGGCGGCTGCGAAGCGCACGAGCAGCAGCATCAGGAAGATCTGCGACAGCTCCAGCGGATTCAGCAGCGGCAGGTAACCGATGGGCGGCGCCTGGCCGGAGAGGAAACAGGCCACGAAGACGATGCCGAACCCGGCCAGCACCAGCGGCCACATCGCGCGATGGCGGTAGTGCGCGAATTCCTCGCGCAGCGGCAGCCCGGCGCTGTCGCGGCCGAACAGCAGCCAGGCCAGGCCGAGCGCATACGGCAACATCGTCAGCAGGAAACGCCAGTCGCCGCCGAGTCCGGCCAGCGCGCCGCCTTCGATGCGCGGATACAGCCCGCTGCGGGCGTACAGTTCGAACGAGAACAACAGCGGCAGGCTGAGCCAGCCGAGCACATGTGCCCAACCCAGCGCCCGCGGCCACGGATCGCGCAGCGCCCGCAGCGTCAGTCCTGCACAGAGCCAGGTCAGCGGCCACACCCAGGCACCCGCATGCGACAAGGGCGAACGCGCATCGTCGTCCGTCATCGGCACGAACAGCGGCAGCGTGCACAGCAGCAGGAAGCCCGGCCACGACAAGGCGCGCAGGCCGCTGATGCGACGCAGGCCGGCGGCCGCGGCCGCGCTGAGCGCCACGAACGCGAGCACGGCGTGCGATTCGTTCGGGCTGTGCACGAGGCGATCCACTTCCAGCACGCCGCCGATGTACCAGGCGCCAAACCCATACGCGGCGAGCAGTCCGATCAGCGGATGGCTGGCGTGCGCCAGCGTGTAGCGCCAGGCGCTGAACAGGGCCGACAGCGCGATGGCGAGGGCGCCGAGCGTACGCGGGTTCATCACGGCGACGGCATCGCTCGCGGGCGACGGCGTGTCGAGCAGGGCGATCGCCGCGATCGCCTGCAGGGCGATGCCGGCCCAGCGCAGGCGGCGCTCGTTCTGGTGCAGGCCGATCCAGACCAGCATCGCGCCCTCGATCGCCCACAGAACCGTCGTGGTGCCGCTGGTGAAGGCGAGCGGAAACACCAGCGTCGCGAACACCAGGGCCAGGCCGGCATAGGCCGCACGCCAGCGCGCAAGACGCCCGTGTTTCCAGACGAACATCGCCAGCAGCACGTAGATCAGCGCCATCACCAGCGCAGTGAGCGCGAGCGCGGGGCGGTTGTCGTGCAGCATCGCGCTCTGCAACGCGAAGCCGACCAGCGGCGTGCCGAACACCAGCGAGCCTTCGACGTGGTCGCGCCGCGCGGGATCGTGGCCGCGCAAGGTCGGCAGCAGCGGGATGGCGAGATAAAACAGGAAGAAGACGATCAGGAAGGGTTCGGTGGTTGCGAAGTCTTCCGGGCGATACCGCAGCACGCCCCAGAAGGTCGCGATGACGAAGGTGAACAGGAAGCCGATGGTGTTCAGCACGCGCCAGCCGCGCGCGTACGAGATCGCGAGAATGGCGAGGTTCAGCACCACATAGAACGAGAACAGCGCGACGTGATTGCCTTCGCCGGTCGAGGCCAGGATCGGTGCCGCGAATCCGCCGACCACGCCGAACACCGCGAGACCGAGCGCGTTCTGGCGAATGGCCAATACCGCAGTGCCGGCGACCAGGATCAGCAGCATCGCGAAGGTCGCGGTCGCCGGGATCAGGCCGTACAGCCGATAGGCCGCGAACACCACCATCATCAACACGCCGATGGCGCCGCCCTGCAGGTTCAACGCGAAGATGCGTTTCTTCTCGCGCTGGCGCCAGCCGACCGCGAGCGCGCCGAGCGCCGCCGCGGCGATACCGGCCAGGCGCATCTGGATCGGGAAATCGAGCCAGCCTTCCTTGACCGCGAAGCGCAGCAGCGCGCCGACGCCGATGAACACGAGCGCGATGCCGACCTTGGCGATCCAGCTGCTTTCGAACAGCCACTTCGCGAGCGCCGAAGATTCGCGCAACGGCACCGTGCGCACCGGCTCGCGATGCGGCAGCGGCGGCGGACGGCGTGGCGGCGCGGCTTCGGTCTGCAACTCGTCGAGGGCGTCGATGTCTGCGGTTTCGGCGGCTTCGTCGATGGGTTCGAGCGACAGTTCGGCGGACGCTGTCGGTGCGACAACGGCGGCCGCAGCGGCTTGCGGACGGGCCGGCAGCGGCGGCGGCGCGTGCTGCGGCGGCGCGGCCGCGGTTTCGGTCGCTGCGGCCGGCGCCGCTGCACGCGTGGCGGCCTGTCCGGCGACACGCGCGGTCTGCATCAGGTGCAGTCGGTGCTCCAGTTCGACGACCCGCGAACGCAGCGAGATCAGCACGCCGATCAGTGCGCCGACCGCCGCGCCCAATCCGGCGCCGAGCGCCGCCTTGTCGATCGCGGCCAGCGCCGCTCCCACGAACAGACCCAAGAATCCGAACAGCCAAGCCATGCGCGATTTCCCCAATGGTCGGGTCGATTCTTGCCGAATCCTTCACGCATGGCGACGGGCACGGCGGGCCGGTCGCGGATTCCGGCACCTGCGGTCGCGTTCAGTACAGGCCGGGTTCGCCGTCGGGGCGGGACTTGAAGCGCTTGTGGATCCAGAGATATTCGTCCGGCGCCTCGCGCACCATCTGTTCGATCAGGGCATTGACGCGCGCGGTGTGTGCGGTCTCGTCTTCGCCCGGCACATCGTCCAGCGGCGCGCCGACCCGCAGCACGTAGCCGCCATGGCCGTCGCGATGGTGGAAGAACGGGATCACCGCGGCCCTGGTCAGCCGCGCCAGCTGGCAAGTCGCGGTGATGGTCGAGGCCGGCACGCCGAAGAAGGGCGCGAACACGGTGTCCTTGCCGCGCATGTCCTGATCGGGCGCGTACCAGAGCAGGCCGCCGGACTTCACGTATTTCACCGCGGCGCGCAACTCCTCGCGCGCGAACATTGCGGCGGCGTAGCGCAGGCGGCCGCGCTTCACCGCCCACTCGAAGGCGGGCGCACCGTGGCGGCGATACATGCCGGCCAGCGGAACATGCCGGCAGAGCAGGCGACCGCAGATCTCCAGCGTCAGGAAATGGCCGGACAGCAGCAACACGCCGCGGCCCTGGGCGCGCACGCGTTCGAGGTGTTCGAGGCCGTCGATCGTGCATTTCAAACCGTCGACCGAGCCCCACCAGGCGCGCGCGAATTCGTAGGCGCCCTCGCCGAGCGAGCGGAAGCTCCGGCGCGCCACGGTGTCGCGCGCGGCGGCATCGAGTTCGGGAAAACAGAGCGCGAGGTTGCGCCGCGCGACCTTGCGACGGCTGCGCATCAGCATGCCGAGCAGGGCGCCGAAGCCGCGTCCGAGCGGGCGCGCGATCCTCGCCGGCACCCGCGCGAGCACGGCCATGCAGGCGATGCCGATCCACACCGGCCAGTGTTGCGGGGCGAGCAGATGGCGCGGGAACGGCAGGGATTCGGGCATCCGCACATTCTATCGGGCCGCGGCGGCTCGTCATGCTGACGGCATCGATTCTCGATCATCCGCTCGCCCCGAGCCTGTCGAAGGGTGGACGGATGGCGCTTGGACCGTTCATGCTTCGACAGGCTCAGCACGAACGGTCGTGCCACGCCTTGCCGACGACCTCTCCATGTTCCTGCTGCGCGCGCTCTACACCCTGGTCATGTACCTGCTGACGCCGGTGATCCTGTATCGCCTGGCGTGGCGCGGGCTGGGTTATCGCGACTACTGGGGACGTTGGCGCGAGCGTTTCGGGTTCTTCGCCGATCCCGGCCTGCGCGACACGATCTGGATCCATGCCGTGTCGGTGGGCGAGATGAATGCCGCGGCGCCGCTGATCGAGGCCTTGATGAAGCGCTTCGAAGGGCGTCGCTTCGTCGTCACCACGGTCACCCCGACCGGTTCGGCGCGGGCCCAGAAGCTGTTCGGCGAACGCGTCTTCCACGTCTATCTGCCCTACGACCTGACAGCCTCGATCCGCCGTTTCCTGGACCGAATCAACCCGTCGCTGGCGGTGGTCATGGAAACCGAGATCTGGCCGAATCTGTATTACGAATGCGCGCGTCGCGAAATTCCGATCGTGCTCGCGAATGCGCGCCTGTCCGAGCGTTCGTTGAACGGCTACGGCCCGGTGCGGCCGCTGGCGCGCGAGGCGATCCGCTCGGTCGCCTTCGTTGCCGCGCAGTCGCAGCAGGACGCGACCCGTCTCGGACTGCTCGGGGCGCGCGCCGAACGCATGCGCGTGGTCGGCAACGTCAAGTTCGACATGCGCGTGCCGAGCGGGCTCGACCGCATCGGCAAGGTGCTGCGCGAATACTGGGGCGAGTCGCGGCCGGTGTGGATCGCGGCGAGCACGCACGAGGCCGAGGAAGCCGCGGTGCTGGAGGCGCATACCCGCGTGCTGCGACGGTTCCCGGAGGCGCTGCTGGTGATCGCGCCGCGCCATCCCGAGCGCTTCCAGCCGGTGATCAAGCTGTGCCGCGGCTACGGGCTGCGCACGCTGTCGCGTTCCGAGGACACGGTGGCGCATCTCGACACCCAGGCCTTCGTCGTCGACACCATGGGCGAATTGCTGAATTTCTTCGCGGCCTGCGACGTGGCCTTCGTGGCCGGGTCGTTCGACAGCATCGGCGGCCACAACGTGCTCGAGCCGGCGGCGCTCGGCAAGCCGGTGCTGGTCGGCCCGCACACCTTCAATTTTGCCGAAGTCACCGAGAACCTGATCAGCGACGGCGCCGCATCGCGCGTGCAGAACGCGGTCGAACTCGGCGACACCGTCTCGCGTCTGCTCGCCGACCCGCCCGCGCGCCAGCGCATGTCCGCCAACGCGCTGGCGGCGGTCGAACGCGAACGCGGCGCGGTGTCCCGATGCCTCGAAATCGTCGCATCGGTGATGCAGGGGCGCGTGCCGTGAGCGCCGCATCCGCGACATCTGCGCCGCCTCGACTCCGGGACTCACATGTCGAACTTGCGCAGTTCGAAGCCGCGGGACTTGTAGTCGGTCCAGCGGCTGCGGGAGCCGTCGCGTTCGCCGGGATCGGCGGGGATGACTTCCTTGACCGATTCCGGCGTCCCGGGCACGGCGCTGTCGCGGAGGTTGATGATCAGCGCCCGCGTCGGGCTGTCGATGTCGGGCGGAACGACGAGCACCGGGGTCACGTCGTCGTCCTCGTCGCCGGCGATCTGGTGGCCGATGAAACCGTCCGGATCGAACTCCCAGAGCAGTTCGTCGATGGCTTCGGCCTGTTCCTGGCTGCGGGCGTGGATCAGCGTCGGGATCTGTTGCGCATGCGCCATCTTCGCCAGTTCGCAGACCAGCAGCAGCGGGTTCTCGCGGAAGCGCGGCTTGTCGATCAGATAGAAGTCGGCGCGCGCCACGTCAGGCGGCCTGCTGCATCAGCCACTGCATCAGCAGCGGCAGCGGACGTCCGGTGGCGCCGCCCTTGCGGCCTTCGTCCGAGGCGCTGCCGGCCACGTCGAGATGGGCCCAGCGCAGGCCTTCGGTGAAGCGCGCGAGGAAGCAGCCGGCGGTGATCGCGCCGGCGTTCTTGCCGCCGATGTTGGCGACATCGGCGAAGCCGGTTTCGAGTTGCGCCTGGTAGTCGTCCCACAGCGGCAGGCGCCAGGCGCGGTCGTGCACCTCGATGCCGGCCGCGAGCAGTTCGTCGGCCAGGTCGTCGTGTTTGGTCATCAGGCCGCTGGCGTGTTTGCCGAGCGCGACGATGCAGGCGCCGGTGAGCGTGGCGATGTCGATCACCGTCTCGGGTTCGAAGCGGCGCGCGTAGGTGAGCGCGTCGCACAGGATCAAGCGGCCTTCGGCATCGGTGTTGAGCACTTCGACGGTCAGGCCGGACATGGTCGTGACCACGTCGCCGGGGCGCGAGGCGTCGCCGTCCGGCATGTTCTCGACCGCCGGCACGATGCCGACCAGATCGATGGGCAGGCCAAGGCGGGCGCTGGCTTCGATCGCGCCGAACACCGAGGCGGCGCCGCACATGTCGTACTTCATCTCGTCCATGCCGGCCGCGGGCTTGATGCTGATGCCGCCGGTGTCGAAGGTGACGCCCTTGCCGACCAGCGCCACCGGCTTGCGTGCGCGGGTGCCGCGATAACGCAGCACCACGAGTTGCGGCGGATTGGCGCTGCCGCGCGCGACCCCGATCAGCGCATTCATGTTCAGCGCCTGCATCTGCGCGCGGTCGAGCACGTCGACTTCGACGTTCGGCAGATCGCGCGCCATCTGTCGCGCCACGTCGGCCAGATGCAGCGGCGTGCAGATGTTCGGCGGCAGGTTGCCGAGTTCGCGGGTGCGGCGCATGCCATGGGCGATGGCGCGTCCGGCCTGCACGCTGGTTTCGTCCGGGGTGGCGATTGCGAGCTCGGCGACGCCGTCGGGCTTTTCGGGCTTGCGGCGGGTGGCGTCGTAGCGATACAGCGCGGCTTCCGCGGCGATCACGTGTTCGCGCACCGCCCAGGCGGCGTCGCGGCCTTGCACCGCGAGTTCGGCGAGCCAGCTCGCGGCCTTGCGCGCCGGGCCATTGCGCAGCGCCTTCAGCGCCTCGCGGACGACATCGAGGTACCGCGCCGCGCTCAGTTGCGACGCATCCCCGAGGCCGACCAGCAGCACGCGTTTCGCGGCCACGTTCGGCAGGTCGTACAGCCTGGTGAGCTGTTTCGGCTTGCCGCCGACGTCGCCGGCATCGATGCGGGCGCGGATGGCGCCGCCGCAGACCAGATCCACCTCGGCCGTGGCGGCGGGCAGGGCGCCGCGCTCGAACACGCCGAGGACGAGCACGTCGGCGACACACTGCGCCGGCTGGGCCTTGAGCGAAACGACTTCGATGTTCATGCGGGCATCCTGCGGAAACCGTCGGCTTCCGTTCATGTGAAAGGGGAGGGCGACACGGCATCGCCTGATAGACTCGCGCGGCCCTGCACCCAGGGCTTTGCAACGGCCGGCAGTCTAGCAAACCGGTCCGCCCGACCCTCGAACCGAAGCACCGGATGCTGCGCATCATCGACCGCTACCTGCTGCGCGAACTGACCCGATCCTTCGTCGCGGTCAATGCCGTGCTGCTGCTCGTCACCTTCGGCGGGGTGCTCACCGACGTGCTGAACAAGATCGCGCGCGGCAAGCTGCCGGCGAGCCTGCTGCTGGCCCAGGTCGGGCTGCGTTCGCTGGACGCGCTGGCCATCATCCTGCCGCTCGGCCTGTTCCTGACCGTGCTGCTGGCCTACGGGCGCCTGTATCGCGACAGCGAGGTCGCAGTCCTGGCGGCCTCGGGCCTGCGCCTGCGCGAGATGCTGAAACCGGTGCTGTGGCTGGCCGTGCCGCTGCTGGTCGCGCTCGCCGGCATCACCTTCGTCGCCAGCCCGCGGGCCTTGGCGCTGGCCGACAAGCTGGTGCAGGACGCCAACCGCTCCCTGCTCGTGGCCGGTCTCGAAGCCGGCCGTTTCGTGGACCTGCCGGGTGGCCTGGGCGTGATCTACATCGGTCGCATGAGTGCCGACGGCCGCACCTTCTCGCGCCTGTTCGTGCAGTCCGAGAACGAGGGGCGACTCGACATCGTCACCGCGGCGAAGGGCGAGTTGTACAACGACCGCGCCGGCCGCGAACGCTACCTGCGCCTGCAGGACGGTTTCCGCGTCGAAGGCACCCTGGACGCCCCGAACTTCCGCGCCATGCGTTTCGGCCGCAACGACATCCGCCTGCCCGAACCCGAGGCCGAAGGCCCGAAACGTGCGGAAACCCGCCACGACACCGCGGTCCTGCTGGCCAGCAACAAGTGCGCCGACCGCGCCGAGCTGCATTGGCGTCTGGCGGTGCCGCTGTCGGCGGTGGTGCTCGCCCTGCTCGCGTTCCCGCTGGCGCGATCGGCGCCGCGCGAACCGCGTTTCGGCAAGCTCATCATCGCGGTGCTGTCCTACGTCGTGTACGTGAACCTGCTTGCGCTCGGGCGCGGCTGGCTGGCCGACGGCAGCCTGCCGATGTCGATGGGCCTGTGGTGGGTGCATGGCCTCGGGCTGGTGCTGTTCGCCTTGCTGTACCTGCTCGGCACGCGCCTGCCCAAGCCCGCGGCGGTGCGCGCATGATCGGCCTGACCCGTGCCGACCGGCTGATCGCGCGCCAGGTCCTGGGCGCGACCCTGCTCGCGCTCGCGGTGTTCATCGGCATCGATGCCCTGTCCGCGTTCATCCGCGAGATCGACGAAATCGGCGAGGGCAACTACACGCTGATGATGGTGGTGACCTACATCGCCTACACGATTCCGCGCCGCATCTACGAGCTTTTCCCGATGGCGTCCGCCATCGGTGCGGCGATGGGGCTCGGCGGACTCGCGCCGACCTCCGAACTGACCGCGTTGCGCGCCGCCGGCTGGTCGAAGTGGCGTCTCTGCCTCGGCGCCCTGGTGCCGGTGGCCGTGGCATCGCTGATCGTGTTCGGCATCGGCGAAAGCATCGGCCCCTGGGGCGAGCGCGCGGCGCAGGGCGTGGCCATCGGCGCCAAGTCGAAGGATCTGGTGACGACCAATGCCTCGGGCATCTGGGCGCGCGACGGCGAAGACCTGCTGAACGCGAAGCGCGGCGCCTTCGTCGAAGGCGAAGTCGAGCTGGTCGATGCGCGTCTGTTCCGGTTCGATCCGGATGGGCGTCTGCTCTCGATCACGCAAGGCGAAAAGGCGCGCCACGATGCCGGCGGCTGGCGTTTTTCGACCGTGCGCCGCTTCCGTTTCGACCCCGAAGCGGTGGCGACCGAAGCCTTGCCCGACTGGCGCTGGGAAGTGCAGCTCGATCCGGCGCTGATCGCGATGTCGGTGGTCCGGCCGCGTTACCAGGCGCTGGTCGAACTGCGCGAACACATCGCGTATCTGGAGCGCAATCGGCTCGATGCGCAGCCGTTCCGTTCGGCCCTCTGGTCGCGCTGGTTCTATCCGCTCGGCGTGCTCGCGACCGCCCTGCTGGCGATGCCGTTCGCGTTTTCGGCCTTGCGTTCGGGCGGCTTCGGCAAGCGCTTGTTCGTCGGCCTGGTCATCTCGATCGGCTTCTACTACCTGCAGAGCGCGTTCGTGAATGCGGTCGAGCTGGCCGATGGTCCGCTGCCGCTGGCCTACGCGGTGCCGCCTCTGCTGGCGCTCGCAGCCGCATTCTTCTGGTTGCGGCGCAGCTTCTGAATCATCGCTTCGGTCGATGCACGACGAACGTGCCGGCCACGCGGTCGTGCAGCGCGCGTCGTCGCGGGTCGAACAGGCACCACAGCAGGCCGGGCAGGAACAACCCGACCAGCGCCCGCAACAGCGCCGAACGCCACGTCAGTGCGCCCGCTTCGGCCCGAGCCGCGATCTTCCACGCGCGCATGCCGATGGTCTGGCCGCCGCGCCGCCAGGAATACACGTAGTACGCCAGCGCCAGGGCGCCGAGCCAGGCCTGCAGTGCGACATGCGGCCAGCCGCTGCGCAGCACCAGGTCGACACGCTCCACCGGCACCAGCATCCGCGTCAGCAGGACCGCAAGCGCTGTCGCGATCATCAGCAGGCCGGCCAGCGGCAGCAGGTCGTAGAGGGCCGCAAGCAGCCGGCGCCACAGCGGCGCGTAGACGATCGTTTCGGTCGACAAGGAGGAAAGCCCGCGCTGATATCGTCCGCGCATGGTAGCGAAGCGCACGACCAGTCCGAATGATGTCCTGATCCGCGCGGTGCTGGAGCGGGTTTGGTCCGAGCAGGGGCTGTCGAAGAACACGCTGGCCGCCTATCGCGCCGACCTGCTCGCTGCCGACCGCCTGCTCGCCGCGCGCGGCCGCGATCTGGATGCGGCGACGCGCGAAGACCTGTTCGGCGTGCTCGCGGCGCGCGGCCGCGACGGCATTTCGGCGCGTTCGAGCGCGCGCATGCTGTCGTCGCTGCGCCTGTTCTACCGGCATCTGCTGCGCGGCGGCCGCATCGAGGTCGACCCGACCGCGTTGATCGATGCGCCGAAGTTGCCGAAGCCGTTGCCGAAGGCGCTGGGCGAATCCGACATCGAGGCCCTGATCGCCGCGCCCGCGACCGACACGCCGCTGGGCCTGCGCGACCGCGCCATGCTGGAACTGATGTACGCCACCGGCCTGCGCGTGACCGAATTGGTGACGCTGGTGCCGGAGCAGGTGAACCTGCGCCAGGGCGCGCTGCGCGTCCGCGGCAAGGGCGGCAAGGAGCGGCTGGTGCCGCTCGGCGAAGTTGCCGCCGAATGGCTGCTGCGTTACGTCGAATCGTCGCGCCCCCTGCTCCTGAAGGGACGCGCCAGCAAAGCCCTGTTCGTGACCGCGCGCGGCGGTCCGCTGGCGCGCCAGACCTTCTGGGTGGTCGTCAAGAAACTGGCCGGTCGCGCCGGCATCCGCGCGCCGATTTCCCCGCATGGCCTGCGCCATGCCTTCGCCACCCATCTGCTCAATCACGGCGCCGATCTCCGCGCCCTGCAGATGCTGCTCGGCCACAGCAGCCTGTCCACCACCCAGATCTACACCCTGATCGCCCGCGAAGGCCTGAAACGCATCCACGCCGAGCACCATCCGCGGGGGTGAGATTGGCCGGACGGCCGGCCTCTGCAACAATGGGCGGTCCGCCGTGAACTTTTCCCGTCGGCGCCGGTCTAGGGTCGGTGCCGCAACAGACGGCGTCCCACCACCAAGGAATTCCCCGATGCTCAAGCGTGTCATGTTCTCGCTGGCGCTCGTCGCCAGTGCTGCCGTCCAGGCGGATGCGGCCAGCGAAGCCAAGGTTCGCGAGGCGATCAAGGCGCTGGTGCCGAGTGCCCAGATCGATTCGGTCGCCGAGTCCAAGCTCGCCGGCTTCTACGAAGTCACGTTGTCGGGCCAGGTGCTTTATGTCAGCGCCGACGGCAAATATCTGGTCCAGGGCATGGTCTACGACATCGCCAACAAGCGCGACCTGACCGAAGAAAAGAAGTCGACGATGCGCAAGGCTGCGCTCGCCGGCGTGCCCAAGGACCGCATGATCAGCTTCCCGGCCAAGAACGAGAAGCATCGGGTGACGGTCTTCACCGATATCGACTGCGGCTACTGCCGCAAGCTGCACCAGCAGATCGCCGAGTACAACAACCTCGGCATCACCATCGATTACCTGTTCTTCCCGCGCTCGGGCCTCAACACCCCGTCCTACGACAAGGCGGTGACGGTGTGGTGTTCGGCCGACAAGCTCAAGGCCTTCACCGACGCCAAGGCGGGCGTCGAGCAGGAGAAGAAGACCTGCGACAACAATCCGATCGCAGCCGATTTCGAACTCGGCCAGAAGCTCGGCGTGAACGGTACGCCGATGATCGTCGCGGCCGACGGTTCGCAGATCGGCGGCTATGTGCCGCCGGCACAGATGCTGGAGCGCCTGAGCGCCCTGAGCGCCGCCAAGTAACAGCCGTCCTGGACCACAGGCCAGCCGACGCCGCCTTCGGGCGGCGTCATTTTTTTGTCGGCCACGATTTCCGCCGCCCGCCGCCCGCCGGCGTTTCCGGGCAATCGGCTATCCTTGCCGCCCTTTTTTCGACCGGTGCCCCGCGATGATCCTGCTCGACGGCCGCGAAACCCTGTCCGCGTTCCGTCGCGACGGGCTGAACGAACGCCTGGGTGGCCAAGCGGCAGTGACGGCAGCGCAGGTCGCCTATGCGCTCGACGGTGCGCATGCGACGGCGCTTGATCGTTGCGCGCCCTTGCTCGATGCCAGCGGCCTTGCCGCGCCGATGCTGGCCGACGATGTGCTGGTTCTGCCGCGGCTGGGCACGATTTCGCCGTGGGCGAGCAAGGCCACGGATATCCTGCGCGGCGCCGGTGCGGCGCTGGATCGCGTCGAACGCGGCATGCGGTATCGCGTGGCAGGCCTGTCGACGCTGGATGCGGCAGCGCAAGCCCGGGTGCTGAAGGCGCTGCATGATCCGATGACGCAGTCGGTGTTCCGGAACGAAGCCGAAGTCGCGGCGCTGTTCCGGCATGAATCGGCGCGGCCGTTGGCGCGCGTCGCCCTGGTCGGCGACGCACGCGCGGCCCTGGTCGCGGCCAACGCCGAACTCGGCCTCGCGCTCAGCATCGACGAAATCGACTATCTCGCGACGGCTTACGGTCGCCTGGGTCGCGATCCGACCGACGCCGAACTGATGATGTTCGCGCAGGCCAATTCCGAGCATTGCCGCCACAAGATCTTCAACGCGAGCTGGCGCATCGACGGCGCAGACCAGCCGAAATCGCTGTTCCAGATGATCAAGCACACGCATGCGACGACGCCGGCGAACACGCTGTCGGCCTATCACGACAACGCCGCCGTCGTCGCGAACGGCATGGCCGAGCGCATGCAGGCCGATCCGGCCACGCGTCGTTGGCGCGCCGTTGCCGAAGACACGGCATATGCGATCAAGTGCGAAACCCATAATCATCCGACCGCGATCTCGCCGTTCGCGGGCGCCAGCACCGGCGCCGGCGGCGAAATCCGCGACGAAGGCGCGACCGGCCGCGGCGCGAAACCGAAAGCCGGCCTGACCGGATTCACCGTGTCGCACCTGCGCATTCCCGGCGCCGAAGCGCCGTGGGAACAGGCGCGGCCGCTGCCGCCACGCATGGCCAGCGCCTTCGAAATCATGCGCGACGGCCCGCTTGGCGGCGCCGCGTTCAACAACGAATTCGGGCGCCCGGCGCTGCTCGGTTATTTCCGCAGTTTCGAACACGCGGAATCCGCTGCGCTGACCCGCGGCTACGACAAGCCGATCATGCTCGCCGGCGGTCTCGCGAGCATGAAGGCCGAACACGTCGACAAGGGCCGATTGCAGGACGGCGACGCGGTCGTCGTGCTCGGCGGCCCCGCGATGCTGATCGGTCTGGGCGGCGGCGCGGCCTCGTCGGTCGCCTCCGGCACCTCGAGCGAAGCCCTCGATTTCGCCTCGGTGCAACGCGACAACCCGGAGATGGAGCGGCGCTGCCAGGAAGTCATCGACCGTTGCTGGTCGATGGGCGCGGACAATCCCGTCGTCACCCTCCACGACGTCGGTGCCGGCGGCTTGTCGAACGCGATTCCCGAACTGCTCAACGATTCCGAGGTCGGCGGTCGCATCGACCTGCGCAAGATCCCGAACGACGAGCCGGGCATGAGCCCGATGCAGATCTGGTGCAACGAGGCGCAGGAACGCTATGTGCTCGGCGTGCGCCCCGATCGCCTGGCCGAATTCGAGGCGATCTGCCGGCGCGAACGCTGCATCTACGCCGTCGTCGGCCATGCCACCGCGGCGCGGCATCTGACCGTCGCCGATCCGCTGCTCGGCGCGGCGCCGGTCGATCTGCCGCTGGACGTGTTGTTCGGCAAGGCGCCGAAAATGCATCGCGACACCCGTCATGTCGTACCAGGCCTGCGACCGCTCGATCTGTCCGGCGTGACGCTGCAGGAAGCCATCCGGCGCGTGCTCGCGCATCCGTCGGTGGCGAGCAAGAGTTTCCTCGTGACCATCGGCGACCGTTCGGTGGGCGGCCTGTGCGCGCGTGATCCGATGGTCGGCCCGTACCAGGTGCCGGTGGCCGATGCCGCGTTGATGCTGCTCGATTTCGCCGGCCACGCCGGTGAAGCGATGGCGGTCGGCGAACGCACCCCGCTGGCCTTGATCGACGCGGCCGCGTCGGCGCGCATGGCGGTGGGCGAAGCCCTGACGAATCTGTTGTCTGCGCCGATTGCCGCGCTCGACGAGATCAAGCTGTCGGCGAACTGGATGGCTGCCGCCGGTCACCCGGGCGAAGACGCGGCCTTGTTCGATGCGGTGAAGGCCGTGGGCATGGAACTCTGCCCGGCGCTGTCGCTGTCGATCCCGGTCGGCAAGGATTCGTTGTCGATGCAGGCGGTGTTCCGCGACGGCGACAGCGAACAGCGCGTCGTGTCGCCGGTGTCGCTGATCGTGTCCGCGTTCGCGCGCGTCGCCGATGTGCGTCAGGCGCTGACGCCCGAACTGCGCACCGATTTCGGCGCCAGCACGATCTGGCTGTTCGACCTCGCGGCCGGCAGGCAGCGACTCGGCGGTTCGATCCTCGCGCAGTGCTTCAGCCAGCTCGGCGACCACGCCCCTGATCTCGATGACGCCGCGTTGTTTCGCCGCTTCTTCGACGCGCTCGCCGACCTGCGTCCGTTGCTCGGCGCCTGGCATGATCGTTCCGATGGCGGGGCGTTCGCCGCGTTGTGCGAAATGGCCTTCGCGGCGCGTTGCGGCCTCGACATCAACGTGCAGGCCGATGCGCTTTCGGACCTGTTCAACGAGGAACTCGGCGTGTTCGTGCAGGTGGCGGACCGTGATCGCGCGGCATTCGAGGCGGTGCTCTCGAAGCACGGCTTGGCGCAGATCGCGCGCCCGTTCGCGACGCCGCGCAGCGAAGCGCGCATCCGCGTGCTGCACGATGACGCAATGCTGTCCGAGCACGCGCTCGCCGATCTGCTCGCGATCTGGCATTCGGTCAGCCATGCGATGCAGGTGCGCCGCGATGACCCGCGCTGCGCCGACGAGGAGCGCGATTCGGTGATCGCCGGCACGCATGCGCTGACGACGGTCGTGCCCTTCGACCCGGAACAGGACATCGCCGCGCCGATGATCAACACCGGCGCGCCCCCCCGGGTCGCGATCCTGCGCGAGCAGGGCGTGAACTCGGAAGTCGAGATGGCCGCAGCGTTCACGCGTGCCGGCTTCGACTGCTTCGACGTGCACATGACCGACCTGATCGAGGGCCGCGACCGCCTTGCGAACTACCATGGCCTCGCGGCCTGCGGCGGCTTCAGTTACGGCGACGTGCTCGGTGCCGGTCGCGGCTGGGCCGCATCGATCCTGCATCACGGCGATCTGGCCGAACAGTTCGGCGCGTTCTTCGCCGACACAGGCAAGTTCGCGCTCGGCGTCTGCAACGGCTGCCAGATGTTCGCGTCGATCAAGCATCTGGTGCCGGGCGCCGAATGCTGGCCGCGTTTCCGCCGCAACCGCTCGGAACAGTTCGAAGGCCGCGCCAGTGCGGTCGAAGTGCTCGATTCGCCGTCCATCCTGTTCGCCGGCATGGCCGGATTGCGCGCGCCGATCGCGGTCGCGCATGGCGAAGGCCGCGCCGAGTTCGACGCGCCCGAGCACGCCGCGCGCGCGCTCGCGGCGATGCGTTTCGTCGACGCGGCGGGTCGTGCGGCCGAGCGTTATCCGGCCAATCCGAACGGTTCGCCGGGCGGGGCCACGGCGTTCACGATTCCCGACGGCCGTGTCACGATCCTGATGCCGCATCCGGAGCGCGTGCACCGGTCGGCGCAAATGAGCTGGGCGCCGCGCGGTTTCGGCGAGGCAAGTCCGTGGTTGCGCATGTTCCGCAATGCGCGCGTGTGGGTGGATTGAGACGATGAGCGAACAGGAAACCAGAGCGCAGCTCGAAGTCGAGCAGGTGTCGACCGAAGAAGCGGCGCGTTCGATCCGCCTCGGCACCTTCTTCATGGTTGCCGTCATGTGGCTGGCGTTTTCGTTCGCGGTCTGGTTCGCGCTGCGCACGGTCATCGTGTTCCCGGTCATTCGCATCGCGCACTGGGTGCTGACCGCGTGGATGCCCGAGTTGTTCCAGGCGGCGGCGCAGTCCTACCAGCAGGTGAAGTTGTCGCTGTATGCCTCGACCCATGCGATCGGCGGCTTGCCGGACTCCCAGTTCGTCGTCGACATCAGTTTCGACGCATTGAAGTTTTGCTACGGCCTGCCGATCTACGTCGGGCTGACGGCCGCGACCGCGCTGTGGAGCGACCGCTACTGGCCGAAGATCCTGCTCGGACTCGTGATCCTGCCGGTGACGCAGGTGTTCGCCCTGGTGGGCAATGCGCTCAAGGTCGCAGGATTCGAGATGGCCGCAGCGGCGTCCACCGGGCTGGTCGATGCCGGTGTCGCGCCCGCGGTTGCGCAGCAGGTGGCGGTGGCGGCGAACAACGATGTGCTCGCCATCCTGTCGAAGCACTGGATGAATCTGGAACTGATCGCGGTGTGGTCGCAGTTCGGCACCCTGATCGTCCCGGTCCTGGCCCCGGTCGCCCTCTGGATCGCGTTGAATGGTACGTTCCTGCGTGCGCTGCAGGGCAGCGCGCTGGCCGAGCCGGAACCCGCGCCCGGTCCGGATGGTCCAACGCAGTCCCCACCCCCGAGTTCGCCATGATCGACACCGACACCGAGACCCCGATCGCCGACGCGCCGGCGTCCGTCGAACCGAGCTTCGACGAGCGCATCAGTGCGCAATTGATCGCGCGCGGGCGGCTGAAGGAAGCCGATCTCGGTCGCGCCCGCCGCCTGCATGAGGAGAACCCGGAAGGCGACTTCATCTCGCTGATGACGCGCCTCGGACTGGTGTCGGAACGCGACGCCGCCGAAGCCCTGGCGGAGGTGATGAAGCTGCCGCTGCTCGCGGCCAAGGAATGCCCCGACGCGCCGCCGCCGAACGTGCAGGTGTCGACGCGCTTCCTGAAGCAGTATCACGTGGTGCCGATCGGCGAAGACGATACCCATGTCAGCCTGCTCGTGGCCGAACCGCAGGATCCGTATCCGGCCGAGGCGATGCGCCTCGCCACCGGCAAGGGCGTGCATGTCCGCGTCGGCCTGCGGTCCGAGATCGACGACCTGATCGAGCGGTATTACGGTTCCGGCCGTTCCGCGATGGGCACGATCGTCGAGAACCTGTCGGACGATGCGACGCGTTCCGAAGACGACGTCGAGCACCTTCGCGATCTCGCGTCGGAGGCGCCGGTCATCCGCCTCGTCAATCTCGTGATCCAGCGTGCCGTCGAGGCGCGCGCATCCGACATCCACATCGAGCCGTTCGAGAACCGGCTGAAGGTGCGTTATCGCATCGACGGCGTGCTCGAAGAGGTCGAATCGCCGCCGGCCAGTTCGACCGCTGCGGTGATCTCGCGCGTCAAGATCATGGCCAAGCTCAACATCGCCGAACGCCGCCTGCCGCAGGACGGACGCATCATGCTGCGCGTGCAGGGCAAGGAACTCGACCTGCGCGTCAGCACGGTGCCGACCAGCTACGGCGAGTCGGTGGTCATGCGTATCCTCGACCGCGAATCGGTGGTGCTCGATTTCCACAAGCTCGGCTTCACGGATCAGTTCCTGCCGCGCTTCCTCGAGGTGCTGAACCTGCCGCACGGCATCATGCTGGTGACCGGCCCGACCGGTTCCGGCAAGACCACGACGCTGTACACGGCGCTCAGCAAGATCAACACGCCGGACGTGAAGATCATCACCGTCGAGGATCCGGTCGAATACCAGATCGAGGGCATCAACCAGATCCAGGCCAAGCCGCAGATCGGCCTCGACTTCTCGCACGCCCTGCGTTCGATCGTGCGCCAGGACCCGGACATCATCATGATCGGCGAAATGCGCGATCTGGAAACCGCGAAGATCGCGATCCAGTCGGCGCTGACCGGACATCTGGTGTTGTCGACCCTGCACACCAACAACGCCGCCGGCGGCATCACCCGCCTGCTCGACATGGGCGTCGAGGACTATCTGCTGTCCTCGACGGTGAACGGCATCCTCGCGCAGCGTCTGGTGCGCCGCGTCGAACCGACCCACGCGCAGCCCTATGTCGCGCTGCCCGAAGTGGTGCAGGAGTTCAAGCTCGAGCAATACACCGGGGATCGCCCGATCCGCCTGTTCAAGCCGACGCCGTCGAACCTGACGCCGACCGGCTATCTCGGCCGCACCACGATCATGGAATTCCTCGTGATGAGCGATCCGCTGCGTCGCCTCGTGATGAAACACGCCGACATGGGCGTGATCGAACAGGCCGCGCGCGAAGAGGGCATGCGCACGATGTACGAGGACGGCCTGATCAAGGCCCTGTCCGGCACCACGACCATCGAGGAAGTGCTGCGTGTCTGTCAGGAGTCCTGATCCCGTGTGCGCCGAGATCCGGAAATCGGGAGCGCGCTGATGCCGATGTTCCGCTACAAGGCGGTGGCGCCGACCGGCGAAACGCTGACCGGGCAGATGGAGGCCGCTTCGCGCGAGGACGTGGTGGCGCGCCTGCAGGATGGCGGCAACCTGCCGATCGAAGCGGTGGAAGCGGGCGCGGCCGGCGGCTTCAGCCTGGAACAGTTCATGCGCCGCCCGGCGATGAGCGAAACCCAGATCGTGATGTTCACGCAGCAGCTGTCGACCCTGCTCGGGGCCGGCCAGCCGCTCGACCGCGCCCTGCAGATGCTGTCCGAACAGCCGGACAGCGAGGAAGGGCGGCGCATGGTCGAACGCATCAAGGATGCGGTGCGCGGCGGCACCACCCTGTCTTCTGCGCTGGAACAGCAGCACGGCGTGTTCTCGCGCCTGTACGTGAACATGGTGCGCGCCGGCGAGGTTTCGGGTTCCTTGACCGACACCTTGCGGCGTCTGGCCGAGTACCTCGAGCGCTCGCGCCAACTCAAGGGCACGGTCATCAACGCGATGATCTATCCGGCCATCCTGATCGCGCTGGTGATCCTCGCCCTGGTCACCCTGATGGTCTACGTCGTGCCGAATTTCGAGCCGATCTTCACCGAGCTGGGCGACAACCTGCCCTTGATCACCAAGGTCGTGCTGGCCATCGCCGGGGTCCTGCAGGGCTTCTGGTGGCTGATCCTCGTCGGCATCGGTGCGGCCGCCTGGTGGCTGAACCAGCAATGGGCCAACCCCGAGACGCGCACCGTGCTGGAAATGCGCCTGCTCGGTTTCGGCAAGATCGGCGAACTGATGCAGAAGGTCGAGACCGCGCGTCTGGCGCGCACGCTCGGCACGCTGCTGCACAACGGCGTGCCGCTGTTGAATGGTTTATCGATCGCGAAGAACGTGCTCGGGAACACGGTGCTGGCTGCCGCGGTCGAAGCCGCTGCGAACGAGGTGAAGACCGGCTCCGGCCTGGCCTTCTCGCTCGGCGCCAGCAAGCGGTTCCCGCGGCTTGCCCTGCAGATGATCGCGGTGGGCGAGGAGGCCGGCGAACTCGACGGCATGCTGATGAAGGTGGCGGATACCTACGACACCGACGTCCGCAATTCGATCGAGCGCCTGCTTGCGGCCCTGGTGCCGGTGCTGACGGTGGTGATGGCGGTGCTGATCGGCTTCATCATGCTGGCCATCATCTTGCCGATTCTGGACATGAGTTCCCTGGTGGAGTGAGTTATGCGAAACAATCGTGGTTTCAGTCTGGTCGAACTGCTGGCCGTGATCATGCTGCTCGGCATCATCGCCGGCATCGTGGTGCCCAAGGTGTTCGGCCAGGCCGAGAAGGGCAAGTGGCAGGCGACCAAGACCAAGGTGAGTTCGGTCAGCGCCAAGGTCGAATCGTTCGCGATGGACGTGGGCCGTCCGCCGGATCAGCTGCAGGATCTGGTCGCCAAGCCCGGCGCTGCCGACAACTGGGCGGGTCCGTATGCGCGCGAATCCGATCTCAAGGACGGCTGGGGCCGCACCTTCGAATACAAGGCGCCGGGCGAACACGGCGACTTCGATCTGATCTCGCTGGGTTCCGATGGCAAGCCGGGCGGCGAGAACTGGGCCCGCGACATCGGCAACTGGGAGTAAGCCCGAGGCATTCGCCCGGGTCGAGCCATGCGTCGCCACCGCGGTTTTTCGCTGGTCGAACTGATCGTGGTGCTGACGCTGATTGCGGTGGTCGCCGGGACGGCCGCGTCCGTCATCGGCGGCAACCTCTCCGGTGCCAAGACCCGCGCAGCGGTCCGCGACCTGACTGCGGCGTTGCGGCAGACGCGCGGGCTCGCGATCGTGAAAGGCGAGGAACGATCGCTGGAAATCGATGTCGAAGCTCGCACCTACCAGGTGCCAGGCAAGTCGCCGGTGCAATTGCCCGAGGAGCTTCAGATGAAATTGCTGACCGCGGCGACCGAGCAGACCGGTGACAGCAAGGGCACGATCCGTTTCTTCCCGGACGGCAGCTCCAGCGGCGGGCGCATCACCTTGACCCGCGACCACCATGACTGGCGCGTCGAGATCGCCTGGCTGACCGGCGAAGTGCGCATCGAGGAAGATCGCTGATGCGATTGGCATCGCGCCAGCGCGGCTTCAGCCTGATCGAGATGCTGGCGGCCTTCGTCGTCTTCGCGATCGGCTTCGCGGTGATGATGGACATCGCCTCCAGCAGCCTGCGCAATGCGCGTCGCGCCGCCGAGAACACCGAAGCCGCATTGTGGGCGCAAAGCCTGATCGACGCCGCCGGCGTCGATGCCCAGATCGAACCGGGCGCCAGCAGCGGCAAGTTCGATCGCAAGTATCGCTGGGACATGCAGGTCAGCGACTGGGAACCGCCGAGCGACGCGGCCCGTTTCGAGGGCGATGCGCCGCTCGAGATGTACCGCATCGAAGTCGTGGTGCATTGGGGCCCGAGCGGCGCCGAACGTTCGTCGAAGTTCGTCACCGTGCGGGCCGTTCAGCCCGGGATCGGCGGCTGATGCGCGCCCGCGGCTTCACCCTGGTCGAACTGTTGCTGGCGATCCTGCTGCTCGGCCTGCTGATGGCCGGCGCCTGGGCGGGCATCACGACCGCGACCAAGGCGACGCGCAGCGGAGAAGCCTTGATCGATCGCACCAATCGCGTGCGCGTGGCGCAGGAGTTCATCCGCCGCCAGATCCGCAATGCGCTGGCCTTGCCCTACGTCGTCGACAAGAGCACGGGCGAGACGCGCACCTTCGAAGGCGACGCCGATGTCATGCGCTTCGTCGCGCCGATGCCGGGTTACCTCAGCCGCGGCGGCGCCTACCTGCAGACGCTCGAACTGCGCTCGGGTCGCGGCGGCGGACGCGAACTGGTGTTCGCGCACGAGCTGTTGAACGGCTACGACCCGGACAAGCCGCGCGAAGCCGAGCGCGATCCGGTAATCCTGATCGAGGGCATCCGGCGTGCGACCTTCGAATATCGCGGCCTGGACGAGACCGGCAAGCTCGGCGACTGGGAAGACGAATGGGACGAGCCGGGCTCGCAGCCCGTGCTGGTGCGCATGAAGTTCGACATGGACGAACGCAGCGGCTACGTCTGGCCCGAGATCGTGGTGCCGGTGCTGGCCAATTCGGCGAACGCGGGCTTCTTCGATCCGTTCTACGGTTCGATGAAGCCGGGGGGCGGATGAGCATGGTCATGCGCAGCCGATCGCGGGGCATCGCGTTCATCGTCGTGGTCTGGGTGCTGGCCCTGCTGGCCGTACTGCTGGCGGGATTTTCGGTGATTGCGCGCACCGAAGCCTTGCAGGCGCGGCATCTGGCCGAATCGACGCGTGCCCGCTACATGGCCGAGGTCGGCATTTCGCGGGCGATCTGGGAATTGCGCAACCCGGACCCGATGACGCGCTGGGCCAGCGATGGCCGCGCCTACGATTTCGAGTTCGAAGGCGCCAAGATCAATGTCGGCGTGCAGGACGAATCCGGCAAGATCGACATCAATGCCGTCGATGGGCCGGTGTTCCAGCGTTTTCTGGTCGCGCAAGGCGTCGACGAACAGTTCGCCCAGCAGATCGCCGACGCCATGCTCGACTGGCGCGACGCCGACGACCTGACCCAGCCGATGGGCGCCGAGGATGTCGACTACGAACGCGAGGGCTATCCCTACGGCGCCGCCGACAACGGGTTCCAGACCGTCGGCGAGCTGCAGCAGGTCATGGGCATGGACTACGAACTGTTCAGGCGCCTGGAACCCGATCTGACGATCTGGGGCGGCAGCGCCATTCCCAGCGCCGGTTCGGCCTCGGCTGCGGTGCTGATGAGTTTTCCGGGCATGAATCCGCAAATGGCCGAACAATTGATCGCGATGCGTTCGCAGATCCCTCCCGGCGACCCGGCCGGCGCGGCCTTGACCCTGCCCGACGGCACGCCCTTGCTGACCAGCGGCGGCGGCGTCACCTATACTGTCCGATCCAAGGCCACCCTGCCGAATGGGGCGTGGACCCAGGTGGATGCCACGATTCGACTTGGCGGCGCCGCTGGCGCGCGCGCCTACACCATTCTGCAATGGCGCGAAGGGAGCGCCGGTTGATGCCCGACAATATTTTCAGCAAGCGATTCGCCCGCTGGCGGACCGCTTATCGCAACAGCGGGCTGCGCCGGTTCCTCGACTGGTGGGGCAGGGAACTGGCTGCCTTGTTGCCGGAGCGGGTGCGTTCGGCGCTGGTCGAGCGGCGCGACGAACTGCGTGTCCTGCGGGTGGATGCGGGCGGCTGGATCGTCCGTCGCGTACCCGGCAGCGCGGAAGCCGATTGCATCGAATTGCCCGCGGAGGCGGTTGCCGAAGATTGGCAGTCGGCCGTTGCCCGCCTGCGTGCGCGCAGCGAAGTGCCGGTCGATCTCGTCTATGTCCTCGATGCGCGCGGCGTGCTCGAGCGCCACTTGTCCCTGCCTGCCGCGGCCGAGGACAACCTCGCCCAGGTGCTGGCCTTCGAGATGGATCGGCAGACGCCGTTCAAGCCTGACCAGGTGCGCTTCGACCATCGCATTGCGCGCCGCGACGTGGCCGGACGCAGCCTGGGTGTCGACGTGCTGATCGCCCCCAAAGGCGTGGTCGATGCGGCGCTGGCGCCGATGCAGGCAGCGGGATTGTCGCTGGATGCCATCGATACGCTGGTCGACGAGGATCGTCGCAATGGCTACAACCTGCTTCCGCCGGAGGCTCGCGCCGAGCGATCGCATCGCGACCGTCACCTGAACTGGGGGTTGGCCGTGGTTGCGGTGGTGCTGGCCTGGACCGCCATGTCGACATCGATCCGCAATCGCGAACGGGCCCTCGAAGACCTGAGCGCCGAGGTCGACCAGGTCAGGGTCGAGGCGCGCCGAGTGACGGCGCTGGAGAAAGAACTCGGCGAGGCGGTGTCCGGCGCCAACTTCCTGACCGAATTGAAGCAGAAGCACCCGGTGACCATCGATCTCATTCGCGATCTGACCGAAAGACTTCCCGAAAACACCGCGCTCCAGCGTCTGTCGGTCAATCGCGGCGAAGTGCAGATCCAGGGCGTCAGCGCCGAAGCGTCGGCCCTGATCACCATCCTGCAGAAATCGCCGCTGATCGAGGGGCCGGCGCTGCAGGGCGCCATCACGCCCGATCAGCGCACGCAGAAAGAACAGTTCATGATCCAGGCGCGCACCCGGGTCAAGCCAGCGGAGGGCGTCGATGCAAATCCTGCCCAAGGCTGAGAACGGCCGTTTCCTCGCGCTGCTGCTGGCCCTCATCGCGGCCGCGCTGATCTACCTGTTCGGGGTGCACTGGTGGTTCACCGAGCGCCATCTCGAGATCGCTTCGGAGATGTCCGACCTGCGCGAGCAGTACGCGCGCTTCAAGGCCAAGGCCGACCAGAAGGCGCTGGTCGATCGCCAACTGGCCGACGTGCGTGCGTTCGAAGCCGGCAACCCGGCGTTCCTGCCCGAAGGCGACTTCGATGCCGCGGCCGCCGGGCTCACCCAGCGCCTCAAGCAGATCGTCAGCAGCCATGCGTCCGATCCGCAGCGCTGTCAGATCATCATGAACCAGTATTCGCGGTCGACCGAGCCGGATCCCTTCGAGCGCGTCGTCATCAAGGTGCGCCTGCGCTGCGACCTCGAGCCGTTTGCGGGCATTCTCTACGATCTGGAGAGCGCAAGCCCGATGCTGTTCGTCGAGGAACTTGCGATCTTCCGCCAGCAGGGTTACCTGGTGCCCGGGCAGAACAAGCTGAGCAACTATCTCGACATCCGTTTCGACCTGTTCGGCTTCATTCGCAAGCCCGGTCCGGCACGGACGACCGAGGAGCGCAAGTCATGACGCCGGCACGACGCATCAGCATCGGTCTGTTGGCGCTTGCCGGCAGTTTCGGCGGGCTCGATCTGGCCCAGCGCTTCGGGCTGGGCGCGAGTTATGCGCTGCCGGAATCCGTGCGCGGCGACCCCGCGGCGCCGCTCGCGCTGAACCGCGAGGCGTTCAAGCTTCCCGGCTGGGGCGAATACGCCATCGTGCTCGATCGGCCGATCTTCAATGAAGACCGCCAGCCGACGCCGGTGACCGACACGGCTGCCAGCGCCAAATCGGAAGAGGCCACGGCCAAGCCGCTGAATGCCACGCTGACCAGCATCATCCTGACGCCGGACGTGAAGCTCGCCATCGTCAAGAACAACGACACCGGCGAATCGGAGGTCATTCGCATCGGCCGTCCGCTGGCCGGTGAACAAAATGGCTGGAAGCTGGTCGAAGTCAGTCCTCGCGGCGCGACCTTCGAAGGACAGGGGCTTGGACGGCAGTCGCTGGAACTGGCGGTGAACGAGACGGGCGGTGGCGTGCAGATGGTGCCGCCGGCCAGCGCCGACGGCAGCAAACCGCCGCCGCCGACACCGCCGAATGGCCAGCCGCAGATGGCCGCCAATCCGGCGCAGCCGGAAACGGATGCGGCCAGTCAGGCGCATGCCGAGGAAATCCGTCGACGCATCGAAGAGCGTCGCCGCCAGTTGCGCGAGGAAGCCGAGCGCATGCGCTCGGAACAAACGAATTGATGGAGTAACGACGTGCCGAAACTCGTAATCCGAAACCTGACCCTGGCTGGCCTCGCGCTGGTCTGGTCGATCGCGGCCCGGGCCGATGGCATGCCCCAGGAGCCGGCGCCCGCGCCCGCAGCAACGGCGCAGCCGGCTATTGGCCAGTCGAGCCAGTCCAGTCAGGATGGGCAGGCCGGCACGACCGCCGTTGAACCCGGAATCGCGCCGCCCGCTGCCCCGGCCGAAGCTCCGGCGACAGACGCGCCGTCGTCGGCGCCTGCCGTTGTCGCCGAAGAATCTCCGGCGCCCGTTTCCGATACGGAGGGCGTCGTCGCGCCTGCACCGGCTGCCGAGGGCCGCGGAGTCGCCCTGCCCGAGGGCGGCCAGATCGCGACCGTCGACGCCGACGATGGCACGCCGGAGGCGGAATCTCGGCGCGCTGTCGAACGGGGTACCGGGGTGTTCCTGAACGAGGCGGCCGCCAGTCGTCGTCCGGCCGATCCGCCGGCTGGCGGCGATGTCGTCTTCAATTTCGAGGGCGAGTCGCTGCAGGCGGTGATCAAGGCCATTCTCGGCGACCTGCTGGGCCAGAACTATGTCATCGCTCCCGGCATCCAGGGTCAGGTCACGTTTGCCACCGCCAAGCCGATCAGCATGGATCAGGCGATGGGCGTGCTCGAGATGCTGCTCGCCTGGAACAATGCCACCCTGGTCTACAAGGATGGTCGCTACACCGTGCTGCCGGTATCGCAGGCGATTCCGGGCAACCTGATTCCCCGCACCGGCTCGCCGACCGATGCGCGCGGCTACGAAATCCGCGCCGTTCCGCTGAAATACATCTCGGCGACGGCGATGCAGGAAATGCTGCAGCCTTATGCGCGCCAGGGCGCGATCATCAAGGCCGACAACACCCGGGCGATGATCCTGATCGCGGGTACGCGCGCCGACCTCGAGGCCTATCTGCAGACCGTAGAAATCTTCGATGTCGACTGGCTTGCCGGGATGTCCGTGGGCGTGTTTCCGCTTGAGCGCGTCGAAGCCAGCACGGTCGTTCCGGAGATCGAGAAGATCTTCGGCGAAGGCGGGCCGACGCCGCTGGCGGGGCTGTTCCGGTTTCTTCCCATCGAGCGCATCAACGCCGTGCTCGTGATCACGCCGCAACCCGAGTATCTCGACGATGCCGAGGCCTGGCTGCGCAAGCTCGATCGCGGCGGCAGCGAGTCCGGCAGCCAGTTGTACGTCTACTACGTCAAGAACGTGAAGGCCGTGGATCTGGCGGAGAAGCTCACCGAGATCTTCACCGGCCAGGCAAGTTCGCGTCCTGCATCGAGCGGCCCGACCGGCGTCGGGGGGGTCGTCCCGGGCATCGAGTCGGTCGAAATCAAGTCGACCGACAGCAAGAGCGCCGCCGCCAAGCCGGCCGCTGCGCCGCGTGCGGCACCGGGCGGAGACGGCATTTCGATCACGCAGAGCGACGACATCCGCATCACCTCGATCGAGGAAAGCAATGCGTTGATGATTCGTGCCACGCCGGGCGAATACGATTCGATCCTCGGCGCCATCAAGCGCCTCGACATCGTGCCGCTGCAGGTGCATATCGAAGCCAAGATCCTGCAGGTCGACCTCAGCAATGGTCTCGAGTTCGGCGTCGAGTGGTTCTTCGAGAACGCCGCCCAGACGCGAAATCCGGCCTATCACAATGCGCGTCGCGCAAATCCCGAGCGTCAGGTCTGGAACAGCTTCGCCGGAACGGCCAGTGACGCCGGGCTGTCGTGGACCTTCCTCAACGTCGAGTCCTGTCGGCGCCATCGTTGGTCGTGCTGAACAACAAGGATGCGTCGATCAACGTCGGCAAGCAGATTCCGGTGGTCAGTGCCGTGTACAACCCGTATGGCTCGACGGTTCCGAGTACCGATCCGAACAATCCGACGCCGAGCTACAACGGCAATCAGAGCTATGTGCAGTTTCGCGACACGGGCATCAAGCTCAATGTCACGCCGCGCGTCAATCCGGGAGGGCTGGTCTACATGGAAGTCTCCCAGGAAGAGAGTACGCCCGGCGAAAGCGCCGACGCGACAGGCAATGTCTCGGTTGACCGCCGCTCGATCGAAACCGAGATCGCCGTGCAAAGCGGAGAGACGGTGCTGCTCGGCGGTCTGATTCGCGAAACACAGCAGGAAGGCGAGGCGGGTGTCCCGGGGTTGTCGAAGATTCCGTTGATCGGCAAGTTCTTCGGCAAGTCCTCCAGCGCGATGCAGCGTCAGGAGTTGCTGGTGCTGATCACGCCGACCGTCATCGACAGCGCCGAATCTGCTCAGTCGCTGACCAATGACTACCGCGAACGGTTCAAGGGTCTGAAGCCGCTCTTGAAGAAGAATCCCTGACGCTCGGCAAACACGAAGAGGAAAAAGACATGAGCAACATCCAGCGATTCAAGATTGCGACCGCGGCATCTGCATTGATCTTGTTGTCCGCATGCGCCACCGCGCCGGCAACGAAAAATGACGGGGCCGCTGCCCCTGCCGCCGCGTCTGCGGCGGCTCAGACTGCCGGTGCCGTCCTGGTCTCGGAGGACCCGAAAGCGCCTCTCGAGCGGCGCGTGACCGATCGATGGAAGTTGCTGGTTGCCAAGGATGCGGCGAAGGCATACGGCTATCTGACGCCGGGCTATCGCGCGACCACGACGCCCGCCCAGTACGACGAGTGGATGCGCACCCGCCAGGTCAAGTGGACTGCCGGCAAGTACGTCGATCGCCATTGCGACGATGCGTCGACCTGTGCGGTCAGTGTCGAGGTTGCCATCGAGACCAAACTCCCCGGAATTCCGGGCGTTCAAGCCTCGGCAGGGGTGATCGAAGAGAGCTGGTTGCAGATTGAAGGTGTCTGGTACCATTTGCCCAAGAATGCTCGCTGAGGTGGCTTGCATTGATCCGAGCCATCCTCTAGCATTACGATTGCTGTTGCGTAGCTCTGTTCCTTGGCGGTCGAAGAAGCCGATCAGGACGAGTCAGTCGCAAGCAAAAGCCCTGTGGTCATATTTAGGAGTGTTGTGATGAAAAAGAACGCCCTGACGAACGCGGTCATCGCGGGCATCGCCGGTGTGGCGGGCATCGCGAGCGTCGCCAACGCCGTGAACCTGAACCCCGATGGCCTTGGCCAGGTTCTGATTTACCCCTACTACACCGTCAACGGTGGCAACCAGACGCTTGTGTCGATCGTCAACACGACGGAATTCGGCAAGGCCGTCAAGGTCCGCTTCGTTGAAGGCCGTAACAGCCGCGAAGTGCTCGACTTCAACCTCTACCTGTCGCCGTACGACGTGTGGACGGGTGCGGTCTATCAGCTGAGCGCCACCGGTCCGGCCAACCTCAGCACCGCCGACAACAGCTGCACCGTTCCGGCCATCAAGACGAACACCACGCTGCCCGTGAACAACGGCATGCGTTATGTCGCCTTCCGTAACCTGCAGTACGTCAACACGACCGCCTTCGGCGGTTCGAACAACAACGACGCCGGCCCGAACACGCTGGATCGTACCCGCGAAGGTCACCTTGAAGTGATCGAAATGGGCATCGTGCTGAACGCCGCCAACGGTTATGCCGAAGGCAGCCTGAACGCGATCACCCACGATGGTCTCGGCGTGCCGGACGACTGCCCGCAGGTCGTCACCGCGTGGACGAACTCGAACTCGTCGGCCGACTACTGGAGCGAATCGAACGGTGCTGCTGACGTCGTCGCCCCGACCGTGGAAAACGGTGGTGGCGGTCTGTTCGGCGCGGCCGCGATCGTCGACTTCGCCAACGGTACGCAGCTGACCTACGTCCCGGACGCGATCGACGGCTTCACCGTGTCGCGCCTGCACTTCGCCCCGGGTACCACGCAGCCGTCGCTGGCCAACGCCAACTTCCCGACGGGTTCGGGTGCTGACGCCACGGTCTTCGACAACGGCACGCTGGTCACCACGAGCCACTCGCCGGCCAACGCCATCGACGCCGTCTCGGCCGTCTACATGCATGACGCGATCTTCAATGAATACGCCGTGCTTGCCGACAGCTCCGGTGCGCCGATCCTGGCGTCGGAATGGGTTGTGACCTTCCCGACCAAGCGCTTCTACGTCGACAAGCCGTCGCCGGCCATCGTTCCGTTCCAGTACGTCTTCGCCGGTGCTGAAGGCGCGGGTACTGCTCCGGTCGACATCCGTCTCTCGATCTATGATCGCGAAGAAAACGACGGTTCGTCGGATTGCTTGGATGGCGGTGAAGACGGATGCGTCGACTTCTCGCCGACGCTGCCGGGCCAGATCACCACGCCCCAGCTGTACTGGGAAGCGCAGGTTGTCACGTTCAACCAGCCGAGCTCGTTTGACGCCACGAATGCCATCACTGGTTCGACCCTGGTTCTGGGCTCGAAGCTGGCGGCAAACGTTGAAGTCAGCGACTTTGGCTTCACCGAAGGTTGGATGAAGATGCGCTTCTGGGACGATTCGTCGGCCCCGATGACCTCGCACCTCAGCCGCGCGGCTGCCGACGGCACTCGCTACGCCGGTATGCCGGTCACCGGTTTCTGGGCTGAAAACACCCAGACGACCAGCGTCCTGGCGAACTTCGCCGGTATCTGGCGCCACAAGGCTTCGCGCTGTGTGGTTCCGAGCGGTGCGGTTCCCGCCATCGCTTGCCCGACCTCGGCCGCTCCGTAATCGAGCGTTCAAGCCGGTCCGAAAAACCCCGCCGAAAGGCGGGGTTTTTTTTTGATTCGACTAGGGGAGCTTGTCGCCGAGTGCGTCCTACATCCCATCAATGAGGGACAAACTTTGTGCGGGCCTTGCAACTCGGTGCGCCCATCGCCATCCTGCTAATGTTGGCTTAACGATCAGCTGGTAAGATTTGCCCAGATCAGAGAGGTGTCACATGAAGATTCGTGCGAAAGCCCTTGTATTGCTTGCGCTGTGTGGTTCGGCCACAGCTGGGGACTTGGTGCTCAAGCTGGGCAC
>JBGASK010000013.1:0-40750 GCA_044229785.1 Ahniellaceae bacterium
CCCCGGCCACCACGACCCTGCGGCCGCGGCGTCGGCGCCAGCCGCGCGCGACGAGGCCTTCGAGGTCGAGGTGCTGCCCGGCAACCACGGCGAACGCGAACGCGGTCTGGAAATGGCACAAATGCCGGCGCCGCCGCCGCCCGTGCCCGCGCAGGAACCAAAAGCCTTCGGCGATCGCGCGCGTGCCAAGCAGGAGGCGGCTGCGTCGGTCGCGCCGGCCGCAGCCGAACCGGCCCCGATCCTGCAAAAGGCCATCGTGCCCGACCCGCATCAGCGCGCCGATCATGGTGGCGCCGCTGCCGTCCCGGAACGTCGCCAGAATGTCGCGGCCGCACCCGCTGCCGCGCCCGCCCCCATGGCCGAGGACACACTCGGCGCGCTGTCCGTCGAAACCGGGGAGAAGCGCGACGAAGCCGACACCCAGCGCAAGGAAGCCGTCGCGCCGCCGCAGGAATGGCTGGCGCGCATCCGTCAGCTCGTGCGCGACCGTCGCTACACCGAGGCCCGCACCGAACTCTATCGTTTCCGCACGGAATACCCGAACATCGTGATCCCGACCGACCTGCGCCGCTACGCGCCATGAGCCTGCGGCCGACCCTGGCGGCGCCGCATCGGTTCGAGATCGAGATCAAGAAGAGCCGCTTCATCGCCCAGGCGGCCCCGGCGGACAGCATCGCGGCCGCCATGGCCTTCATCGACGCCGCGAGCGACGTCGACGCGCGCCACAATTGCTGGGCGTATCGCGTCGACGCATCCTACCGTTCCGACGATGCGGACGAACCATCGGGCACGGCCGGACGCCCCATCCTCGCGGCCATCGACGGCCAGGGACTGGACCATGTGGTCGTGGTCGTGACGCGCTGGTTCGGCGGCATCAAGCTTGGCGCCGGCGGATTGGTGCGTGCCTACGGCGGTGCCGCGGCGGAATGCCTGCGCACCGCGCCGAGACTCGAACGCGTCGAGACCTGCTCGGTCGAAATCCGCGCCGGATTCGCCCATCTGGGCGCCGTGCATGTCGTGATCGACGGCCTTGCCGCGGAGAAGACCGAGGAACACTTCGACGCCGACGGCGTGACCCTGCGACTCAACCTGCGCGCCGACCTGCGCGACCGCCTGGTCGAGACGCTGCGCGATGCCACCCGCGGCCAGGCGACGTTGCGCAGCCTCGATTGACGCCGGGCCTTGCACGCCGGCGCGCCGACCCCACAATGCAGCGATGTCCGAATCCGCCGCGTCGACCAAGTCCGGTCTGAAACCCCTGCGCGCATTGCTGCCGTACCTGCGGCCGTATCGCCGCCTGGCCTTCGGTTGGCTGTGCTTCCTCGCGTTGTCCTCGGCCGCGACCCTGACCCTGCCCTGGGCGGTCGGCCAGATGATCGACCACGGCTTCTCCGGCGGCGACCCGGCGGCGATCGACCGCAGTTTCCTCGGCCTGTTCGTCGTCGCCGGCGTGCTGGCGCTGGCGACGGCATTGCGCTTCTGGTTCATCTCGATGCTCGGCGAATCGGTCGTCGCCGACCTGCGTCGCCGCCTGTATGCGCACCTGCTGACGCTCGACACGGCGTTCTTCGAGCGCAGCCGCAGCGGCGAACTGCTGTCGCGCATCACCGCCGACGCCGAACTGGTGCAGACGGTGATCGGTTCTTCGGTCTCGGTGGCCCTGCGCAGCGTCGTCATGCTGGTCGGCGCCAGCGCCTTGCTGGTCATCACCAGTCCGAAACTCGCCGGCCTGGCGGCGCTGGTGATTCCGCTCGCCATTCTACCCATCGTGTTCTTCGGCCGGCGCGTGCGCGGGCTGTCGAAGGAATCGCAGGAACGCATCGCCGACGCCAGCGCCCAGGCGGCGGAATCGCTCGGCGCCATCCAGACCCTGCAGGCCTTCACCCGCGAGACGGCGGAAGCGCTGCGCTTCGACGGCACCATCCTGCGCTCGCTGGCCACTGCACGACGCCGCATCGGCACCCGCGCCTGGCTGACGCTGATGGTCATCCTGCTGGTCTTCGGGGCGATCACGCTGGTGTTGTGGATCGGCGCCAAGGACGTGCTGGCCGGCGCCATGACCGCCGGCACGCTCGGCCAGTTCGTGTTCTACGCGGTGACGGCGGCCGGTTCGGTCGGCGCACTCACCGAAGTCTGGGGCGAGGTGCAGCGCGCGGCCGGCGCGATGGAACGCATCGCCGAGCTGCTGGCCACCGAAGCGGCGGTGCGCGACCTTGCCGATGCCCGGCCGGCGCCCCTTCCCGCACGCGGCGCGATCCGCTTCGAACGGGTGCGGTTCCGCTACCCGGGCCGACCCGAGCAGATCGCCCTCGACGACTTCTCGCTCGACATCCGTCCCGGCGAAACCGTCGCCCTGGTCGGACCGAGCGGCGCCGGCAAGAGCACCCTGTTCCAGCTGCTGCTGCGCTTTCACGAAGCCGAATCGGGACGCATCCTCGTCGACGGCCAGGACCTCGCGACGACCCGCCTGGCCGACCTGCGTGGCCGCATCGCCGTGGTGCCGCAACATCCGGTGATCTTCGCGATGGACGCCGCCGCGAACATCGCCATGGGTCGCGATGGCGCCGGCCAAGCCGATATCGAACGCGCGGCGAAAGCGGCACAGGCGCACGATTTCATCGTCGCCCAACCCGGCGGTTATGCCGCCGAACTCGGCGAGCGCGGCGTTCGCCTGTCGGGCGGACAGCGACAACGCATCGCCATCGCCCGCGCGCTGCTGCGCGACGCGCCGATCCTGCTGCTGGACGAAGCCACCAGCGCGCTCGACGCGCAGTCGGAAGCCGCGATCCAGCAGGCGATCGAGTCCGTCATGGGCAGCCGCACCACGATCATCATCGCCCACCGCCTCGCCACCGTGCAGAAGGCGGACCGCATCGTCGTGCTCGACCACGGCCGCATCCAGGCCGTCGGCACGCACGCGGAACTGATGCAGGCCGGGGGCTTGTACGCCGACCTGGCGCGACTGCAGTTCTCGCCGTCCGGGCACTGACATGAAAAACCCCGCCATGGCGGGGTTCTTCATGCATCGACTTCGGGTCGGATCAAGCGACCGGAACGACGCCAGCGGCTTGGGCGCCCTTCGGGCCCTGCTGGACCTCGAAGCTGACCTTCTGGCCTTCCTGAAGGCTGCGGAAGCCCTTCGCGGTAATCGCAGAATAATGGACGAAAACATCTTCGCCGCCATCATCAGGCGCGATGAAGCCGAAGCCCTTCGCGTCGTTGAACCACTTCACGGTACCGGTGCGCATTGCTGTACAAACCCTTGAAAGGAAACACGGCTGGCCACGGCGGCGCAGCGGCCGGAGTTTTTCCCAGTTTGAAAAGAATTACAAGTCTTCAGCCCCGATTCATCGCCAACAAGGCGCGAACGACGGGCGGAACCTGCGCCGTCGCCGCGGCCAGATGCGCATAAATCTCCTCGATGCTGATCTCGCCCTCGTCGCCGCAGCCCGCGGCCCAGTTGGCGATCAGGGCAAGGCAGGCGTAGTCGAGACCCAGTTCGCGCGCCAGCACCGCTTCCGGCATGCCGGTCATGCCGACCAGGTCGCAGCCGTCGCGGCGCAGGCGCGAGATCTCGGCCACGGTCTCGAGTCGCGGCCCCTGGGTCGCGCCGTAGCAGCCGCCGTCGATGACCGCGACGCCAGCCTGTCCGGCCGCGGCCAGCAGACGGGTGCGCAACTGCGGCGTATACGGGTGGGTGAAGTCGATGTGCTCGACCTTGGTATCCGGCATGTCGCTGTAGCTGCTGGCGCGACCATGCGTGTAGTCGATGATCTGGTCCGGCACCACCACCACGCGCGGCCCCATGTCATGGCGAATGCCGCCGACGGCGTTGATGCCGATGAGGGTCCTGCAGCCCAGTTGCCTGAAGCCGTGGACGTTGGCGCGGTAGTTCACGCGATGCGGCGCCACCGTATGCGATTCGCCATGACGTGCGAGGAAGGCGACGCGCTGGCCGTCCAGTTCGCCGCAGACGTAGGCGCCGGAGGGCGCGCCATACGGCGTGTCGATCTCGACGCGCGTCGCGTGTTCAAGCCCCGGAAACGCATACAGGCCGGTGCCGCCGATCAGGCCGAGTGCCATGCTCATCGACTCAGTCCTTCAGTGCGTAGATCGCGTCGAGGCTGCGACCCTGTTCGTAATAGTCCATGCCGAAGCCGTAGACGTAACGATCCGCCACCGGCACGCCGACGAAATCGGCCTTGAAGCCGGGCACGCAGCGATCGTGCTTCTTCTCCGTCAGCACCGCGATGCGTACCGACGCCGCGCCTTGCGCCAGGCACCAGTCGCGCACCATGACCAGGGTTTTGCCTTCATCGAGGATGTCGTCGACGATCAGCACGTCGCGCCCATTGAGCGGGGTGCGCGGCGCCTTCACCAGCTCCAGCGCGTGACCCATGGTGCCGCTGCGGTAGCGGGTGGCGTGCACGTAGTCGAAGTGGAAATCGATCGTGCTGGCATGCGCGAGGTACGCACCGAAAAACATGCCGCCGTTCATCACGGTCAGGAAGACCGGCGGCTGCGCGGTGTCCGCATACACGGCATCGAGCTCGCGGCCCAGACGCGAAATTTCGGCGAACAGCTGTTGACGCGACCACAGCAGCTCTGAATTCTTCAGTGCTTCGGACAGCGGATGGGCAGTCATGCCACGGACTCCTGGCTGAGCGCGGCGAGGCCGGCGCGGGTATGGATGAAATCGTCGGACGCGAGCAGCTGCGTCCATTCGGGCGCGGCCCGAGCATGCAACGACGCGCACGTCGACGCGGATGGCGGCGTGCGCGCGGCGACCGCGGCGATGGCTTCCGCCACCAGCACCGGCGCGCAGACCAGCACCACGTCGCAACCGGCATCGAGATGCGCGTCGATGCGAGCCTTGATGCCGCCCGCGGACTCGGCCGCAGCCATGCCGATGTCGTCCGAAAACACCACGCCCGCGAACCGCATGCGCTCGCGCAGCACGGCGCGGATCCAATGCGGCGAATACCCGGCCGGCTCGGGCGCCACCTGCGGATAACTGACGTGCGCCATCATCACCGCTTCCGCCTGCGCAGCAAAACCGGCCGCGAACGGATACAGGTCATCGCGTTCGATCACGTCGAACGGACGCGGGTCGACGGCCGCATCGAAATGCGTGTCCTCGAGCACCGAACCGTGGCCCGGAAAATGTTTCAGCGTCGCCGCCATGCCGGCACGATGCATGCCGCGCACGTAGGCCGCGGCAAACGCGGCGACCACCGCCGGATCCTCATGGAAGGCGCGGATGCCGATGGCGCGGTTGCCGCGCTTCAGATCCACGCAGGGCGCGAAGCTGAGGTCGACGCCGAGCGCGAGCATCTCGTTGGCCATCAGCCAGCCGTGTTGTTCGGCGAGATCAAGCGCACCGGCCGCGTCGGTCGCGTAGCGCTCGCCGAACAAGGCCAATGCCGGCAGCGCCGTGAAGCCGTCGCGGAAACGTTGCACCGGGCCGCCTTCCTGATCGACCGCGATCAGGAATTCGCCGCCGCGCACGGCGCGAATCTCGGCGCACAGCGCAGCGACCTGGCTGCGCGATTCGAAGTTGCGGGTAAACAGGATCACGCCGCAGACCATCGGCGCGCGAATCCAGTCGTGTTCTTCGGGCGCCAGCGTCTTGCCGGCGATGCCGATCATGAGCATGCGATTTCCTCGATCAGTGCAGCACGGTCCGGCCAGGCGGAAAACGGCGTCTCGGCCAGGCGCAGATTGTAGAAGCGAACTTCGTCGGTGATCTCGCGACCCAGCCAGTCCGGGCGCGGGAACGGCGAATCGACCGCATCCAGTTCGATTTCCGCCACGACCAGGCCCGCGTTCGCGCCGGCAAATTCGTCGATTTCGAACAAGGCGCCGTCGACGACGACGTGATGCCGCGTCTTGGTCACGCGCGGACCCGACAGCCGCGCCAGCATGTCCTGCGCATCCTGCATCGGTATCGCGTATTCGAACTCGATGCGGCGTGCGCCGGCTTCGCGCGACTTGATGTTGAGCCGCGCATCCGCGCCCTCCAGGCGCACGCGCACCGAGCAGTGTTCGCCGCCGAGATAGCCCTGATCCATCGCGATGCGCCGCGACGCCAGCGCACGCCAGACGTCGCCGCGGACCAGAAACTTGCGCTCGATCTCGATGCCCATCTCAGCGCTCGAACACGGCGATGGACTCGACATGCGCGGTATGCGGGAACATGTCCATCACGCCCGCGGCCTTGAGCTTGTAGCCGTGATCGCGCACCAGCATGCCGGCATCGCGGGCCAGCGAGGCCGGATGGCAGGACACGTAGACGATGCGCTTGACCTGCTTGAACGGAAACCACTCGATCAGCTTGTCGGCGCCGGCGCGGGCCGGGTCGAGGAGGACGCGGTCGTAGTGACGCCTGGCCCAGGCCGCGTCGCGCTGGTTCTCGGCGAGATCGGCCATGAAGAATTCGGCATTGGCGATGCCGTTGCGCTCGGCATTGCGCCTGGCGCGCGCGACGAGCGCATGATCGCCTTCGACACCCACGACCGACTTCGCCTGGCGCGCCAGCGGCAGCGTGAAATTGCCTAGACCGCAGAACAGATCCAGCACCGACTCCTCCGGCTGCACATCCAGCAAGGCCAGCGCGTGATCGATCATGCGCGCATTGATCGCGGCGTTGACCTGGATGAAATCGAGCGCATCGAAGTCGAGCCGCAGGTCGAAACGGGGAATGTCGAAATGCAACCCCACCTGCTCCGGCCACAGCGCGTGCACCGAGTCCGGTCCCTTCGGTTGCAGCATCACCGCCAGGTTTTCGCGCTGCGCGAAGGCCTTGAGCTTGGCGAGGTCGCCCTCGGACAAGGGCTCGAGATGGCGGAACACCAGCGCGGTCAGGGCGTCGCCGCAGGCAAACTCGATCTGCGGGATCTCGCGCACCGCGTCCATCGAGGCCAGCAGTTCGGCGATGACGCCGAGCCGCTCGCCGACCGCGGGCAACACCACCGGGCAACGCGCAAGATCGGCGACGTACTTGCCATTGGTCTCTCGAAAGCCGACCAGCACCCTTCCCTTCTTCTCGACATGACGCACGGAAAGGCGGCCACGACGGCGATAGCCCCAAGGCTCGCCTTGCAGCGGATCGAGCACGCGTTTCGGTTCGACATCGCCGATGCGCGACAGATTCTCGATCAGCGTGGTCTGCTTCGCGGCGATCTGCGCCCAAGGCGCCAGATGCTGCAGGGCGCAGCCGCCGCAAACGCCGAAGTGCGCGCAACCGGGCGCGACCCGGTCCGGCGAAGCCTGCAACACTTCGATGACTTCGGCCTCGTCGTACTGGCGATGCCTGGCCGTCCGCTTCGCAACGACGCGCTCGCCGGTCAGCGCGCCGGAGACGAAGATCGCCTTGCCGTCGACGCGCGCGACGCCGCGACCATCGTGGGTGAAGTTCTGGATGTCGAGCTGCACGGGCTCGGCGGGAACACGTCGAGTCAAGGGCGTTCTGCACTGGCATTCGGGCCGTGTAGTCTACCGGCTGCCCTGCCCGCCTGCCCGAACCGGAGCCATCCAATGTCGCTGAAGGTTCTGCTGGTCGACGACGAACCGATCGTGCGCGAAGTGCTGGGCGCACAGCTCCGCGCATTGGGTCATGTCGTGGCCTTGGCCGCGTCGGGCAGCGCCGCGGCAGCGGCGGCCGCCAACGACCGCTTCGATGTCGTGGTGGTCGACCAGCGCCTTGACGGCGAGGACGGCCGCACGCTGCTGCAGCGATTGCGCGACGTCGACGGCACGCGCACCGCCCGCGCGATCGCGATCAGCGCCGAACTCGATGCCGCGCGGGCCGCAGAGCTGAAAGCCGTCGGATTCGCGGCGACACTGGAGAAACCGGTCGACATCACGCAGTTGAACGCGGCGCTGTCCGCGGCAGAACTGGCGTCGTCGCTGGACGACGCTGCCGCGTTGGCCATTTGGGGCCGCATGGATACGGTGCGCACGCTGCGCGGCATGCTGCGCGACGAGCTGCCGATGTATCGCGACCTGATCGAAGCCGCCTTGGCAAGGCGCGACGAAAACGCGCTGCGCGATGTCTTGCACCGCATGAAATCCTCCGCCGGGTTCTGCGGCGCCATTCCGCTGACGCGCTTCATCGACACCACGCCACGCTGCGATGTCGACTGGACGCAGCTGTTGCCGCGCTACGACGCGGCCTGCGCCGAACTCATGCCGGATCTGCAGGCGGCGCTGGCGACTTGAGCACGCGCCACGCGTTCAAGCCGCGCCCGCCAAGGTGATGCAGCAACAGCGCACGCATCATCCGCCGCAGTTCCTGCAATTCGTTCGCGCCCGGCTGGCGACCCGACTGCAACGCCAACAGCGCCGCGCCCGAGATCGAATCGACCGCGAGCGGCGGCGCGGCAATCACGCCGTGTTCGGCGATCACGCGATAGCGTCCATTCGCATCGACATCGCGCCCGCTGGACGTGTCGAAGCCGAAGTCGATGCCATAGCCGAGTTCGCCCAGCACCCGTGCTTCGAAACGCCGCAATGCGAATCCGAGTGCATCGACGGCTGCCGGCAATTGCGCGAGCAGACGCGCGTAGGCATCGAAGACCTCGGGATGCGGGTCATGCCGCACCAGCAACCGCACCAGCAACTCGTTCAGATACAGGGCCGATTGCAGACGCAGGCCGGTCAGCACGAGCGGCAATCCGGCGGACTCCGCGGCCGTCAACTGACCCAGCTCCCCGCGATGCAGCCAGGCGCATTCGATCGGCTGGAAAGCACGCAGGCAGCCACGCTGGAATCGGGGTTTCGCGGCCCGCAAGCCCCGTGCGACGACCGACACGCGACCATGATCGCGGGTGAACAATTCGATCAGGGCGCTGGTTTCGCGATACGCGCGCTCGTGCAGCACATAGGCCGGCTGCCGTTCGATGCGCTCGGCCACGGCTCAGGCCTGGTCGATGCCCATGCGCTTCAAGGCGCGTTCGTCGTCCGACCAGTTCTCGCGCACGCGCACCCAGGTCTCCAGGTGCACGCGCGCATCGAGCAATTTCTCCAGCACTTTGCGCGCACGCGTGCCGATGGCTTTCAGCTGCGCGCCGCCGGCACCGATGACGATGGCCTTCTGCGCATCGCGTTCGACCCAGATCACCGCACCGATCTTGACCAGATCGCCTTCCTGCTCCCAGCGTTCGATCTCGACGCTGGTCGCGTACGGCAACTCGTCGTGCAACTGCAGGATCAACTGCTCGCGCACGCGTTCCGCAGCGAGGAAGCGTTCGCTGCGATCGGTGATGTCGTCGGCGTCGAACTGCGCATCGCCTGCCGGAGCCAGCCCGGTCAGGACCTTGATCAGCTGTTCCGTCCCCGAGTTCTTCAACGCCGAGATCGGCACGATGGCCGCCGGCTCGTAGGTTTGCTGGAGATCGGCAATCATCGGCAGCAGCTTCGATTTGTCGGCGATCTTGTCGGCCTTGTTCAGCGCGATCACGACCGGCACCTTGCGTCCCTTGAGGCGCTCGGCGACGAGTTCGTCTTCTTCCGTGCGGCGCGTGGCGTCAAGCAGCCACAACACGATGTCGGCCTCCTCCAGCGCCGAGAACGCGGTGCGGTTCAGCAGCTTGTTCAGCGCCCGCGCCTGCGCGCGATGAATGCCCGGCGTGTCCAGGAAGGCGAACTGCGCGTGTTCGCGGGTGAGCACGCCAAGCACTCGGTGGCGGGTGGTCTGCGGCTTGGGCGCAACGATGCTGAGCGAGAATCCGATCAGCGCATTCAGCAGGGTCGACTTGCCGACATTGGGCCGACCCACGACGGCGACGGTGGCGAAACGATGTTCGGTCATGCGGATTTCGCCTTGCGCTCCTCGTCCTGCAATTGGGTGATCATGGCTTCGGCGGCCCGCGCTTCGGCCAGCTTGCGGCTGCCGCCGCGCGCCTCGGTCTGGCGTTCCCGTCCCGGCACGAAGCATTGCACGAGGAATTCGCGCGCATGCTCCGGACCCGTCGCGTCGATCAACAGATACTCCGGCAATCCCAGCGCACGTGCCTGCAGCCATTCCTGCAGTCGCGTTTTCGCGTCCTTGCCGAAATCGTCGGCATGCAACCCGGCCAAGGCAGGTTCGAACCAGGCGCGCACTTCGCTGCGACACGTCTCCCACCCCGCCTCGAAGAACCGCGCGGCAGCAAGCGCTTCGAGCGCATCGGCGAGGATCGAATCACGGCGATGGCCGCCGGACTTCAACTCGCCGGGTCCGAGTTGCAGCCGCTCGCCGAGCTTGAGCGACCTGGCCAGATCTGCCAGGCCACGCTCGCAGACCAGATGTGCGCGCATGCGCGTCAACACGCCTTCGTCGAGCTTCGGATAACGTTCGTACAAAAGTTCCGCGACGACCAGACCGACCACGGCATCGCCGAGGAATTCCAGGCGCTCGTTGTTTGCGCCGCGCGCGCTCCGATGCGTCAGCGCCTGCTCGCTGAGCGAGACGCTCACGGATCAGTTCTGATCACTGCTGTTGGTGCCGATATGAACCGTGCGTTCGAACTTGGCGACATAGTCCAAGTTGTAAAGCATGGGTTCGCGCCGTTCATACTTGACCGACAACGTGTAGCCGGTTCCAGACCGCTTGATCTGGAAGCTGCGCTTGTTGACGTACTTTTCGTCAACGTAGTTGATGTACATGCGCTTCTCGAGCGACGTGAGAATCTCCGCGGGCGACCAGCGCGACGAGCCCGGTTCGCGCGCGATCTGCTCCATGGCGCTGACCACGTTGTAATACTCGGAGTACGCAGGGAACAGCTTCATGCCAAGAAAGGCAAAAAAGCCGACCACCGCCAGCACGATGATGAAACCGAGCAGCGTGATGCCCGATTGACGCGAACGCACGATCGTCATTTCATTCTCCTCCGCGGATGACAGTTCCGATCCGGCCGAAGTCGATGCCGCCGTTCTGGGAGTCCCAGTTCATCCAGATGAAGAAGGCGCGTCCGACCAGATTCGCTTCCGGCACCATACCCCAATAACGGCTGTCTTCGCTATTGTCGCGGTTGTCGCCCAGGACCAGATAGGCGCCCTCGGGAACGACCCACGTGTCTCCCGTCGGTGGCGGCGCCATGCTGAAGGGGTTCTGCAGGATATCGTGCTCGCGCCCGGGCAATTTCTCGATCGAGCGCAACGCGCCAGTCATGCCTTCGCCCTGGCCGACGCCTTCGTAACGCCCGACCGCGACCTGTTCCACCGCTTCGCCATTGATGTACACGATCTTGTCGACGTAGCGAATGGTGTCGCCGGGCACGCCGATCACGCGCTTGATGTAGTCGGTGCCGGCCGCCGGGTCGCCCGGGAATTTCCCGGGATACTTGAACACGACGACATCGCCACGCTTCGGTTTGCCGATGGCGACGACTTCCTTGTTGAGGACCGGGATGCGGATGCCGTAGGAGAACTTGTTGACCAGGATGAAGTCGCCGATCAGCAGGGTCGGCATCATCGAACTCGATGGAATGCGGAACGGCTCGGCGATGAACGAGCGGATGATCAGGACGATGAAGATCACCGGGAAGAACGAACGCGAGTATTCGACCAGCAAGGGTTCCCTCGCGGCTTCCCCCTGTCGCGCGGCCCGAGCCTTCGCGAACAGCCAGTGGTCAATGGCCCAGATGACGCCGGTCAGGGCGGTCAGCACCACGAGAATCAGGGCAAAATCGAGCTTGATGTTTCCCATGCGGGCGTCCGTGTTGGTTACTTGGAATCGGTCTGCAGCACCGCGAGGAAAGCCTCCTGCGGAATCTCGACGCGGCCGACCTGCTTCATGCGTTTCTTGCCTTCCTTCTGCTTTTCCAGAAGTTTCTTCTTGCGCGTGGCATCGCCGCCATAGCACTTTGCAAGCACGTTCTTGCGCATCGCCTTGACCGTGGAACGGGCGATGATCTGTGCGCCGATCGCCGCCTGGATCGCGACGTCGAACATCTGCCGCGGAATCAGGTCCTTCATGCGCTCGCACAAGTCGCGACCGCGACGGTCGGCCTGCGAGCGATGCACGATCGACGACAGCGCGTCGACCTTGTCGCCATTGATCAGCACGTCGAGGCGCACGAAGCTGCCGGGGTCGAAACGCAGGAAGTGGTAGTCGAGCGAAGCGTAGCCGCGACTCGCCGACTTCAGCCGATCGAAGAAATCGAGCACGACTTCGGCCAGCGGCATTTCGTAGATGATCTGCACCTGCGAGCCGAGGTAATTGATCGAGACCTGGCTGCCGCGCTTCTCCTCGCACAGCGAGATGACGTTGCCGACGTAGTCCGGCGGCGTCAGGATCGTGGCGTGGATGATCGGTTCGCGGATCTCTTCGATCTTGTTGACCGGCGGCAGATTGGCCGGATTGTCGAGCGGCGCGACCTTGCCGTCGGTATCGAGGATTTCGTAGACCACGGTCGGCGCGGTCGTGATCAGGTCGAGGTCGTATTCGCGCTCCAGACGCTCCTGCACGATCTCCATGTGCAGCATGCCGAGGAAGCCGCAACGGAAGCCGAAGCCTAGGGCTTCCGAGCTCTCCGGCTCGAAATGCAGCGAGGAATCGTTCAGCGTCAGCTTTTCCAGAGCTTCGCGCAGGTCCGGATAATCGTCGGCATTGGTCGGGAACAGGCCGGCGAACACGCGCGGCTGCATCTTGCGGAAGCCGGGCAGCGGGCTCGGCGCCGGATCTTTCGCGAGCGTCAGCGTGTCGCCGACCGGCGCACCGTGCACTTCCTTGATCGAGGCGCACAGAAAGCCGACTTCGCCCGGTCCGAGACGATCGGTGACCTTGCGCTTGGGCGTGAAGATGCCGACCTGGTCGACTTCATGCGTGCGCCCGGTCGACATCACCAAGATCTTGTCCTTGGGCCTGATCTCGCCCTGCATCACGCGCACCAGCGAGACGACGCCGAGGTAGTTGTCGAACCAGGAGTCGATGATCAGCGCCTGCAGCTGTTCGCAGTCGCGCGGCTTGGGCGGCGGAATCTGCTCGACGATGGCTTCGAGCACGTCGCGCACGTTCAGGCCGGTCTTGGCGCTGACCTGCAATGCGTCGGTGGCATCGAGCCCGATGACCGCCTCGATCTCCTTCTTGACCTTTTCCGGGTCGGCCGTCGGCAGGTCGATCTTGTTCAGCACCGGCAACACTTCCAGGCCCATCTCGACCGCGGTGTAGCAGTTCGCCACCGACTGCGCTTCGACGCCTTGCGCGGCGTCGACCACGAGCAGCGCGCCTTCGCAGGCCGCAAGCGAGCGCGAGACTTCATAGGAGAAGTCGACGTGGCCGGGCGTGTCGATGAAGTTCAGCAGGTAGGTCTGGCCATCCTTCGCCTTGAAGGGCAAGGACACCGACTGGGCCTTGATGGTGATGCCGCGCTCGCGCTCGATCGGATTCGAGTCGAGCACCTGGGCTTCCATCTCGCGCTCTTCCAGGCCGCCGCAGATCTGGATGATGCGGTCGGCCAGGGTCGACTTGCCGTGGTCGACGTGGGCGATGATCGAAAAGTTGCGAATATGCTTCATGCAATACCAAGGCCCCGGCGTGAAGCCGGGGCCACTCATTCATGGGGATGGCGGATTATCGCACGGTCCGGCCCGCCGCGGGCGCAAAGCTCAGTCCCCGGCCGGCAAGGCGATGAACGAGTTGTTGCCGCCGCGACGGACCAGCAGCATCGCCGCCTCGCCTTTCGGCACGGCCGCCGCCGCGGCCTTGAACTCGGCGACGGTGCCGACGCGCTTGCGGCCGACCATGATGACCACGTCGCCCGGGCGCAGGCCGACACGGCGGGCACTGCTGCCGGTCACGCTCTCGACCAGCACGCTATCGTCGATGCCGGACTGTTCACGTTCATCGGAGGTCAGTTCACGGACCGCCAGTCCGAGCGCGTCGCCCTTGGTCGGTTCGGCGCCCGGGCCGGCCGCGCTGGCGCCGCCCGCGGCGAGATTGCCCGGCAATTCGCCGACGACCAGCGGCACCGTCATCGGCTTGCCGTCGCGGACGATGCCGAGCGTGACCTTGGTGCCCGGCGCGGTTGCACCAATGATCGGCGGCAGATCGCCGGAGCGTTCGATCTTCTGACCGTCGACGCTGACGATCACGTCGCTTTCCTTCAGACCGGCCTTGGCGGCGGGCGTGTTCGAGTTGACTTGGGCGACGAGCGCACCGGTGACGCGGGACAGGCCCAGAGTCTTCTGCAGATCCGCCGTCACTTCTTGCAGGCCCACGCCGAGATAGCCGCGCGCCACCTTGCCCGAACTGCGCAATTGGGCGACGACCTTGTTGGCGTAGTCGATCGGAATCGCGAAACTGAGGCCGATCGAGCCGCCGGTGTTCGAGAAGATCTGCGAATTGATGCCGACGACCTGCCCGTCGAGATTGAACAGCGGGCCGCCGGAATTGCCGCGATTGATCGCCGCATCGTTCTGGATGAAGGGCACGTAGCGCTGGTCGTCGCCGAGATTGCGGCCAACCGCGCTGACGATGCCGGCGGTGACCGAAAAGTCGAGGTTGTAGGGCGAACCGATCGCGACCACCCACTGACCCGGCTTGAGCTTGGACGAATCGCCGAGCGTGGCCGCGGTCAGGCCGCTGGCCTCGATCTTGAGCAGGGCGACGTCGCTTTGCTGGTCGCTGCCGATGACCTTGGCCTTGAACTCGCGACGGTCTTTCAGGCGCACGGTCACCTCATCGGCGCCATCGACGACGTGGTGGTTGGTCATCAGGTAGCCGTCGGCCGAAATGATGAACCCGGAACCGCCGGACACCCGTTCGCCGCCGCCACGTCGCGGGTCCTGGAACTGGCGCGGGTCGCCGAAGAAGCGACGGAACACGTCGGGCACCTCTTCCTCGCTGAGTTGCGAGGGGTCGTTGTCGTCGGCGGCATTCTTGCGCGCCGTGATGTTGACCACCGCCGGCGCATTGCGCTCGACCAGTTGGGTGAAATCCGGCAAACCTTGCGCGCCGAGCGGCGCGGCGGCAACGGCAGCGACCAACACGGCGATCTGAAGACAGCGCTTCAACATGGATGGATCTCCTGATTGCTTGGGATGGAACGAGGGCGCACATAGCGCCTTGCTTCAATCGTTCAAGGCCTGGGCGGCGCGATTGGCGAGGTCGACCGCCGTGGCCAGCGGCACTTCGCCAACCACCACCGCACGCTGGCGCCCGAGTTGGCGCGATGCCAGTTGCGTGGCGCCGCGGCGCAGCGTGGTCAGGCGGTCGAGTTCGTCCGCCCGGGGCTCGAGATACAGCGTGATCATGGCCAGGCCGTCGCTGAGCACCAGGCTGCGTCGCGTGCCTTCGATCCGCTCCGCGATCAATCGGAAGCCGCTGGGCAATCCGATCGGCAAGGACGCATCCATCGCCGGCGATGGCGCCGGTGCAGTGGACGGCTTCTGCTCGCGCGCGTCGACCACCAGCGAAGTGAACATCACCTGCTGCAAGGTTTCGCGGCGCGGGCCGACCAGGGCCACGCCCAGCAACAGGCCATTGTCCGGATTGATCCACAGGCGCTGCGAATGGCGCACGTCGTCGCGGGCGATGGCGTCGATGACGCGCGCGTCGAAACCGGCGATGCGCTCCTGCGAGGACTGCTGGATGCGGTAGTTCTCGCCGACACGCGCCGCGTCGAACGCCTGCGCCGCGAACACCAATGACGGCAGGCGTTGGGCGCGGCCTGGCGCTTCGATCCGGGTTTCGCGGGCGTCGCGGAACAGGACCCGCGGCATGCCGCTGAGACTGGCGATCTGCTGGTATCCGGCTTCGCCCGGACGATGCACCACGCGCACCGCATCGAAACGGCCGTCGTGCATGAACACTACGACGCCTTCGAACGAACGTGCCGACTGCGCCTGCTGCGCGGCCGTCAGCAGGGCCAGCGCCTCCTGCGCGGACACGGCACCGGCGCAGGACAGCAGGATCGCGGCAAGACGAATGCCGAGGCTCATATCAACGCGCGGCTTCCCCGGCGGCCGGCGAGGCCACGGCGTCGCCGCGCGTGTCCGGCGTCGCCACCACCGGCACGTAGGAGACGATGCCGAGTGCGCCCGCAGTGCCGTTCGCAAGGCCATGTTCGACGAAATAGCTGTCGAATTCGCTGCTCAACTGCGGCTGCGCGAGCACGACGCTCTGGCGGTCCGAAACCGGCGACAGGCGCCAGTTCGGGGTCAGGTCGCTGGTCGTCACCGGCGCGACATTGGCCAGCGTGGCCGCGCCGGGTTGCAGCGATTCCGGCACCACGGCGGGCTGACCCAGCATCAGCGCGAACACGGCCACACCCGCAGCGATGGCGCCACCGGCCAGACCACGCCAGACGCGTCCGCCGCCCTGCACCGTCACGGGCGCGACAACGACATCGTCGGCATCCAGCGCGGCACGCACATTGGCGCAGAAATCGCCCGGCGCCAACGTGCCTTGCTGGCGCAGGATGTCGCGGGCACAGTGCCAGCGTTCCCAGGTCGCGGCCAGGTCGGCATCGTTGCCGAGGCGCTTGCTCAGGAAACGCGCGCTGTCCGGAGGCAGTTCGCCGTCCATCAGGGACGAAAGTTGTTCGCGTACGCTGTCGTCGCTCATGACGCTTCCAATCCGGTGTCGCGGCCATCGAGCAGCGGCCGCAGGTTCTGGTCGATGGCATCGCGCGCACGGAAGATGCGCGAACGCACGGTGCCGATCGGACAATTCATGACTTGCGCGATCTCTTCGTAACTCAGGCCGTCGACCTCGCGCAGGGTGATGGCCTGACGCAATTCTTCGGGCAGCTTGTCGACTGCGGACGTGACCGCACGTTCGATTTCCTGACGCATCAGTTCGCGTTCCGGCGTGGCCGGGTCACGCAGGCGCATGGCGCTTTCGAACTGCGCGGCGTCGTCGATCTGGATGTCGTCGCCGGGCGGACGTCGGCCCATCGAGACCAGATGGTTCTTCGCGGTGTTGGTCGCGATCGTGTACAGCCAGGTATAGAAGGCGCTCTCGCCGCGGAAATTGGCCAGCGCACGGTAGGCACGCAGGAAGGTGTCCTGGGCGACATCCTGCGCTTCCGCATGGTTGTGCACGTAACGCGAAATGATCGCGAACACCTTGTGCTGGTACTTGCGCACCAGCAGGTCGAATGCATTTTTCTGACCGGCCTGGACGCGGCGCACCAGTTCGAGATCGGCGTCAGCCTCGCTCATGCGCGGACTTCCTTGGCCGGCCTGCGGCGGGATCACCGCAACCAGCGGCAGCATGGCCGCGGGCGTGGGAAGCAGGGACAAACTGGCGGGCATCGCTCGGTTCCGTTCCGGGGATTCGGAGCCATAGACCAGACACCTGCGAAAAAGTTCACGACAGCTCCGTCGAACTGGCATGACCGCCGTTGATCAGGCGTTCGCGCTCCGCCATCAGGTTCTCGAACGCTGCCGGCGGCATCGGACGGGCGAACAGGTAGCCCTGCAACTCCTCGCAGCCGTGCTCGCGCAGGAAGTTCAGGTGCTCTTCGTACTCGACGCCCTCGGCGATGACGCCGCGGTTCAGGTGCTGGGCCATGTTGATGGTGGCGCGCACGATGGCCTCGTCGTCGGGGTCGACGCCGATGTTGCGCACGAAGGTCTGGTCGATCTTGATGCGGTCGGCCGGGAAACGCTTGATGTAGTCGAGCGAACTCTGGCCGGTGCCGAAGTCGTCGATCGCGATCGAGCAGCCCATGTCGCGCAGCGCCTGCAGCATCTCGATCAGGTTCGGAATGCTCTTGACGTTGATGCTCTCGGTGACTTCCAGTTCCAGATGCTGCGCCTCCAGCCCGGTATCGGCGAGCGCCCGCTGCACGACTTCGACCAGGTTGGGCTGGCGCAGCTGCAGCGCCGACAGGTTCACCGAGATGCGCAGCGGCACGCCGAATTTGTCGTGCCAGCGCTTGGTGTCGGCGCAGGCGGTGCGCAACATCCACTCGCCGATCGGGATGATGAGGCCGTTGTCCTCGGCCAGCGGAATGAAAAAGCCGGGCGAGATCATGCCCAGTTCCGGATGCTCCCAGCGGATCAACGCCTCCATGCCGATGATGTCCTCGGTCAGGGCGCTGACCTGCGGCTGGTAGTAGGCGCGCAATTCGTTGTTGCGCTCGGCCACGCGCAGCTTGGTCTCCAGCGACAGGCGCTGCTGGTGCGATTCTTCCGGCACCGCGACATAAGCCTGGAAATTGTTCCGGCCCATGCCCTTGACGTTGTACATCGCGATGTCGGCGTGCTTCAGCATCTTCTCGGCCGTGGTCGCGTCGTCCGGGTAGAAGCTGATGCCGATCGACGAGGTGATGTGCAGTTCGCGGCCATCGCCGAGCGTGAGCGGCGCTTCCAGCACACGGCAGATCTTCTCGGCGATGCGCAGCACGTCGTCGCGTTGCACGATGTGGCGCAGGATCAGCGTGAACTCGTCGCCGGCGTATCGTGCGACCGTGTCGCTGCCGCGGACGCTGGCGCGCAGGCGCTTCGACACCGCGATCAGCAATTCGTCGCCAACGCCGTGGCCGAGGCTGTCGTTCACGGTCTTGAAGCGATCGAGGTCGACGAAAAGCACCGCGAAACACTCGCCGGTGCGGTGCGCTTCCTTGATCGTCGTTTCAAGCCGGTCGTTGTAGAGCAGACGATTCGGCAAGCCGGTGAGCGAGTCCTGCAGCCCCTTGGCGCGACCGAGTTCGTGTGCGCGTTCGATCTCCAGTTCGATCGACAGACGCGCCGTGACCGAGCGCGCGGCCTGGACCAGCCCGGAATCCTCGGCGATCACCTGGCGGCCGGCGCATACCAGACCGCCGATCACGACCTGACGTTCGTCGCGCAGGGGAATGCCGACGAGGGATTCGAAACGATAGGTGTTCGCGATGGCCTCGCCGCCGAGCGCTTTCCAGGCGTCGGCATGTACGGCGAAGGCGTCGCCGTTCATGACCTTGCGCAGCGCCGCATTGCGCAGATGTTCGCCGATCAGCGGCGGCAGGCCGGGCCGCTGGAAGCTGACGACCAGATCGCCCTCTTCCCCGGTTTCCGCGCGCTGTGCGACGAGGTGCAGGAAGTCGAACTTGGCCCATTCGATCAGTCGCTGCGTCAGCGTCTTGGCCAGGCCTTCGCTGCCGCGCTGGCCCCAGAGTATGTCCAGAAACTCGCCGAAAGGGCGACCGACCGCGTCCGGCGCAATGGCGCGCAGCGCAGTGAGCAGTCGCACCTGATCGCCGATGCGAATCGGTCGCGACACGGCTTCGACGGCAACGCGTCGACCGTCGGAGCGCGGCGTCATCTGGCGCGTACGCACGCTGCCCTGGCGCTGCATCACCCGCATCAGTTCGCCGCGAGCGTCGCCACGATGGGTCAAGTCGAGTTGATCGATGGTCTGGGCACGCGCTTGCGCCAACGTGAACCCCGACTGCTTGAGGAAGGTTTCGTTGGCATCCAGGACCTTGCCGGTGGTCGGATCCGACACGAGCAGTTCGTCGAGGCTGAAATCGAACGCGAATCGATAGTCGTCCGCCGCGACCGCGACGTCATCCGCCGCCGGGTCCGCAGACGCCTCGGCGGCGGGCGCGACCGCGGACTGGATCTGCAGCAGCGCGACGTCCGCGTCGACCGGCGAATGCAGGAAGCCACGGACGTTCGCAGGCGCGCCGGCCGGCCAGAGAACGGCAGGTTCAATCACGCCGACCAGCAGCACCGGCAATCCCGACGTGCGGGCGTCCTGAGCCAATTCGTCGCAGAAGCCGCGGACGTCCGCGTCGCCGCTGCCCACTTCCAGCACGACCAGCGCGACGTCGTTGTCCTGGGCCAGCATCGAACGCGCCTGAGAGACGTCCTTGGCCGCATAGATCGCCTCGAACTCCTCGCCGTCGAGCAATTCCCAGAGCAGGCGGCGGTCGCCGCGCTCGTTGACGAGTAACAGGACTGCGCCTTCCGCCATGGCTGCCTCAGGTCACCCAGCGGCCATCGCGCAGACGCGGCGGCCGCTTGGTTTCGATGTCGTGGACGATGCGATGCACGAAGACGTCCAGCCCTTCCGGCATGCGCACCTTGCTGTCGATGAACACCAGCTTGCGGGCCTGTCCCTGCTGCTTCGCGAGTTGCCGCAGCACGCCGGTGACGGGCGGACGCAGCAATTTCGAAAAACCGGTGAAAAGATAGACGCCGACATGCAGGCTGTTCTGGATGTGGCGCACCGCATCATGGATGCGTTGGCTGCCCGGTACCGTGAGATCGCTTTCGCGCATCGACACGATGCCGGCGCCTTCCGACCAGTGGTATACGGAATTGCCGCTGCGCATCGCGAACTGGCGGAATTGCGCGATGATGTCGTCGACCCGCGGCGACTCGATCGCAATCAGGTGTTTGTCGCACTCGACGATCTCGTCGTAGAGCTTTGGCGTCACGAAGAGTGACGTAGCCTCCGACGTGGTGCTGATCCGGTTGTCTCCGCTCATGCCCCAACCTTAGCCTCGCCGGCCGCGATTGACCAGACCGCGAACGGCTCGGGATCATTGGCTTTCATCAAGTTCTGCCCATCCGAGGTGCCCATGTTCGACGGTTTGCAACCCCGCCACTGGAAGTACGAGATCGACGGCGACCGCGTCCTGACCCTGTTGCTCGACCGCGCCGGCGAGTCGGTGAACAGCCTGTCGCGCGAGGTGCTGGAGGAACTTTCCAGCCTGATCGAACGCGTCCAGATCGAGCCGCCCAGGGCCGTGATCCTGCGTTCGGCAAAGCCCGCGGGCTTCATCGCCGGCGCCGACATCCGCGAATTCCGCACCTTCGCCGAGCGCGGCGAGACCATCGACGCGATCAGGCGCGGCCATCGCGTGTTCGCGAAACTGGCGGCGCTGAAGATGCCGACGGTGGCGGCCATCCATGGCCATTGCATGGGCGGCGGCCTGGAAATTTCGCTGGCCTGCCGCTACCGAATCGCCACGAACGACCCGAAAACCCGCCTCGGCGTGCCGGAGGTCAAGCTCGGCATCCAGCCCGGCTGGGGCGGTACCGCACGCCTGCCGCACCTGGTCGGCGCACCGGCCGCCTTCGACATGATGCTGACCGGACGCGGCCTCAGCGCGAGCAACGCCCGCGCCATCGGTCTCGTCGACAAGGTCTGCGCCTCCGAGGAACTGGCCGCGAAAGCCAAGGAACTGGCGTTGCGCGGCATGCAGCGACCGGCAGGACAGCGCTTCAAGGCCTGGGCCACGAACCGATGGCTGACCCGCCAGATCCTCGCGCCGCAGATGCGCAAGCAGGTCGCGCGCAAGGCCGATCCGAAGCACTACCCGGCCCCGTTCACGATGATCGAGTTCTGGCGTCGGAACGGCGGCAGCGTCGCGCAGGGCCTCGCGGCCGAACCGCGTTCGGTGTCGAAACTCGCCGAAACGCCCACGGCGCGCAACCTGGTGCGCATCTTCTTCCTGCAGGAAATGCTGAAGGGACTGGGCGGCGGTGCCGACCACGGCATCCGCCACGTGCATGTCGTCGGTGCCGGCGTCATGGGCGGCGACATCGCCGCCTGGTGCGCGCTGCAGGGCTTCACCGTCAGCCTGCAGGACCGCGAGATGAAATACCTCGAGCCGGCCCTGAAACGCGCCGAGGAACTGTTCGCGAAGAAGCTGAAGACCGAGGACCGCATCGCGCCGGTGCGTGCGCGTCTGGTCGCCGATGTCGAATCGGCCAAGGTGCCGGAGGCCGACCTGATCATCGAGGCGATTTTCGAGAACCTCGACGCCAAGCGTGCGCTGTACGCCAGCCTCGAACCGCGCATGAAACCGACGGCGATCCTCGCGACCAACACGTCCAGCATCCCGCTGACCGACCTGCGCGCCCAGCTGGCGCATCCGGAACGTTTCGTCGGCCTGCACTACTTCAATCCGGTGGCGATGATGCCGCTGGTCGAGATCGTCCGGCACGATGGACTCGACGCGGCGATCGGCGCGCGCGTCGCCGCATTCGCGAAGGCCATCGACAAGCTGCCGGTGCCGGTCGCGACCTCGCCCGGCTTTCTGGTCAACCGCGTGCTGTTTCCGTACATGCTGGAAGCGGCGACGCTGTATGCCGAGGGCGTGCCGGGACCGGTCATCGACCGCGCCGCCAGGAAGTTCGGCATGCCGATGGGACCGATCGAACTGATGGATACGGTCGGACTCGACGTGGCGACCGGCGTGTCCAAGGTACTGAGCCCGTTCCTCGGGATTTCGATCCCGGACAAGCTGCAGGGCATGATCGCCGCCGGCAAACGCGGCAAGAAGGACGGCGAGGGCTTCTATCTCTGGAAGGACGGCCGTGCCCAGAAACCCGAGGTGCCGTCGAACTACGAGGCGCCCGCGGATCTGGAAGACCGCATGATCCTGCCCTTCCTCAACGAGGCCGTGGCCTGCCTGTACGAACGCGTGGTCGACGACGCCGAGCAACTCGATGCCGGCATCATCTTCGGCACCGGTTTCGCGCCGTTCCGCGGCGGCCCGATCCAGCACATCCGCGATACCGGCGCGGCCACGCTGAAAGCGCGACTGGAAGCGCTGGCAGCGAAGCACGGCGATCGCTTCAAGCCGAAGGCGGGCTGGGACGCACTGTAACGCGCCCCGGATTCCGCCCACGAAAAAAGCCGCGCAATGCGCGGCTTTTTTTGTTGCTTCGAGGCTGGATCAGCCCGCGATGCTCTGCGACAGGTCTTCGCGGATGCGCGCTGCCTTGCCTTCGAGATCACGCAGGTAATACAGCTTGGCGCGACGCACCGCACCGCGACGCTTGACCTGCACCGAGTCGATGCCCGGGCTGTGGGTCTGGAAGACGCGCTCGACGCCGGTGCCGTGCGAGATCTTGCGCACGGTGAAAGACGAGTTGAGGCCGGCATTGGCGATCGCGATCACGACGCCTTCGTAGGCCTGCACGCGTTCGCGGTTGCCTTCCTTGACCTTGACGTTCACGACGACGGTGTCGCCCGGGCCGAAGGCCGGAAGCGTGCGGGTCATCTGCGACTGTTCGAATTGCTGCAGCAAGTTCATGACATCACCTTGTAGAAATCTGTGTAGCTCAGTTTCGGCTGTCCGGTCGTCCTGACCGGTCGGGGCCATGCTCGGCGAAATACTCCTGCCGAAACTCTTCGAGCAGCTTCCTCGCTGCCTTGTCCAAATCGCATCGCGCCAGAAGATCGGGGCGACGCAACCATGTCCTGCCGAGGGACTGCTTCAGGCGCCAGCGCCGGATGTGCGCGTGGTTGCCGGACAACAGCACTTCGGGCACGTCCTGTTCGCCGTCGCGCACCGGGCGCGTGTAATGCGGACAGTCCAGCAATCCGTTGGAGAACGAATCCTCCTGCGCAGACGCGGCATCGCCAAGCGCGCCGTCCTGCAATCTGCCGACCGCGTCGATCAGCACCGCCGCGGCGAGTTCGCCGCCCGACAGCACATAATCGCCGATTGACACTTCCTCGTCCACCGAAGTGGCCAGAAAGCGTTCATCGATGCCCTCGTAGCGACCGCAGAGCAGGATGATCCGCTCGTGCCGCGCCAAGACCTCGACCTTGCGTTGCGTCAGCCGCGCACCCTGCGGGCTGAGGTAGATCACCGACGCCGGTCTCGGATCCGCCGCCTTCGCCGCGGCCAGACAACGGCGCAACGGCTCGATCAGCATCACCATGCCGGGACCGCCGCCACAGGGCCGGTCATCGACGCTGCGATGCACGTCCTCGGTGAAGTCGCGCGGATTCCATCCGTGCACGTCCAGCAAACCGCGATCCATGGCACGCCCGACCACGCCGAGCTTGACCGTGTCGCGGACATAGTCCGGAAACAGGCTCAGCACATCGAAGCGCATCGCCTAGAACTCCGGGTCCCAGTCGACGACGAGGGTGCCGCCGTCGATGTCCACCTCGGTCACGAAGCGATCCCGGATGAAGGGAATCAGGCGTTCGCGCTCGCCCTTGACCACCATCACGTCGTTCGCCGCAGTGGCGAACAGATGCGACACGGTGCCAAGTTCGACACCTTCGGTGGTCCTGACCCTCAACCCTTCCAGGTCGATCCAGTAGAACTCGCCCGGCTTCGGCTTCGGCAGCAGCGCGCGGTCGACGCGGATGTCCGCACCGATCCAGCGCATCGCCTGGTCACGGTCATCGATGCCCTCGATGCGCGCTACCAGCGACTTGCCCTGCATCCGCCCTTCCAGCGGCTTCAACTCGACTTCGTCGCCGTCCAGCGCAACGCGCCACGGCCGGTAACGCAGCAAGTTGTCGATCGGATTCGTGTGCGACAGCAGCTTCACCCAACCGCGCACACCATGCACGCCGACGACGCGACCCACCGTGATCTGGCGGTCGCTCATCGTCGCGATCAGGCGGCGGTCTTGGCCGCCTGCTTCAGCAGGTAGGCGACCTTGTCGCTCGGCTGCGCGCCCTGCGAAATCCAGTGCTGCGCACGCTCGGCGTTGAGCTGCAGCTTGACTTCCTTGCCGGTGGCGACCGGGTTGTAGAAGCCGATGCGCTCCAGCGAGCGGCCGTCGCGCGCGCTGCGGCTGTCGGTCACGACGATGTGATAGAAGGGGCGCTTCGGCGCACCGCCGCGGGAAAGGCGAATCTTGACCATGAGTGAGGTTCTCTTGACGAACAAGCCGGCGAACCGGCGGTGAAAGAAAGCGCGCGACTTTACCCGATTGACGTTAAAAAATAAAGCGGGCAAAAAAGAAAGCGGGAGCCCATTTCGCTCCACTGCCCTTTCGGGGGATGAACCGTCGCGACTAGGCCGCACGGGGCGGTTCGCCGTCGAAACGGCGAACCAAGATCACGCCCTGGGTTTCAACAGATCCTCAAGACGCTTGTCCATGTTCGCATATTTGTAAGCCGGAAGCACGTAGATCCAGCCTTTGGTGCGGCGATTCAGCGCGGACGCCTCGTCATCGATGGCCTTGCGGCGCTCGGCGACAAAGAGCGCCGGATCCTTGACCGCCAGCGGCACATCCGCTTTCGCTTCCTCACTGGCCATCTTCTCGGCTGGCTTGTCGGCCTCGGCTGCCGCCTCGGCATCGCGTCGATGGTCGGCCACGGCGTTCAGTTGTGCGGCATTGGCGGCGAGGTCGGCGCGGTCCGGATCGACCGTCGTCTTGAAGCGAGCGTAGCGCTTGCCTTCGGAGGCGAACCCGGTGATTTCGACGATCAGGCCGTCGAAGGTCTGAAACCTCGCGACCAGCGTGGACGCCGGATCGGGTACCGCCGACGCATCCATGGCGACATCGTCGAACTTCAGCCCCGCCAGCACCGATCCGATGCCGTTGGCTTCGTACTCCGAAAGCAGTTCTCGGCCGGCCGGCACCTGTTCGACCACGTAATGGGGCTGTTCGGGCGATTGCTTGGCGACAGCGAACGACTGGCCGCCACGCGAAATCTCGACACGCATGACGCGATCGGAAGCGATGTCGACGATGTCCTTCGCCAACCAGTCCGCGGCGGCGCGATCGACGATCAGATTGCCTTTCGCCAGCCACGACTGTGCTTCGTCGTTGCGACGCACGAAGGTGCCGTTGCCTTGCGTGCTGAAGGTGCCGACGACAACCTTGGCCGACACCATGCCGTCGATCTCGACACGCAATCCCTTGGCATCGGGTGCCGCGACGTCCTCGACGCCGAGCGCGGCGTGGCGTTCCGGATTCGCGGTCTTGGCTTCGATCAGCGTCGCTTCGGCAAACTTGATCAGGGTTTCGCGCACCTTGGCGATGTCGGCGGGATAACCGTCGCGCTCGACGACCGACCAGCCGTCCCGGCCGCGTCGCAGAACGACTGCGGGCTTGTCGCCCGCTTCGACCACGCGCAACTCGGTCGCATCGTTGATCGACGCCGCCAGATCCTTCACCAGCGGTTCGCCGATCGCAACCGATTCGCTGATCGGACCGCGCGTGCTGCCGGCCCATAGCGCCAGGGCGACCGCCACCGCCGTGCCGACGGCCAACTTGACGAGCGTATGTCGGGTCATGGCGATCTCCTCAAGCCTTGCTGCGTTCGCGACGGCGCCACCACAGCAGCACCAGCGCGCCGACCGTCAGCAGCAGCGGCATCAAGCCGATATTGACGAGCTTGAGCTTGCTGCCCAGCGACTCGATGTCGGCATCGAGCTGGCGACGCACCTGCCGCAGGTCCTTGCGGATGCGCACCTTGTCGTCGCGGAAGCGCGTCAGCTCCGCCTGCTGTTCGGGCGTCAGGATGGTCGCGCTCTCGGCCGACTTGCCCTGCTGCAGCTGATTCAACTTCTCTTCGGTGTCGGCCAGCTGCTGCTGCAGCTCCTGCTCCTTCTGACGGAAGCGCTGGTCGGCTTGACGCTTGATCGCCTCGACGGTCGTGAACGGGCGCGCCGAGGCGGCACGGCCGCGGATGCCGATCAGATCGGCCGAACCGGCGATGTTGTCGACGATGTTGATGATCAGGTCGCCGTTGTTCGCGAACGCGTTCATCAGCTTCTGGCCAAAGAAGTTCTGCACCTGCACCCACAGGCGATCGCTGAGCATGTCGGTGTCGGCAACCAGCACGATGGTGGCCGGCGCCTTGGTTTCGCCGAGGTGTCCTTCCTCTTTGCGGTCCGGGAAGGCGGTCTTCAGCGCGCCTTCGAGACGACCTGCCACGACATAGTGTTCCTTGGTCGCCACGAAACGCTCGTACAGTTGCTCCGGATCGGGCATGAACTTGAGCTGTTCCGCGTCGTACAACATGGCGTCGCCGCTCGACTGCACGAATGGAATCAGCTTCAGCGCCGACCCTTCGGCGAGCTTGAACTGGCCGGTCGTCGAGAAGTTGATGCTTTCGAGCTGCGCGGTCGGAATCTCGTCCTGACTCAGGCTGTCCTTGCCCAGACCGAGGATGGCGAGGTGGCGCGTCGGCGGCGCGTTCGGCGTGGTTTGCACCGGCAACGCATTCGCCGCGTCGAGCACGACCTTGCCGGGGTCGTAATCGATGCCCCAGGCCTTGAACAGCACCGGCAGATCGGAATCGCGCTTGGCGAACATCGCCGCCTGCGGGTTCTCAGGATCGTTGCCGGAATCGTCGCGTTCGGCATACGGATCGACGAAGACGACGAGACGACCGCCACGCATGACGAACTGGTCGATGGCATAACCGAGATCGTCGCTGAAGCCCTTGGGGTGGATCAGCAACAGCGTGCCGATCTCCGCGTCGATCCTTGTGGTCGCGGCGGGATTGAGCTGGCGCAGGTCGAACAGGTCGCCGAGCTCCTGGTAGAACGCCCAGCCGTCGCGCATCTGGCGCGTGGCCGGGTCGAAACCGGGCGCAACATTCAGTCCCGAAATCACGCCGACTACCGGCTTCTTGCCGACGACCAGGCTGTGGACGAGCTTGGCGATGTCGTATTCCAGGAACACTTCCTTGTCCGGCTGGAAGAACGGGATGACGCTCTGGCCGTCGGTGCTGTTGGTGCCGGCCAGACCGAAGAACACCGACTCGCCCGCCGCACCGACCGGCAAGGCCTGCAGGCCGAAGCCCGAGGCGCGGTCCTCGTCCTCGGAGAACGGCAGCGGGTCGATCACGTTCAGGCGCAGCTTGCCGCCGCTCTTGGCCGCCATCTCGTCCAGCAATTCGCGCACGCGCACCGAGTAGTTGCGCAACAGCGGGATGTCCTGGGTGGCGCGGTCGGAATAGTAGAAATACAGATTGATGGGTTCGTCGATGTCGGCAAGGATGTTCTTCGTGCCTTGCGACAGCGTGTAGAGGCGATTGCCGGTCAGGTCGATGCGGGCGCCGCGCAACACGACATTGCCGATGGTCAGCACTGCGACCAGCAGCACGCCGAGCAGCAGCAGCGAACTGCCGGTGAGGGTGCGTCGATTCATGGAGATCATGGGTCGGCCTCGTCAGTCGGCTTTCTTGAGGTCGATGACGATGGTCGTGGCATACAGCCAGAAACCGATCATCAGCCCGAAATAGAACAGGTCGCGCAGGTCCAGCACGCCCTTGCTGATCGCATTGAAATGCGTGAGGAAGGACAGGCCCGAGATCGCGTCGATCACGCCTTGCGGCAGACCGAGTCCGCGGAAGAAATCCAGCACCATCGGGAAACCGGCGAGCAGCAGCAGGAAGCAGGCCACGACGGTCAGGATGAAGGCGACCACCTGATTGCGCGTGGTCGCCGACAGACAGGAACCGACGGCAAGGAAAGCCCCGGCCATCAGCAGGGAGCCGACGTAGCTCGCGACGATCACGCCATTGTCCGGATCGCCGAGATAGTTCACGGTGATCCATATCGGAAACGTCAGCGCCAGCGCGATGCCCACGAAGGCCCACGCGGCGAGGAACTTGCCGGCCACGGCCTGGCCCATCGTCACCGGCAGCGTCAGCAGCAATTCGATGCTGCCGGACTTGCGCTCCTCGGCCCAGAGCCGCATCGCGACCGCCGGGATCAGGAACAGATACAACCAGGGATGGAAGCCGAAGAACGGCTGCAGGTCGGCCTGGCCACGTTCGTAGAAGCCGCCCATGTAAAACGTGAAGGCGCCCGACAGCAGCAGGAAGATGACGATGAAGACATAGGCGAGCGGCGTCGCGAAATAACTCGCGAGTTCGCGTCGGAACAGGATGCGGGTCGGACTCATGCAGCCTCCTTCGACGACGTCGTGATCTGGCGGAAGACTTCGTCGAGGCGTCCCTGCTCCAGGGCGATCTCGCGCACCTGGATGCCATTGGATTTCAGCGCTTCGACGACCGCGCCGAAGATCGCCTTGCCGGCGCGCGGGAACGCGGTGACGCGCTGGTCCTGCGCATCGATTTCGACCGCAGCCACGTCGCCGATGCGCACCAGCACGTCGCGCGCGGCATGGGCGCTATCGGCGGACAGCGACACCGCCTGATGGAAGCGCGAACGCGCTTCGAGCGCCGCCGGCGTGTCGTCGGCCAGCACCCGGCCACGGGCGATGATGACGGCGCGATTGCAGACTGCATGAACCTCTTCGAGTATGTGCGTCGACACGATGATGGTCTTGTCCTTGGCCATGGCCTGGATCAGCGCCCGCACCTCATGCTTCTGGTTCGGATCGAGGCCGTCGGTGGGTTCATCGAGCACCAGCACCTTCGGGTCGTGCAGGATGGCCTGGGCCAGTCCGACGCGGCGCTTGAAGCCCTTGGACAAGGTGTCGATGGACTGCTGCACCACGCCCTGCAGACTGAGGCGGCCGATCGCATCGTCAAGCCGGCGCCGGCGCAGGTCGCCGCCCAGGCCGCGGATGTCGGCGATGAACTCGAGGAAGCCGAGCACCGACATCTCGCCGTAACTTGGCGCGCCCTCCGGCAGATAGCCGACCAGACGTTTGGCTTCGAGCGCGGATTCGACGACGTCATGGCCGCAGATCGCGGCGCTGCCGTCGCTCGGCGTCAGGAAGCCTGCCAGCATCTTCATCGTGGTGGATTTGCCGGCGCCGTTCGGCCCGAGGAAGCCGAGCACCTGCCCGGGCTCGACCTTGAAGCTGATGGCGTCGACGGCGACGAAATCGCCGTAGCGTTTGCGCAGGTTGCGGGTTTCGATCATCGGAATGGCTCGCGATGGTGGAACGAATCGGGCGCGCCCGGATGGGGACAGCCGGTGCGGACTTCAAGACGCACTGTGTGTGCGGCAAAACCGGAAAGTTCCCGCAGAAACGAATCGCCCCGGTCGGACCGGGGCGATTCGGAAACGGTGCAGCGTCGACTTACTTGATCAGCGGCAGGTAGACGTTGGTGAGCGGGTAACCGGTGGCCGGATCGTCGCCGATCCATTCGTCGTACTGGCCCGAACCGTCCCAGGGATAGACGCGACCGTGCGTCATCGCCCATGCCTTCAAGGCTTCACGCGGACCGCGCGGCACGCCGATGGCGAGGCGGTCGCCGACGAACTGCAGCTTCAGCGCCTTGCCGGCGAAGGTCTTGCCGATGCGCACGTTGTTCTTGACCGCGATGGCGTCCGACTCGACCGGATAGGCCATCGAGAAGTCGTTGAACTCCTCGCCGAGCACGTTGACGACACGCGTCTTGGGGCCGGTGGCGGCGATGTTGTTCGCCTTCATGAAGTCTTCGACCTGCTGCCAGGACTTGTTCATCAGATCCTGGGCTTCGTCCCACTTGCGCGGCGCGGCCGGGATGCCGCCGCCGACGTAAAGAATGTTCTGGCCCGGCAGATCGACTTGCTCGACCAGCATCTGGCTGTAGTCGACCATCGGCACCATGGCCATGTTGGTCGCAAAGCGCGCCAGCGCGATTTCCAGGTCTTCGCCGATGCGGCCGTCGAGGTAGAGCCCGGCATAACGTCCCAGCACGTTCCATCCGTACTGGACATTGTATTCGCCCACGACGCTGACGCTGCGCGTCTTCGGATCCTGGCGCAGGCGGAACACCAGTTCCTTGTCGGTGCCGTACCAGTCGTTGTCGACCGCGAAGCGGATCACGCCTTCCTCTTCAAGACCGCTCTGAACGATCTGAAGCGAGCCATTGCCGAGACGCTTTTCCATGCTCTGGAAGTCGATGCGCGCGCCGACGCCGTAGGCTTCGCCGCTGACCTGCTTCTGCATGTTCGGATCGACATGCTGCCAAGGATTCCACTGATTGAAGTTGTGGAAGCCGTTCAGGCTGTCGTAGACCTGGGTGATCGGGTTGCCGACCTCGACCGAACGCGTGATGCGCGCATCCTTGCCGAGGAAAAGGCCCAGAACGACAAAGAACAGCGCGGCAAAGACGACCGCGAGGATGATTTCGACGATACGCAACATGGGCAGGGGCTTCGTTCCGGGACGCAAAGGTGGGCGATGGTACTGGCTTCGCCCGGCGCATTGCTACCGCCGGACGCCAATTCCGTCACACGATGCCGATCTCGAAGGCCTTCAGCACGGCGCGGGTACGGTCGCGGACGCCGAGCTTGGAGAGGATGTTCGAGACATGATTCTTCACCGTTCCCTCGGCCACGCCGAGCGAATTGGCGATTTCCTTGTTGCTGTAGCCGCCGGCCATCAGCCGCAGGATCTCGGTTTCGCGCTCGGTCAGCGGGTCCGGCTGGTCGAGGCTGGCGAACTGGTTGTGCATGTGTTCGAGGCCGGCCAGCAGGCGCTGGGTAACCGCCGGCTTGACCAGCGAACCGCCGCCGGCGACGGTCTTCACCGCGTCGACGAGCTGGTCCAGCGTCACGTCCTTGAGCAGATAGCCGCGGGCCCCGGCCTTGAGTCCGGCCAGCACCAGTTGGTCGTCGTCGAAGGTGGTCAGGATGATGGTCGGCGGCAGCTGGTTGCGCGCCGTCAGCGTCTTCAGCACGTCGAGGCCGGAAAGATTCGGCATGCGCATGTCGAGCAGGACGACATCGGGTTTCAGTTTCGGGATCAGGTCGATCGCCTGCACGCCGTCCGCCGCTTCCGCAACGACGCGGATGGAATCGGAGAGTTCGAGCAGGTTGCGTACGCCCTGGCGCACCAGGGTCTGGTCATCGACGAGTACGACGGAAATCATGGTTTGGTCTCCATGGGCAGGGTGGCCGCGAGCGCGAAGCCGCGACCCGGAGCGGTATCGATGTCCAGCGATCCGCCGAATTCCTTGATGCGCTCGCGCATGCCGGACAGGCCATTGCCGGCAGCGACGGCAGCGACGCCGATACCGTCGTCGCGCGAACGCAGGGTGAGCGAGCCGTCCGTCTCGCGCGCGAAGCGCAGCCACAGCGTTTCGGCGCGGGCATGGCGGATGGTGTTGGTGAGAATTTCCTGAGTGCAACGCAGCAGCACATGGGCGCGACGCGCATCCTCGACGCGGAAGTCGTCCGGCATTTCCATCACGATCTTCGGCGTCGGCACGCCTTCGATCAGCGAATGCAAGGCGCTGCCGAGATCGATCTCGTCTTCGTCGCGCAACTGGCTGACGACCTCGCGCACGTCCGACAGCAGCAGCTTCGCCACCGACTGCGCCTGTCGCACCTTGTCCTTGGCATTGCCTTCGACCAGGTGGCTGGCCACTTCGAGGTTCAGCGTCAGCGCCGTCAGATGGTGGCCGACCAGATCGTGGAGTTCGCGCGCGATGCGCACGCGCTCGGCGATGCGGCTGGATTCCGCGAGCAATGCGCGGGTGGCGCGCAGCTCGGAGTTCAGCCGGCGCTGCTCTTCGCGCGCCTCGGCCTGGCCGCGCGCGACCATCGAGGTCACGAACGTGAAGCTCGAAAAACCGAGATACAGGAAGCTTTGCAGAATGGCGTCGAACCAGCCGTAGAGCAGTTCGCCGGTGTAGTCGCGCAGCCCGATCAGCACCGGCAGCAGGCTCAGGTTCTGCACCACCGCCCAGGCCACGGCCACGTTCGGCGCCAGCAACCACGGCAGCACGCCGGCCATCACCAGCAGCAGGATGCCGGACAGGCCGCTCTGGCTGAACCAGCTGATGGCCGCCGCCGCCAGGGTCATGATGATCAGCAACGGCACGCGCACCGCACGCCGCCGCGCCCGCGACAGGTCCTGGGTGAGCACCCAGTAGGACAGGCCGAAGGCGATGTAGGCCACCCACCAGCCGGCGAGATTGCGCGGTTCCTCGACGCCGATGCCGTCCGGCACGGTACCGCGGAGCAGCCAGGCCAGCAGGTTGATGTCCTGGCCCAGCACCCAGGTCTCGCGCAGCAGCGGCACGCCGACACAGGCATAGGTAAACAGGCCCGCGTAGCGGAGCCAGTTCACATGATCGATTCGGGTGAGCGCCATAACGCCATCATAGGCGCCCGTCCAGTGCCGTCGCACGCCACAAAAGTCATGGATGGGCGACTGGTCAGCGCGGCCGGCTCTGCCATAATCCGCGCCCGCTCCCCCTGCCCTGCGCCGAACTCATGACGCTACGTCTGCGCGATGTTCGTGAACACGAACTGGAACACGTTCTCGCCCTGAACAACAGCGCCGGGCCCACCATCCTGCCGATGGACGCCGAGCGCGCACGCCTGTTCTTCGCCGAGGCGCGATATTTCCGCGTCGCCGAAGTCGACGGTCATCTGGCCGGATTCCTGATCGCGTTGACGCCGGACGCCGACTACGCCAGCCCGAACTTCCGCTGGTTCTGCCAGCAGTTCGACGATTTCGTGTACATCGACCGCATCGTCGTGGCCGGCGCCTATCGCCGCCATGGCCTCGGCCGGATCTTCTATGCCGACGTGCAGAGCTTTGCCGAGGTGCGCAGTCCGCGCCTCTGCTGCGAGGTGCTGCTCGAACCGCGCGACGACGCCTCGGTGCTGTTCCACGGTACCTACGGCTTCCGCGAAGCCGGTCAGCACGTGGTCGCGGGTTACGGCCGGGTCAGCCTGTTGGCAAAAGACCTGTGCAGTTATCCGTGGGTGCAAAGCACGTATCTCGGCCATGGTCGCCTGCCCGCCCTGCCGTGGCTGGCGGAGCGCGATCGTCCGTTGCCGACCGTTCCTGCCGCCCGACTCGCCTGAGCCGTCGCGGTGACCGGCCCGGTGCTGACTCTCGCCGCGCTGGCGCGCTCCGACATCGAACTTCTGCTTGATCGGCACGGCCTGAACGCGCAATGGGTGCCGGACGGCGAACCCATCCCGGGCAGCTACTGGGGCGAACCCGAGGCCGGCATCATCGGCACCACGATCCACGTCCGCGCCGACACCCCGGTGCATTCCCTGCTGCACGAAGCCTGCCACGTCATCTGCGCGCCGCCCGAGAAGCGCGCCTCCCTCCATACCGACGCCAGCGACTGCCAGCTGGAAGAGGATGCGACCTGTTACTTGCAGATCCTGCTTGGCGACGCGCTTCCCGGCGTCGGTCGCGGCCGCATCATGCGCGACATGGACGCCTGGGGTTATACCTTCCGGCTCGGCTCGACCCGCGCCTGGTTCGAACAGGATGCCGAAGACGCCCGTGCCTGGCTGGCGCACCGCGGCCTGCTGCCGCCCGATGCTGCGCCCTCACTTGCCCCGGCCGCTGCGGACCACTAGCCTGCGCGCCCGCTTTTTCCGCCTTTCTTCCGACGTCCACCGGAGTTTCCCGTGACCTTCACTCGTACCCTGCTGGCCGGCGCGGTCGCGCTCGGCCTCGCCGCCTGCCAGAACCAGCCCGCGCAACCGACGGCCGACGCCGCCAAGCCCGACGCCGCATCCGCCGACCGCTTTGTCGCCGACATCAACGCGAAGCTGAAGAAGGACTACCCGGAAATGACCGCGGCGCAGTGGCTTTCCGCCACCTACATCAACGGCGATACGCAGTTGCTGGCGGCCAAGGCCAACGAGAAATTCCTGGGCGAATTGAAGACCAATGTCGACCAGTCGGCGCAATGGAATGGCGTCGAACTCGCGTCGGCCACGCGTCGTTCGCTCGACCTGCTGAAGCTGTCGACCGCGATGCCAGCCCCGAAGGACCCGGCCAAACTGGGCGAACTCACCGCCATCGCAACCAAGATGGAAGGCATGTACGGCGCCGGCAAGTATTGCCGCGAGGGCGAGAAGGACGGCCAGTGCCGTGACCTGATCGTGCTCTCCGACGTGCTCGCGAACAGCCGCGACTACGACGCCCAGCTCGACGCCTGGAACGGCTGGCACACGATCTCGAAACCGATGCGCGCCGACTACCAGCGTTTCGCCGAACTGATCAACGAAGGCGCCAAGGAACTCGGCTATGCCGACGTCGGCGAAATGTGGCGTTCCGGCTACGACATGGACCCGGCCGCGTTCGAACAGGAAACCGATCGTTTGTGGGAACAGGTCAAGCCGCTGTACGAGCAGCTGCATTGCTACGTGAAGTCGGAACTGACCGAGCAGTACGGCGACAAGGGCCAGATCAACGGCATGATTCCGGCGCATCTCACCGGCAACATGTGGGCCCAGCAGTGGGGCAACATCTACGACATGGTCGAACCGTATCCGGGCGTCAGCAGCCTGGACGTGAACGCCGGCCTCGAAGCGCGCCGCAACAAGGCATTCGACGCGCTGATGAATGGCGCGGGCGCAAAGCCCGATGCCGCGAAGCAGGTCGAGATCGGTCGCCAGGCCGACCTCGCGAACGCGAAGCAGATGGCCGCGCTGGCCGAAGACTTCTACGTCTCGCTGGGCATGCCGAAGTTGCCGGAATCGTTCTGGACCAACTCGCAGCTGATCCAGCCGCGCGACCGCGACGTGGTCTGCCACGCCAGCGCCTGGGACATGAACTACCTGGGCGACGTGCGCATCAAGATGTGCATCGCGCCGACCGAAGACGAGCTGACGACGATCTACCACGAGCTCGGCCACGTCTATTACTACATGGCCTACAACAACCTGCCGCCGCTGTTCCAGAGCGGCGCGCACGACGGCTTCCATGAGGCCATCGGCGACACCGTCGTGCTGTCGCTGACGCCGAAGTACCTGAACTCGATCGGGCTGGTCGGCGAACCCAAGGTCAGCAAGGAAGCCCTGATCAACGAGCAGATGAAGATGGCGCTCGACAAGGTCGCCTTCCTGCCCTTCGGCAAGATGATCGACCAGTGGCGCTGGGGCGTGTTCTCCGGCCGCATCACCCCCGAGCACTACAATCAGGCGTGGTGGGACCTGCGCATGAAGTACCAGGGCGTGGCCGCGCCGAACGCGCGCACCGAACAGGACTTCGACCCGGGCGCGAAGTACCACGTGCCCGGCAACACGCCGTACACGCGTTACTTCCTCGCGCACATCCTGCAGTTCCAGTTCCAGAAGGCCTTGTGCGACGCCGCCGGCTTCAAGGGCCCGCTGCACGAGTGCTCGATCTACGGCAACAAGGAAGCCGGAAAGAAGTATTGGGCGATGCTGCAGCATGGCCAGAGCCAGCCGTGGCCGGCCACGTTGAAGGAACTCACCGGCACCGAGCAGATGGACGCCAGCGCCATCCTCGACTACTTCGCGCCGCTGATGACCTGGCTGCAGGACAAGAACAAGGGCCAGCAATGCTCCTGGACGCCGCCGGCCGCGTGATTCACCCGCCTCGACGATGGCAACGAAAAACGGGCTTCGGCCCGTTTTTTTTCAGTCCGCGCGCAAGGCTTCGGCAGGATCGACGCGGGCGGCACGACGGGCGGGAAGCCAGGTCGCAACGGCCGACACGCCCAGCACCAGCAGCGCGGCGGCGGCGAGCGTGACGGGATCGGTCGCGGTGACGCCAAACAGGAAGGCCCGCAGCAAGGGCGCGCCGAGCGCATACACGAGCAGCCCGGCCGCAATGCCCGCAGCGCTCAGCAGCAGTCCGCGCGTGGCGACGACACGGGAAATCCGTGCGGCATCCGCACCGAGCGCGACGCGGATGCCGAACTCTCGCGTGCGCAGCGCCACCCAGTACGCCATCACGCCATAGAGTCCGATCATGCCGAGCAACAAGGCCGCGGCCGCGGCGGCCGCCGTCATCGCGAGCGCCAGCGAACGCTGCGCCTTCGATGCATGCACGACGTCCGTCATCGACACGATGTTGAACGTCGGAATGCCCGGATCGAGATCGCGCACGATCTCGCGGATCGCCGGCACCACGGCGCCGGATGGTCCGTTCGAACGCACGACCAGCGTCATGCCGTGGCGCGAACTCGGCTCCACCCTTGGATCGCTCGGCACCACGTGCGGGCGATAAGCCATCGCCACCGGTGCCACGGCGAGATCCTGATAACGCACGTCGCCAACGACACCGACGATCGTGTAGACCGGACCTGCAGGCGCGAGCGACACGGTCTTTCCGATCGCCGCAGCGGCCTCTGCATCGCCAAACATCTGCGCTGCCGCGCGTCGGCTGAGCAGGATGCCGGCGCCTCGATGCGGATCGGCGTCGTCGAACAGGCGCCCCGCAAGCAAGGGCACCTGCATCGCGTCGAAGAAGCCGCTGTCGACGGTGTTCACCGGCATCGTCACCGTGCGCGCGCCGCCGTCGAACTGGAACGTCTGCACGATCGATTGATCGCCCCGCAACGGCAGCGCCTTCGCGACACTCGCGGCCTGCACCGAGGGCAATTGCGCGGCCCGTTCGCTCATGCGTGCATAAAACGCGACGGCCGTGGCGTCGTCGTAACGCGCGAATGGCAAAAGGGTCTGGACGAGGGTCACATTCTCGGCGTCGAAACCAGGATGCACCGCGTTCAAACTGTACGACGTGCGCAACAGCAAGGCCGAACCCGCAGTCACCGCCAACGCCAGCGCGATCTGCATCGCGGCGACACCTTCGCGGACGCGTTGTCGGGCCTTGCCGGGCGATTCGCCGCGAGCGTTGTCGCGCACCCGGATCGATGCACGCGCAGCGCGCATCCGGATCGCCGGCACTGCGCTGCAGACGACCACACCCAGCACGACGATCAGCGCCATGAACGCGAACGTCGGCGGTCCGACCTCGAGTTCGCTCAATCGCGGCACGTCCGCCGGACCAAACACCACCAGCGCACGCACCGCAGCGAACACCAGCGGCACGGCGAACAGCCCCGCCGTCACGCCCAGCAGCAGCGATTCGCCGAAGAAATGGGTGGCGATGCGCAAGCGCCCGGCACCGAGCGCCTCGCGCAGCGCAAGTTCGCCGCAGCGGGCATCGGCACGAACGAGCATGAGATTCGCCATGTTGGCCCAGGCCACCAGCAAGACCAGACCGGCGGCAGCGGCCAGCACCCAGAGCATCGGCGCGAATCCGCGCGTCAGTTCATCGTGCAGCGAATGCACGATCGGCTGCGGCTTCACGTCGTCGACCCAGGTCGCGGTCGATCCGCCGGAGGCCAGTCGCGGAAACGCTGCGGCCATGTGCGGCAACACCGCCGCCAGTTCCGCCTGCGCCTGTTGCGCGGATGCGCCATCGGCGAGTCGTCCGATGCCCGAATAAATGAAATCCCCGATCACACTCTCCGAATTGAAGCGCGCGGGCAACCACAGCCGCGTGTAGGCAGTCGGGAACGAAAACTGCGCCGGCATGACGCCGACGACGATGCGCGGCACGCTGTTGACCGTCAGGACCTGGCCGATCACGTCGGGCGCGGCATCGAAACGGCTGCGCCATTCCGCTTCGCTCAGCATCACCGCCTGGGGCCCGTCGCGGCTTTCCTCCTCGGCGACAAAGGAACGCCCGAGCAAGGGGCGAACACCGAGCAGGGGCAGGGTCGATGCGCTGACCCAGGTCGCCGTCGCGCGTTCGGGCACATCGCCCGCGCCCTCGATCCCGATGTTGGCGCTGCCGCTGCGATAGAAACCGACGTCCTGCAACAGCTTCGCATGTTGTCGATAGGTGAGATGCAGCGCGGGCGGTTGTGCGATCGCGCGCTGGTCTGCAGACTGCAGGGCAATGCTGACCAGATGCTCCGGATCACGATAGGGCAGCGGCGCCAGCAGCACACCGTACAACACGGCAAACATCGCACCGACCGCGGCCACGCCCAGCAGCAGCGTGACCAGCGCGGAGATCGCGAAGGCCGGCGTGCGTCGCAACGACCGCAGGGCATGACGCAGCATCGTCATGGCGACGGTCCGCCCGCACGCAGTTTCAGGTCGAACGCCGGCGCAGCGATGCGGACGCCGCCGTCGGGCACGTCGCCGAAGCGGCGATGCGCCTGCCAGTCCTCGCGTGCGGCAGCGATCTCGTCGTTGCGACGCGCAACGAAGTTCCACCACATCAGCGGCGCTTCGTCGAAGGGCGCACCGCCGATCAATACCGCGCAGGTCGCGGCAGCGAGTTCGAGATGCAGCATCGCGGTGCCGAGCGGCAGCACCAGCAGGCGCATCGCCGGCACCTCGACCTCGCCATGGCGTGCATGGCCGGACGCCACGTACAGCGCGTGTTCGAATCCGGGGTCGAGCGGCAGCGTCAGCGTCTCTGCTGCGGGCGCATGCAGCTCGAATCCGAGCAGCGGCGTGTGCACCCGCGCCGGCGAACGCCGGCCGGCAAATTCGCCGATGAACAATCGCAGCGACACCCTGCCCGCGCGCCACTGCGGCAGCTCGGCATGATGTTCGAAACGCGGCGCGATCTCGCGCGCGGCCTCGGGCAGCGCGATCCAGAACTGCAGTCCGTGCAGGCGCGTGCAATCGGCGCCGAGATGTTCGCTGTGCGCGATGCCCTGACCGGCTGTCATCAGGTTCAGTTCGCCGGCCCGGACCGGTTGCACCGACCCGAGCGAATCGCGATGCAGCAGCGCGCCGTCGAACAGCCAGGTGGCGGTCTGCAGGCCGATGTGCGGATGCACGCCGACATCGAAGGCATGCATCGCCTCGTCTTCGACCGGACCGAAGTGATCGAGGAAACACCAGGCCCCGACCAGCCGTCGCGCCCGCGTCGGCAATGCGCGCCACACACTCACGCCGGGCGCGATCTCGCTTCGCTTCGGTTCGATCGACTGCAGGACATTCGTCATCGCGCCACGCCTCAAACCGGCTCTTCGAGTTCCGATTCTGCCGCATCCTCGCGCGTCGGCGCGTGCAGGAAGACCACTTGCGGGCCGAGCCAGAGGCACAGGGCGCCGGCGACCCAGAACGCGAACGAAGCGAGCGCCAGGTGCATCGGCGTGTCGTGGGCCAGCGGCGCCGCGAAACCGGAGACCAGGACCATCATCAGGCTCCACATCGCCGACTGCACCGATGCCGCGGCACCGCGATGCAGCGGATGCCGATCCAGCGTGGCGACATTGATCGGCGGCGTCGCCAGGGACACGCCGCAACCGTAGATCGCGAACGGCAATACCGCCCACGGCACTTCCGGATGCGTGGTCATGCCGTTGTAGAGCAGGTTGATCGCCTGCCCGGCGACCATCACCAGCAGCCCGATGCGGGCGCAGCGCGCCGGACTGGTTTCGGCCGCAAGCCGCGCCGACAGCGCCGAACCCGCGGTCATGCCGGCGATGGTCGGCACGAAGTACCACGCGTAGCCGAAATCGCCGAGCTGGAGAAATTGCTCGATGAACACCGGCGCCGAACTGATGTAGATGAATTGCCCGCCGAAGAACAGCCCGGTGGCGCCGACCCAGAGCACGAAGGCGCGGTCCATCGCGATGCGCCGATAGGTCGTGACCAGGGTCCGTGGGCGCAGCGGCACGCGCCGCTGCGGCGGATGCGTTTCCGGCAGCACGCGCAGGCAGGCCCACAACATCAGCGCGCCGTAGACGACCATGAAGGCGAAGATCGCGCGCCAGCTCGCGACACTGTGGATGAGCGCACCAACCAGCGGCGCCAGCGCCGGGGCGATGCCGAACAGCATCGATACCCAGGCCATGACCCGTTGCGCGTCGCCGCCGTGGAACCGGTCGCGGATGATGGCGCGGCCGACGATCATGCCGGCCCCGGTCGAGCATCCCTGCCAGAACCGCGCCACGAGCAGGGTCTCGATGTTCGGCGCGACCGTGCAGACGATCGACGCGACGATGTAGCTGGTCACGCCGAACAGGATGACGATGCGGCGACCGTGCGCGTCCGACATCGGGCCGTGCACGAAGGACATCAGTGCGTAGCCGAGCAGATAGGCGCTGATGGTCTGCTGCATCTGCCAGGGATTGGCATTCAGGCTCGCGGCGACGTCGGCGAAGGCCGGAAAGAAGGTGTCGATCGTGAACGGACCGAACATCGCCAGGGCGGCGAGCAGCGGCACCACGGCGCGCGGGCGCAATTCGGTGTGGCCTGGATTCATGCCTGAAGAAACGAGAAAGCTGCGCCCAGCATATCGCCCCACCCGACGCTTGTCGCCGGCGGTCTAAGCCGGATAATGGCCGGCTTCCCGAAGGACCGCGCATGACCGACCCCGCCCGCCCCAGCTTCCACGGCTTCGAACAGATCCCGCTGAAGGACTACGCCGAACGCGCCTACCTCGACTATTCGATGTATGTCGTGCTCGACCGCGCCCTGCCCTTCGTCGGCGACGGCCTGAA
>JBGASK010000183.1:0-2148 GCA_044229785.1 Ahniellaceae bacterium
TGGCGGTCGCCAGCTCGATGGCGCAGCGGCGACAGCGACGGCGTTGCCGAACATCGTTGCCGCGGTCGGCGAACGCACGACCGTGCTCGTCGATGGCGGCGTGCGCAGCGGCGTCGACGTGTTCCGCGCCCTCGCGCTCGGCGCCCACGGCGTGATGATCGGGCGGCCATGGATCTTCGCATTGGCGGCAGGCGGCGAAGCGCTGCTGGCATCAACGCTGGCGCGCTGGCAACGCGAACTCGCCACGACCATGGCCCTGACCGGCGTCACCCGTATCGCCGACATCGGCCCGCAGCATCTCGACCCCGTCTGAATCCGCTTCCGGAGAACCTTCATGCCGAACGGCGCCCAAGCCCTGATGAAAACCCTCGCCGACGCCGGCGTCACCGTCTGCTTCACGAATCCGGGCACGAGCGAGATGCATTTCGTCGCCGCACTCGACGACGAACCCCGCATGCGCGCGGTGCTGGCGCTGTTCGAAGGCGTGGCCACCGGCGCCGCCGACGGCTACGCGCGCATGGCCGACCGGCCCGCGGCGACCCTGCTGCATCTCGGCTGCGGGCTCGGCAACGGCCTCGCGAACCTGCACAACGCGCGCAAGGGCAAGGTGCCGATCGTGAACATCGTCGGCGACCATGCGACCTATCACGTGCCGCTGGACGCGCAGTTGCAATCCGACATCGAAACGGTGGCGCGCAATGTTTCGCCGGAGTTCGTGCGCACCTCGAGGACCACGGCCGACCTGTGTCGCGATGCGGTCGACGCCGTCGTCGCTGCCCGCGGGTTGCCGGGTCGGGTCGCGACCTTGATCCTGCCCGCCGACGTGTCCTGGGGCGACGGCGGCACGCCCTGTCCGCCGCCGCCGGAACCAGCGCCCGCATCGGCCGATGCCGCAACCGTCGAAGCCGTCGCCCGGGTCCTGAGCTCGGGCGGCAAGACCGCACTGCTGCTGGGCGGTCAGGCGCTGCGCGAGCCGGCGCTGCTCGCGGCATCCCGCATCGCCGCGAAGACCGGCGCGAAGCTGCTGTCCGAAGTGTTTCCGACGCGCCTCGAACGCGGCGCAGGGCGTCCGCCGATCGAACGCATCGCCTATCTGGCCGAACTCGCGGGCGTGCAACTGGCCGGGCTCGACCACCTGATCCTCGTCGACGCGAAATCGCCGGTGTCGTTCTTCGCGTATCCGGGCAAGACCAGCGATCTGGTGCCCGCGGGCTGCACCGTCCACACGTTGTCGACGCCGGACCAGGACGCCGCCGCCAGTCTCGCCGCATTGGCATGTTCACTCGGTGCCGCGCAGGCGGCGGTTGCCGTGCAGCCGCCGCAGCGACCGGGACGTCCGCGCGGCCGGCTCACCGCCGAGAAGGTATGCAAGGCCGTTGGCCATCTGCTGCCCGAGAACGCGATCATCGTCGACGAGGCCATCACCTCGGGCCTGATGCTGCCGGTGATGACCGCGGGTTGCCCGGCGCATGATCTGATCACGCTGACCGGCGGCGCCATCGGCCAGGGGCTGCCGAATGCCATCGGCGCCGCCGTCGCCTGCCCGACACGGCCGGTGCTCGCGCTGATCGGCGACGGCACCGCGATGTACACGATCCAGTCGCTGTGGACGATGGCGCGCGAACAACTCGACGTCACCGCCATCATCTTCAACAACGCCAGCTATTCCGTGCTCAACGTCGAACTCGAACGCGTGGGTGCGGAGCGCATCGGCGCGAAGGCGCGTTCGCAACTCGACATCAACGGACCGCGCCTCGATTTCGCGCGTCTCGCGCAAGGCATGGGCGTGCATGCCGCACGTGCCGACACTGCGGAGGCCTTCGTGAAGGCGCTCGAATACGCCCTGTCGCATCCCGGTCCGCATCTGATCGAAGCCATGGTTCCGGAATCGCTCGGCGGTGCCAAACGCCGCATCCTGCCCTGGCTGCTGCGCGCCCTGCCCGCTCTCCCGCCCGGCGTCGCACGCGCGCTGAAACGCAAGCTCGCGCCCTGAGTCGCTGCGTCACACGATCGGTTTCAGCACCATGCGGCCGTAGGCGACGAAGGCCATCAGCAGGCCCAGCACGGCACTCATGACGATGGCGCCGACTTCGCCGTATTTCACGTGAACGCCGATGAACACCAGACTTTCGAGCGCCAGCACCGTGG
>JBGASK010000114.1:0-9772 GCA_044229785.1 Ahniellaceae bacterium
GTGGTCAACAGTTTGTGACAATTTGGCGGGTCGGGTCTACGGGTCAATTTGCCGGTCTTGCCTGCCGTTTCCGGAAATACGGCCGCTCGGCAATGCGATACGAGATGTCGGCGGCGAGCAGCGACAGGGCGAGCGCGGGCGGGACGAAGAGCAGGGTGGCGAGGGCGGGGTCGAGGGGTTTCAGAGTCGGGGACAGGGTGGCGCCGAGCAGGTAGACGACGATGCTGTGCAGCAGGAACAGCGAGTAGGAGCGGTCGCCGATCCATTGCAGCACGCGGCCGGGCGAGGCCGGATGGCTGCGGCCGTGGTTCAGCGCCAGCAGCAACAGGCCGCCGCTGCCGAGCAGGCTGGCCGGGTAGTAGGCGAATTCGCGATTGCGCACCAGCATGAACTTCACGGCGAGCACGAAGCCGAGCCATGCCAGGGCCGCCGCGATCGTCACGCCCGGACCGCGCCAGCGTTCGACCGGCGCGCGTGCGATCGCGATGCCGACCAGGAACAGCCCGGCGTAGCCGTGCAGGTGCGCGAGCGGCGTGCCGCGCCACAGGATCAGCGCCAGCAGGGCGAAGGCGATGGCGACATGCACCGGAAGATCGCGACGCGCCGTGGCGAACAGCATCGCGATCAAGGGCACGGCGAGATAGAAGGCCACTTCGTAACTCATCGACCAGGTCACCGGATTGATGCCCTGAAGGCCGAGTTCGAGGAACCCATGCAGGAAGCCGAGATTGGCCAGCCAGTCGCGCAGGCCGAACACGGTACCGTCGACGCCCCAGCGCGCTAGCGCGGCAAGCAGCAGCGCCAGCAAGTAGGCGGGCAGGACGCGCAGCGCGCGACGGGCAAGGAAATCCCCCGGCCGGATGCGCGCGAACTCGAACTGGCGCGCCATCAGGAAGCCGCTGAGCACGAAGAACAGATCGACGCCGAACCAGGACCGATGCAGCCACAGGGCCAGCGATTCGATGCGCCAGCCCGGATACGCGCCCGCTTCGGTGTCGGTCCAGCCGTAGAAGTTCACCAGGCAATAGCCGAACGCATGCACGTTGAACACGAACAGCGACGCGAACGCGCGCAGGCCATCCAGCGCAGGCAAGTGCGCGGGCGCGGGGGCAGGCGATGCGAGGGACTGGGTCACGAGGAAGCGGCGACGGGAAAGACCCGGCATTGTCGCAGCGAACCCTGACGTGCTGCGATGCGAGATCGAAATTTCCCGCGACGCCGCTTGAAAGCAAGTGGCACGACGCCATTGAGGGTCGTGCAGGCTTCGTGAAAGACTGTCTTTCGGCGGTCGGAACAAGAAAAGGAAACGATGGACTTCCTGTTTGCTGCACCGAACATCGTGTTCACGGTGTCCTTGGGGGTGTTGGCGTTGCTGCTGGTCCTGGAATTCGCCGGCAGCGGCTTGTCGGATGTGGTCGACGGTCTGTTCCCGGACCTCGATGGCGATGCGCCGGACGCGGACGATGCGTCCCTGCCGAGCCAGTTCCTGTCGTGGCTGCGCTCCGGGCGCGTGCCGATGTTGATGGTGTTTGCGGTCTTCCTCGGCGTGTTCGGCGCGGGTGGATTGCTGCTGCAGCATGTCGTTGCGACGCTGTTCGGCGCGCCGCTGCATCTCGCGCTGGCGACGCTGACCATGCTGCCGTTGTCGCTGCCGTTCGTGAAGATGGCTGCGGCGCTGCTGGCGCGGATGATGCCGCGCGACGAAACCGCGGTGATTTCGCGCGAGGATCTGATCGGTCGCATCGCGACCATCGTCACCGGCCACGCCCGCAAGGGCTTCCCGGCCCAGGCCAAGCTGCGCGACGAATTCCGCACCACGCATTATCTGATGGTCGAGCCCGACGAAGACGGCGTCGAACTGCGTCAAGGCGAGGAAGTCGCCCTGATGGCGCGGCGCGGTGCCGTGTACGTGGCCAGGCGCGTCGCGCCGGCGCAGATCACCCAGCAACCCTGATTCGAATCGATCCATCGTCCGGCGCGCCGCCGGGCGACACGCGGCATCGGCGTGCAGCGGTTCCGGCGCACCTGAATCACTCATTGGGGAAATCGCATGGTTGAGCAATTGATGGGCCCGGCCGTCACCTTCGGACTGGCGCTGGTCGCGTTCATGGTGCTGCTGTACATCCTGAAGGTGCTGGCGCGGATGTACACGCGTGCATCGAAGGAGCTGAGCTTCGTGCGCACCGGCCTCGGCGGGCAGAAAGTCATCCTCAACGGCGGCGCGCTGGTGCTGCCGGTGATCCATGAAGTGATCCCGGTCAACATGAACACGCTGAAGCTCGACGTGCATCGTGCCGCCGAGCAGGCGCTGATCACCCGCGACCGCATGCGCGTCGACGTGACCGCCGAATTCTTCGTGCGCGTGCAACCGACCGAGGAATCGATCGCGAACGCGGCGCAGACGCTGGGTCGCAAGACCATCGAACCGGACTCGCTGAAGGAACTGGTCGAAGGCAAGTTCGTCGACGCCCTGCGTTCGGTCGCGGCCGAAATGGGCATGGAAGAGCTGCACGAGCAACGCACGCTGTTCGTGCAGAAGGTGCAGCAGGCGGTGTCGGAAGACCTGCTCAAGAACGGTCTCGAACTCGAAGCCGTGTCGCTGACCGGTCTCGACCAGACCAGCAAGGAATACTTCAATCCGGACAACACCTTCGACGCCGAAGGCCTGACCAAGCTGACCGAAGCGATCGAACTGCGCCGCAAGAAGCGCAACGAGATCCAGCAGGACACGGAGGTCGAGATCCAGAAGAAGAACCTGATCGCCGCGCAGCAGAAGCTGACGATCGCGCGCGAAGAGGAATACGCGCGCCTGCAGCAGCAGCGCGAGATCGAGATTCGCCGCGCCACCCAGCAGGCCGAGATCTCGACCCAGCAGGCCGAGAAGACGCGCGAAGCCGAGGAAGCCAAGATCGTCGCGCAGCAGCAGATCGACGCCGCACGTCTCGTGGCCGAACGCGCGATCCAGGACCAGCGCATCGCCATCGAGCAGCAGTTGAAGGAGCGCGACATCGTCAAGGCGAAGTCGGTGCAGACCGCCGAGATCGACCAGCAGAAGGCGGTGCAACTGGCCGAGCAGGAGCGCGCCATCGCGATCGCCGAGAAGTCGCGTGCGCAATCCGAAGCGCAGGCGCTCGCCGACCAGGCGCGTGCGGCGGCGGTGCAGGCGCAGGAACAGGTCGATACCGTGCGCGAGGTCGAACGCGCCGAGCGCCAGAAGAAGATCGAACTGGTCGAGGCCTCGCGCCAGGCCGAGCGCGAGATGATCGGCATCACCATCGCCGCCGAAGCCGAGAAGAAGGCCGCGAGCGACAAGGCCGAAGCGACGCGCACGTTGGCGAACGCCGAGGCCGACCGGTTGCGCATCGCTGCCACGGCCGACGCCGAGGCCGAAAAGCTGCGCGCCGACGCCGCCGCGAAGCGCTACACCGTCGATGCCGAGGGCCAGCGTCGCCTGAACGAAGCCGCCAACCTGCTGAATGCCGAGCAGATCGCGCTGCAGATCAAGCTGGCCGTGCTGCGCCACCTGCCCGACATCATCCGTGAAAGCGTCAAGCCGATCGAAGCCATCGATGGCATCAAGATCGTCCAGGTCGAGGGCCTGAATGGCGGCGGATCGGGCCATGGCGGCGAATCCGGCGCTGCGGCGGGTTCCGGCAATCTGGCCGACCAGGTCGTGTCCAGCGCCCTGCGTTATCGCGCGCAGGCGCCGCTGATCGAGTCGCTGATGAAGGAGGTCGGCATCAGCGGTGCCGATCTGAACGGGATGACCCAGAGTCTGGGGGACGGCGACCACGCTGCCCAGGTCCGCGAGCTGATCGCCAGACGCGACGCGTTGACGCGCAAGTCGGACTGAGCATGCACGCGCTGCGCCGCTGTGTCGTCGTCGCATTGCTGTTCGCTGCCGCCGCGATTCCGGCGGACGGGCAGGACGGCACGCCGATCGCGGCGGCAGCGCGGGCGCAAGTCGGGGTGACCACATCCTACGATCCGTCTTATCGGCGCATCGCGTTTCCGAACGGCGACGTGCCGGCCGATACCGGCGTCTGCGCCGATGTCGTGGTGCGTGCCCTGCGCGGCGTCGGCATCGATCTGCAGTCGGAAGTGAATGCGGACATGCGCGCCCATTTTTCCGCGTATCCGGCGAACTGGGGCCTGGCGAAGCCGGACCGCAACATCGACCATCGCCGCGTGCCCAACCTGCGGCGCTGGTTCCAGCGCAGGGGCTGGTCGCTCGGCGTCAGCGCCGACGCGGCCGACTACCGGCCCGGCGACATCGTCAGCTGGACGCTGGCGAACGGCCGCCCGCACATTGGCGTGGTGTCGTCGCGCCGCGACGCGAGTGGCCGGCCGCTGGTCGTGCACAACATCGCTGTCGGTGCGCGTGAAGAAGACGTGTTGTTTGCCTGGGCGATCACCGGGCGCTATCGGAAACCGCAGGCCACGACCCCGCCGTCCGGCGCTTGACGCCCCGCGGGCGCGGATGCACGCTCGCGCTCCCATCCAGCGTGCGCGGCGATGTGCCGCAGAGGTCCGTCATGTCGATCCGTCATTCGTGCGTCCGTGCCGCATTGATCGTTCTGGCGACTGCCGCCTGCCTGCCGCTGCGGGCGGCGGACCTGGAGATCGTCAACGAAGGCGGCATCGGCCGCGACTGGGCCGCAGCACCCGGGAGTACCTTCGCCGCGCCCGGATATCCGGCCGAGATGCTGGAACGGCGCGTCCACGTGTGCCTCAATGTCGCGTACACGCTGGCGGATGACGGCGTGCCGACCGATCTGGAGTTGCTGAAGAGCTGGAGCCGTGACGCTGTCAACATGCCGTTGTCCGACGGCGAACTCGACGGCTTCGTGCAGTCGGCCGCGATGGCCTTGACGCAATGGCGCTTCGTGCCGAAGGAAGACAGCGGGAAGGTCAAGCCGACCCGCACGTCGGCGACCCTGGTTTTCCGCGGCAACAAGGACATCGCCAACGCCGATATCGCGGCGAACTGCAGGGTGCCGGATCTGGCTTCGTACATGGAGACGCACAGCGAAGAGGCGCGACGCCGCACGGTGCAGCAAATCATGCAGCGCACCGAAATGCAGCAGCAGCGCGAACGCCAGGCGGCGCAGATGGAGCAAGTCCGCCGGCGCGCATCGCAGATCAACGAATGAGCGATCGCCGCCGGGCGCGAAGGCGCTAGACTGCCGGCCTTTTGTCGCGAGGTTCCAGCGTGAGCATCAAATCCGACCACTGGATCCGCCGCATGGCGGAAGGCCAGGGCATGATCGAACCGTTCGAGCCGGGCCAGATCCGCACCAATGCGAGCGGCGGACGGCTGATTTCCTACGGTACGTCGAGCTACGGCTACGATGTGCGTTGCGCCAACGAGTTCAAGATCTTCACCAACATCAACTCGACCATCGTCGATCCGAAGGCCTTCGATCCGAACTCCTTCGTCGACGTGGTCTCGGACGTCTGCATCATCCCGCCGAACTCGTTCGCGCTGGCGCGCACGGTCGAATACTTCCGCATCCCGCGCTCGGTCCTCACCGTCTGTCTCGGCAAGAGCACCTATGCGCGCTGCGGCATCATCGTCAACGTGACGCCGCTCGAACCGGAATGGGAGGGCCACGTCACCCTCGAGTTCTCGAACACGACGCCGCTGCCCGCGAAGATCTATGCCCATGAAGGCGTCGCGCAAATGCTGTTCTTCGAGTCCGACGAAGTCTGCGACGTCAGCTACCGCGACCGCGGCGGCAAGTACCAGGGCCAGAAAGGCGTGACCTTGCCGAAGGCGTGATGCCTATGGTTTGTCGGTTCCTGGGCGTGATTTTTTGGGGTCGATTGAGAATCGTACCCACGAGAGCGGATTGTCACGGCCCGAGCGCCGCGCGCAGGGTCTTGATCAGCATGCGTTTCGGGCCTTCGCCGTAGGGTTCGCGGTCGCCGCGGCCCCAGACGGGGTCGGGCCAGGCAGCGTCGCCGTCGAAGCGGGCGACGACGTGCACGTGCAGCTGCGGCACGCGATTGCCGAGGGCGCCGATGTTGAGCTTGGTCGGGTCGCAGACCGATTGCAGTGCCTCGGACACGCGTGCGATCTCGTCCATCAACCGGTGCTGGTCGCTGCGCGGCAGATCGACGATCTCGCGAGCGTCCTTGATTCGCGGCACCAGGATCAGCCACGGATACCGCGCGTCGTTCATCAGCAGCACGCGACAGAGCGGCAGTTCCGCGACTTCGCTGCAGTCGGCAGCCAATGTCGGATGCAAGGCGAAGCGCGGTGCCTCGGCCAGGTGTTCGCGCAGGAAGGCGAAGGTCCGACGCCAGGCCAGCGCTGCGCTTTCGGCGTGGAAATCGGCGCGTTCGTTGCAGTTGAAGCCGTGGCCGGCGTTGTAGAAATGCACCGGCAGCTGCGGGTGCTTGCGGCTCAGTTCGTCGTAGAAATCCTGTGGAATCAGCGCGTCCTTGACGCCGAAATGCATCAGGACGGGCGCTTTCGTGGCTTCATCCAGGAAGGGGCGGGTGCGCGCGCCGTAGTAACTCACCGACGGCAGGCCGAGCCGCGTCGCACACAGCCAGGCCAGCGTGCCGCCCCAGCAGAAACCGACCGTGCCCACCGGGCCATGGGACTCGGCGACGGCGGCGGTTGCGGCGACATCGCGCAGCGCCGCGTCGAAGCCGAGCGCCGCGATTCGCTCGCGGCCGGCTGCGACCCCGGCCTCGTCGTAACCCAGTTCGACATTGCCGCCGACGCGGTCGAACAAACAGGGCGCATAGGCGGCGTAACCGTGCGCCGAGATCTGTTCGGCCACCCAGCGGATATGCCGGTTCACGCCGAAGATTTCCTGGGCGACGATGACGCTGCCGAGCGGCTCCTCGGGCGGCAGCGAGCGCCAGGCGCGGAAGCGGTGGCCGTCATCGGCTTCGAGTTCGACCCAGGCGTTGTTCATGTCGGCTTGCGTCGGTCCGAGCCGCAGCGCGCGATCTCGGTGCGGTTGCGCCCGAGGTCCTTGGCGCGATACAGCGCATCGTCGGCCGCGGCGATCAGCGCACTCAACGAACCGGCGCCGGTTTCGTGCAGTTCGGCGAGGCCGATGCTCGCGGTCAGGTCGATGGCCTGGCCTTCGAGGGTTCCCATGCGGCGTTGCATGGCCAGGCGCAGGCGTTCGGCGGTGACCATGGCTTCGTCCGCCGACGCGCCGGGCAGGGCGGCAATGAACTCTTCGCCGCCGTAGCGGCCGAGCGGATCGCCGTCGCGCATTTCCTCGCGCAGCACGCGCGCCGCGGCGATCAGGACGCGGTCGCCGAACTGGTGGCCCATCGAGTCGTTGATCGGCTTGAAGCGGTCAAGGTCGATCAGCAACAGCGACAGGCGCGCACCCTGGGCCTTGTGGCGGTCGAACAGTTCGATCATCTGCTGCATCGCGTGACCGCGATTGGCAAGCGCCGTCAGCGGATCGGTGGTTGCGGCCCGGAAAAGATCGTTGGCCTGAGCGGTGAGGCGCGCGTTGGCGGCACGCAGCGCCTCGTCCTGGGCCGAAATCTCGGCGTTCTTGCGCACCAGCACCTTGGCCGTGCGATGCGCTTCGCGCCAGCGCCAGAACACCAGGCCGAGCAGAACCACCAGCATCGCGATGAAGGCAATGCCGATTCGTCGACGCAGGGTCTCGGTGCGCAGATTCAGTTCCTTCAACGAATTGTCGAGGCGCAGCATCTCGACCTGGCGCTCGGCGCGTTCGCGGTCCTGCTTCAGCTCCAGCACCGCGAGTCGGCGCGCGGCGGTCACGCCGAGCAGTTCTTCGCGCAAGCTGGCGCGCTGGCGCGCATAGGCCAGCGCCTGACCGACTTCGCCGCGCGCATCCAGCAATTCTTCCATCGCCTTGTAGGCGGCGTGCAGTTGCGGCTTGAGCTTGGCGCGCGTCAGGTAGTCGAGCGAGCGGCCATAGGCGGCTTCCGCCGCGGCGAGTTGGCCTTCGCCGGCGTGGAGATCGCCGCGATAGAGCAGGGCGCGGCCGAGCACGTCGGCCTGGCGCATCGATTCGCCGAGGCGGAGCGCCGCGTCGATTTCGACTTCGGCTTCTTCCCAGCGTTTCAGCCCGATCAGTGCCCGGGACGCTTCCAGCCGTTCCAGCGCGATGCCCTGGCGGTCGCCGAGGCGACGGTCGATGTCCATGGCGCGACGTGCGGTGTCGAGCGCCAGCGTCGCTTCGCCGACATCGTTCAGCAGCGTGGCGTAGCTGCCGAGGGCCGAAGACAGCGCGGCCGGATCGAACTCGTCGCGCGCCGCGGCGATGGCCTTCTCCAGATATTCGCGCGCCGACTGGGTGTCTTCGATCTCGCGATACAGAAGGCCGATGTTGCGATAAGGCACGTCGACGCGGTTGCCCGGACCGAGCTGCTTGCGGATGTCGAGCGCCTGCAACTGCACGTCCATGGCCTCGGAATAACGGCCCATGTCGCGCAGCACCGTACCGATGTTGACGAGCGCCAGCGCCGCGTCGACGGGGCGGTTCGCGGCGCGTGCGATGCGCAACGATTCCTGCTGGAAGGCGTAGGCCTCCTGCAGTTCGCCGCGACGGCGTGCGATGCGTCCCAGAAAGCCGACCGCCTGGGCCCGATACCCGGCGTGCTGCTCGGCGCTGGAGAGCTTCAGCAATTGCTGTGCGGTCTCGATGGCGGCGTCGTAGTTGCCGGCGACCAGCAGGTTCTCGGCGAGCATCTGCAGCGCGTACATGCGTTGCGCGGGCGACTTCGCGGCGGCAAGGGCGTCGCGCCAGTGGCGTTCGGCGCCGACCGCGTCCTGGGTCGCCGAATACAGCGTCGCCGCGGCCACTTCGAGCGTGTAGCGGCCGCTGTTGCCGAGCGCGATGCGATGCAGGTCGAGGGCGTGTTCGATGCCACGACCGAGCGCGCTGTCGGCCAGCGCCGCCGGGATCGCGGAGGCGGCCAGCAGGGCGGCGACGAACAGCGGCAGTCGGCGAAGCGGGATGTTCAAGCGCGAATTCCGTGGGGCGGGCGGATCATAGCGGCCGCCGTCCGGTTCAGGCGTGCCGGCTATACTCCGCGCCCGTTTTTCGCCCGGCCCGTCCCATGTCCGCGACTGCTCCCAAAGTCGGTTTCGTCAGCCTTGGCTGCCCCAAGGCCCTGGTCGATTCCGAACGCATCCTGACCCAGTTGCGTGTCGAGGGTTACCAGATCGTGCCGAGTTACGACGATGCCGACGTGGTCGTCGTCAACACCTGCGGCTTCATCGACGCGGCGGTCGAGGAATCGCTGGACGCGATCGGCGAAGCCATGGCCGAGAACGGCAAGGTCGTCGTTACCGGCTGCCTCGGCAAGCGTTCGGAACTGATCCGCGAGAAATATCCGGACGTATTGTCGGTGTCGGGGCCGCAGGATTACGAGAGCGTGATGACCGCCGTGCACGCGCAACGCGCGCCGCCGCACGATCCCTTCCTCGATCTGGTTCCGCCGCAGGGCATCAAGCTGACGCCACGGCATTACGCGTACCTGAAGATTTCCGAAGGCTGCAATCACCGTTGCAGCTTCTGCATCATCCCGTCGATGCGCGGCGACCTGGTGTCGCGTCCGGTCGACGAGGTGCTGGTCGAGGCCGAACGTCTGGTCAAGGGCGGCGTCAAGGAACTGCTGGTGATCTCGCAGGACACCAGCGCCTATGGCGTCGACCTCAAATACGCCCCGAAGTCATGGCGTGGCCGCGACTACGAGACCCGCATGCAGGCGCTGTGCGAAGGACTCGGCGAACTCGGCGTGTGGACGCGATTGCATT
>JBGASK010000014.1:0-39207 GCA_044229785.1 Ahniellaceae bacterium
GCCGGCCACTTCGCCGATCGGCCCAAGCGCGACTTCGGCGACCGTCCGGCCCGCCCGGCCCGCGATTTCGGCGATCGTCCGAAGCGTGATTTCGGTGCCAAACCGGCCTACAAGCCGACCGGCACGCGGCCGACCGGAAAGCCGACCGGCAACAAACCCTCGGGCTCGCCGTACAAGCCGCTGGGCGCCAAGCGCCCGAAGCGTGAGACCGACGAAGACTGAGCACGGCGATGCAGCTCAGTCATGAGGCCCCGAGCGGCGGCGACCACGTGCGTGGCGTTGCCGCCGACCGCATCCTGCTGGCCAGCGGCGAACGCCGCACGAGTTTCGTGATCGCCGCCAGCGTCGATGCCTTCGACTGGCCGGTACGCGACGCCCGCGCCATGACCGCGGCCGACTGCGACGCCCTGATCGCGCTGCAACCGGCGGTCGTCATCCTCGGCACCGGACCGACCCAGGTCTTCCCGCCACGCGACGTGCTCGCCGCCTTCCTGACCCGCCGCGTCGGCGTCGAATTCATGGACAACGCCGCCGCTGCGCGCACCTACAACGTGCTGCTCGGCGAAGGCCGCAAGGTCGCCGCGGCATTCGTGCTGGCCTGATGTTGCGTCCCCGACGCATTCGCTACCATGCGGGCGATGCCAAGGTTCCCCCTCAATCATCATGGATGCTGAGCGCTGGCGCGCCGTCCGCAAGCTGCTCGATGCGGCGCTCGACCGCGAAGGCGATGAACGCGCGGCCGTCCTCGACACCATCGCCGACGACGGCCTGCGCGCCGACGTGGTGCGCCTGCTCGGCAAACACGAGGAAACCACGCCGCTGGACCGGCCGGTCGTCGATCTGGTTGCGCCGGCGATGGCCAACGACAGCCGTGTGCGCGACTGGGACCGGGAGCAGATCGGCCGCCGCATCGGCGCCTTCGTGCTCGACGAACTGCTCGGTTCGGGCGGCATGGGCACGGTCTATCTCGCGCATCGCATCGACGGCCGCTTCGAGCAGAAGGTGGCGATCAAGCTGGTGCTCACCGCGCATGCCGGCCTGCGCGACCGCTTTCGCAAGGAACAGGAAATCCTCGCTGGCTTGCGTCATCCGAACATCGCGCAGCTGATCGACGGCGGCGAAGCCGACGACGGCACGCCCTTCCTCGCGATGGAATACGTCGAAGGCGTCTCGATCACCGATTTCTGCCGCGACCACCTGCCCGATGTGGAAGGCCGTTTGCGGCTGATGTTGCGCGTGGCCGGCGCCCTGTCGCACGCGCATCGCAACCTCGTCATCCATCGCGACATCAAGCCGTCGAACATCATCGTCACCCGCGACGGCCATCCGAAGCTGCTCGATTTCGGCATCGCCAAACTGGTCGGCGAAGAACGCTTCCGTCCGGTGACGGCACAACGCATCGGCCCGATGACGCCGCAGTACGCGGCCCCCGAACAATTCCGCGGCCAGCCGATCACGGTCGCTACCGACATCTACCAGTTCGGGGTGCTGCTCTACCGCATCATCACCGGCCGTCTGCCCTACGAAGCGAACCCGGACGACGCCCACGCCTGGGGCCGCGCCGTGGTCGAACACGATCCGGTCACGCTCGGCCGCGCACTCGCCCAGGTCCGGCGCGGCCACGATGCGCCGACCACGCGCGACGCCGTGCGCACGCTCGGGCGCGAACTCGACCGCGACCTCGACGCCATCGTGCGCACCGCGCTGGCGAAGGAAACCAATGCCCGATACGGCTCGATCGACGCCTTCGTCGCCGATCTCGAAGCCTTCCTCGACGGCCGTCCGGTACAGGCGCGACACGGCGGCTCGCTGTATCACGCCTCGCGCTTCGTGCGCCGCCATCGTTTCGGCGTCGCTGCGGCGACGATCACCGCCATCGGACTGATCGGACTGAGCGTCTATGCGCTGCAGCAGTCGCGCCAGGCGCGCGCCGAAAGCGAACGCGCCCGCGCCGCCGTCGCCTTCGTGCACGAGATCTTCCGCGCCGCCGACCCCGCGAACGGACGCGGCGGCGCGCACAGCGCCACCGACGTGCTGGAAGCCGCAGCCCGCCAGATCGAACCGACGCTGAAACAGCAGCCCGAACTGCGCGGCCCGATCGCGGTGGTCATGGCCGGGGCCTTTTTCAACATGGGCGACATGCGCCGCGCCCAGGATCTGATCGATGCCGGCGTGCGCGACCTGCGCGACACCCCCACGACGCCGCCGCTGGAACTGGCCGCGGCACTTGAACGGGGCGCAGCCATCGCGCAATGCAACGGCCGCCTGCAGCCCTCCGAGGCGTGGTGGAAAGAAGCCGATGCGCTCGCGCGCGGCGACGACCTGGTCGCGGTGCGGATCCGCGACGGCCTCGCCAACACGCGCTGGAACACGCTGCGCGACAACGGCGACGAAACCGGCGCGTTGGCGGTGGCACGGCAATCGCTCAAGAATGCCGAAGCCGCGCCGGAGACGGAGCGCGACCGCCTGCGCAACCGTGCGCTGAACCGCGTCGGGGTGTCGCTGAAGGACGTCGGCCGCTACGACGAATCGGAAACCGCATTCCGCGAGAGCCTGCGTCTTGCGCGGCTGCTCTATGGCGACGATGACTACCGCACCCTGCGCGCACGCCAGTCGATGGGCTGGATGTACATCGGCCGCGGCGAACCGGCGCGCGCCCTGGCCGAACTGGAACCGGTCGGCGAACGCTTCCGGGAACTGTTCGGCGAACGCAGCCAGGACTACGGCAACAATCTCTACAACCGCGCCCTGGCCTATCGTGCGCTGGGCCAGATGGACCGCGCCTACGACAGTTTCCGCGCCGCCGCCGAGGCGTATGCCGCGTCGGCCGCATCCGGTGCATCGCAGATCGGCTGGGCATTGTGGAACGCGTCGCGGATCCTGACCGAGCGCGGCGAACACAAGGCCGCGCGCCGTCTGCTCGACGAGATCGAGGACAACTGGCGCGATTCCATCGCCGAGGACGCGCGCGTGCGCGGCCCGTTCTACAGCTCGGTCACCGAAAACCGCCTGGTCCTCGGCGACCTCGCGGAGGCCGAACGTTATGCCGATCGCGCCCACTCGCTGCTGGTCCGGCTCGACGGCGAATCGGCCGACGTGGCGATCGTGCTGGCCCTGACCGCCAAGGTCGCGAACGCGCGCAACGACGTGCCTCGCGCCCTCGCCCGCTACCGCGAAGCGCTGGCGATGATCGAACGCGTCGCGCCGGAACGCAGCGATCTGCGCGATGCCTGGCAGCGCGAAATGGACCGGCTTTCGGCAGAACCCGCGGCGACTTAACCCCGATCATGCGGGCACCGCGTTGTCACCCTTGCCGGACCCGACCGGCGCCCAGGGGAACGCCATGACCAGCCATGCCGACGTTGTCGCACCACGCATCAGCCCGACCCGCACCCTCGCCATCAGCATCGCCCTGGTGCTGCACGCCGGTGCCTTCGCCTTGCTCGTCGCACCCGTCCGCGCACCGGACCGCGACGCCGAAGTGATGCCGCCGAAGATCGAGGTGGCGATGCTGGAGCGGGTGATTCCGCCGCCGCCCCCGCCCCCGGTCGTGCCGATCACCCCGCCACGGCCGACACCGGTGCCGGTGCAACGCGTGGCGCCGCCGGTCGTCCTCCCGAACCCGGAACCCGCGCAGACAGCGGCCGATGTCGTGCCCGAGATCGTGCCGCCGAATGACGCGCAGCCGTTCGACGGCGCAGGCGCGGACAGCGGCCCGTTCGTGCCCGAGCAGATCGGCGCCCTCTCCTACCTCGACGCGCCGCCGCCACGTTACCCGTCGCGCGCGATCACGCGACACATGGAGGGCGATGTCCTGCTGCGCGTGACCGTGGGCAACGACGGCCGCCCGGAAGCGATCGAAGTGCAGCAGAGTTCCGGTCACGCGGTGCTGGATCGCGCTGCGGTCGACCAGGTGCGCAAGCGCTGGCGCTTCCGTCCGCTGATCGTGAACGGCCTGCCGAGTCGCGCCATCGGCCTGGTGCCGATTCGCTTCAGCCTGGATCGGCACTGACCGTCATCGCCACGTCGATCCGGCGTGGCGACGTCACTGTTCGCTGTGGGCGAGCACCTCGCCCGCAGTGCCGACGATCAAGGGATCGGCCGCATGTGCCGGGCCCTCGTCCTTGCCCGGATACGGCAGGCTGGCGAGGAAGTGGCGCATGCAATTCAGGCGAGCGCGTTTCTTGTCGTCGGACTTGACCACGATCCAGGGCGCATCGGCCGTGTCGGTGTGGAAGAACATCGATTCCTTGGCTTCGGTGTAGGCGTCCCACTTGTCCAGGGACTGCAGATCGATCGGCGACAGTTTCCAGTGCTTGAGCGGGTCGTTGCGGCGCGAATTGAAGCGCCGCAGCTGTTCCTCGCGACTGACCGAGAACCAGTATTTGAACAGTCGGATGCCGCTACGCGCCAGCATGCGTTCGAACTCCGGCGTTTCGCGCAGGAATTCCAGGTATTCGCCGGGCGAGCAGAAGCCCATCACGCGCTCGACGCCGGCACGGTTGTACCAGCTGCGATCGAAGAACACGATTTCGCCGTAGGTCGGCAAATGCTGGATATAACGCTGGAAATACCATTGTCCGCGTTCCTGGTCGCTCGGCTTCTCCAGCGCCACGACGCGCGCACCACGCGGATTCAAATGTTCGGTGAAGCGCTTGATGGTGCCGCCCTTGCCGGCCGCGTCGCGCCCCTCGAAGAGCACGACAATGCGCTGCCCGCTGTCCTTGATCCAGCTCTGCACCTTGAGCAATTCGATCTGGAGCTTCTGCTTCTCGGCCTCGTATTCCTTGCGTCGCAAACGCACGCGATACGGATACCCGTCGGGCAGCGGCGCGCTGCTGCTGTCCTCGCCGGTGACCGGCATCGACGCCAGTTGCCGTGCCGTCTCCGGCGACACGCCCAATGCCTCCGCCGCGACGCCCAGCACCGGCACCGGCGCGCGCGGATGGGCCTGTGCCCATTGCGCCGCATCGGCTCGCGCCAGCGCCGCCGCGGCCTCGGTCACCGAGGTCTGGCCATGATCGTCCGAGGCACGGGCGACGCGCATGCGTTTGGGCGCCATGGTCTTCGAAGCGGAGCGCGGACGTGTGGCCATGGGCGAAGACTCCTGGATGGGCTTCCAGTGTCTCGTCGAGACGGCACGACCGACTTGATCTGACTCAATCCCGCGCCCTCACGCGCAAACGCGCCAGCGCTTCGGCCTCGATCTGGCGCACGCGCTCGCGCGACACGCCGAGCACCTGCGCCACTTCGGCCAGGGATTGCACGGCGTGGTCGTGCAGGCCGAAGCGACGCTCCAGCACTTCGCGGCTGCGCGGACTGAGCTCGGACAGCCATTGGTCCAGGCGCACGTCGTTGGCGATGTCGCCGAGACCATCGGCCTCGCCTTCGTCCGGCATCGCGACCAGCTCGCCGAGCACGCGTTCGTCGTCGGCCGCGAGCGCGGCATCGAGCGAATCGACGCGCGCGTTGAAACGGTAAAGACGCGCGACTTCGCCCACATCCTTGCCGGCAGCGCGCGCGATCTCGTCCAGCGACGGAGCGCGTCCGAGCGTGCGCGTCAGTTCGCGGCCGGTGCGCAACACCTGCGCCAGTTCGCGCAACACGTGCACCGGCAGGCGCACCGCGCGCGTCTGCCGCATCAAGGCAAGCTCGATGGCTTCGCGGATCCACCACATCGCATACGTGGAGAAGCGGAAGCCGCGCGCCGGATCGAATTTTTCGACCGCGCGGATCAGGCCGAGATTGCCTTCGGCGATCAGGTCGATCATCGGCAGGCCGCGTCCGAGATAAGCCCGCGCGGCGTTCACGACCAGGCGCAGGTTCGCCTCGATCAACGATTGGCGCGCGGCCAATTCGCCGCCGCGCGCACGCTCCGCCAGCGCACGTTCTGCCGCCGCATCCAGCAGCGGAATCAGGCCGATCTCGTTGAGGTAGGCCGTGGTCGAATCGCGCTCGACGGCGTCGACGTCGGCCGGCCCGAGCCATTCGAACAGGTCGTCGGTCGGCAGGTCGTCGTCGGGCGTGCGTTGCATGGCGGCTCAGCGGTTCGGAAGGTAACCGAGCGGATCGACCGGTTTGCCGTTGCGGCGAATCTCGAAGTGCAGCATGTCGATGCCGCCGCGCCGGCCCATCTCGGCAATCGGTTGCCCGGCCTTGACCTTGCTGCCTTCGACCACGAGTCGTCTCTGGTTGTGGCCGTAGGCACTGAGGTAGCCGGGGCTGTGTTGCACGATGACCAGTTCGCCGTAACCGAGCAGGCCATTGCCGGAATAGACGATGTCGCCGTCGGCTGCCGCAAGCACGGCGTGACCAAGGCTGCCGCCGATGTCGATGCCTTGCTGTGTCGGGTCGCCTTCGACGAAGCGGCCGACGACGTTGCCGCTCGCTGGCCAGCGCCAGCGCAGGCCGTCGCGTTCGCGGATCGGCGCGTTTGCATCGACGACGGCGCGCGGTGCGATGTCGACGGCCGGTGCGATCGGTGTTGCGGGCGCCACGGTTTCCGTCGGTGCAGGCGAAGGATCCGCCGGTTTCGGCGCCGTGGCCGGCAGGCCGATGGCGGCGGCCGGCGAGCTCGTTGCAGGCGCCGTCGTCGTCGCGATCGGTTTCGGAGGCGCCGCCACGAGTTCGGGCGGCCGCGGCGATTCAACGGGCGTGGTCGTCAGCGGCGGCGATGCCGGCACATTGTCGTCGACGATGGCGAAGGTTTGCGTCGCGCCGCTGTCGCTGACGGCCACTTCGGGCGTGTGCACCGGCTGCGTCGGCACTGCAGCGATCTCGACCTGCGGCGCCGGCTCGATTGCGGGCGGCGCGGGCGTAGTCGCGGGCAGCGTCGTTGCAGGCGCCGTGGTCGGCGCCAGGTCGGTGACGCGCGCCGTGCGCGACGGCGGTTTCAGGCGCAGGCCCTGGCCCGGATAGATCGTGTACGGCGCGTTGATGTTGTTCCAGGCCGCGAGATCGCGGAAGTCGAGCTTGTTGCGGAAGGCGATGCCATACAACGTGTCGCCGCGGGCAACGGTGTAGTCGGCTGCGACCTGCGCCTTCGGCGTCGACGCGGCAGGCGGCCTGCCGGTGCGCGCGGGCTGCGCTTCCTCGGTATGCACCGCCACCCGCGGCTCGAAGCCGGCGCAAGCCGCGAGAACCAGGCTCGTGATCGCCACAAGGCGCAAACGCATGCTCATGCCTTCCATATCCACAACGCGATGATGCCGACCACCAGCAGAACCAGAGCCGTCCAGCCCACTGGCTCGATGTAGCGATGCAGCGCCCGTTCGGCGCGTTCGCCGCCGAGGCGGATCGCGCCGGCCACCAGGTATACGCGCTTGCCGCGACCGATCAGGACCGCAGCGAGGAACGGCAGCAACGGCATCGACACCGCACCCGCGGCGATCGTGAACAGCTTGAACGGGATCGGCGTGAAGCCGCCGACCAGCATGATCCAGAACCCGTGCGTGCGCAGCGATTCGCGCGCTTCGTCGAACGACGGACCGAATCCCATCGAGATCAGATGCGGTTCGACCAGCTGAATCGCGAACACCCCGACGGCGTAACCGACGAAGGCGCCGATGGTCGAGCCGAGCAGGCTCAAGGACGCATAGCGAAACCAGGAAGTCGGATGCGCCAACGTCATCGGCGCCAGCATCACTTCCGGCGGCACCGGGAAGAAGATCGCCTCGATGAAACTGATGAAGGTCAGCCAGGCGGGCGCCATTCGATGCCGCGACCATCCCAATGCCTTCTCGTACAGCGGCTTGAACACGGCCATCAGACCACGCCCCCGAGCAGCGGCACGAAGCTGACCGGTTCCAGCACCGATTCGTGCAGGCCGTCGACATCACGCGTCACCCGCACCAGCTTCTGTTCGCCGCCCTGCGGCCCGACCGGTGCAATCAGCACGCCGCCCGGCGCCAGCTGCTCTGCCAGCAGCGGATCGATGTATTCGCCGGCTGCGGTGACGATGATGGCATCGAACGGCGCTTCTTCCGCCCAGCCGCGACGGCCATCGTCGTGGCGAGTGCGGATGTTCTCGATGCCGAGGTTGCGAAAGCGGCGGCGCGCGTTGCGCAACAGCGGCTCGATGCGCTCGACCGAAAACACCTTCGGCACCAGCCCCGCCAGCACGGCCGCCTGATAGCCCGAACCGGTGCCGATCTCCAGCACCTTGTGCGGATTCGAGGCGATCACGTGCTCGGTCATGCGCGCGACGATGTAGGGCTGCGAGATCGTCTGTCCCTGCCCGATCGGCAACGGCGAGTTCTCGTAGGCGCGCACTTCCAGGCCTTCGTCGACGAACAGATGGCGCGGCAGGTTGCGCATCACGTCGAGCACACGCGGATTCTGGATGCCGAGCGCGCGCAACTGGTCGACCATGCGGTCGCGCGCACGCTGCGAGGTCATGCCGAGCCCGGCCGGATCGCGCCGGACCATCATGCGCCGGTCTTCCCGAGCAGACTCGACAGCGGACCGACCCAGGACGCGACGTTGTCGAGCGCGGTGTAACGCGTCAGGTCGACCTGCAGCGGCGTGATCGAGATGAAGCCGCGACGCACGGCATCGAAATCGGTGCCGGGGCCGGCATCCTGTTCGGGGCCGGCCGGACCGATCCACCAGATGTCGCGGCCGCGCGGGTCGTTCGCACGCACGCAGGGTTCGGCACGATGGCGATGACCGAGTCGCGTGACCTCGAAGCCGCGGATCTCCTCCCACGGACAATCGGGCACGTTGACGTTGAGGATGGTGTCGGCCGGCAACGGGTCGGCGAGCAGCTTCTTCACGATGGCAAGCGCCGCACGCGCCGCGGTGTCGTAATGCCGCGGATCATGGTCGCGCGAGGCCAGCGACACCGCGACCGCGGGATGGCCGAGGAACCTTCCTTCCATCGCCGCCGCGACCGTGCCGGAATACAACACGTCGTCGCCCATGTTGGCCGAGGTGTTGATGCCGGACACGACGATGTCCGGTTCGTCCTCGAGCATGCCGCAGAGCGCGAGATGCACGCAGTCGGTCGGCGTGCCGGCGACGCGGTAGCGCCCGGCTTCGAGTTCGATGACGCGGATCGGGCCATCCAGCGTCAGCGAATTGCTGGCGCCGCTGCGGTCGCGGTCCGGGGCGACCACGGTGACGCGACCCAGCGCGCGCATCGCGTCGGCCAGGATACGGATGCCGGGCGCGTCGACGCCGTCGTCATTGCTTACCAGGACATGCATGTTCGAAGACTTCCGGAAAACGGCGAATGATAGCGGACCGACCCGACACCGACGCCTTCGGAACGCCGGTTCTGCTACAAAGTTTGGGCAAGAACCGTTCGATCCGCACTGTGCCCGCCGATGTCCCGACACCCGCCCGACCCGCGCCGCAAGCCCGCCCCGCCACCGTTGGCCGCCGAAGACCGCGCCCTGTTCCTGGATGCGATCGGTGCCGTGCGCCGCATCGAAACGGATCGTCACGACGCGCGCGCACCGGCGCCGAGGCCCGAGCCCGTGCAGTCGCGCCGCGACGATGCCCGGGTGATCGAGGAACTGCTGCGTCCGCTGCCGAGTTCGCTCGACCCGGACGCCGCCGAACCGCTGCGCTACCTCAAGGAAGGACTCGCGCCGCGCATCCTGCTCAAGCTCGGGCGTGGCCAGTACAGCGTGCGCGACGAGATCGACCTGCACCAGATGACCGCCCTCGTCGCCAAGGATGCCATCGCCCGCTTCCTCGGCGAATGCAAGGCGCGCGGACATCTGTGCGTCAAGATCATCCACGGCAAGGGCCTGCGTTCGAAGAACGAGGGCCCGGTCCTGAAAGCCCTCACCGACCGCCTGCTGCGCCAGCGCGGCGACGTGCTCGCCTTCCGCTCCGCGCGCTGGAACGACGGCGGCAGCGGCGCGGTGATCGTGTTGCTGAAGGGCGGTCGCTGAACCACTCGCCAAGCCGGGCTGTGGTAGGTTTTCGCTCACTGGAGTCGCCATGAAGGCCAAGTCCAAAGCCAAACGCGTGGTCGTCAAGGCCGCCGAGCTGCGCAAGCTCGATGCGGCGGCGCGCAAGCGAGAACTGGCCGCCTTCGCTGCGAACCCGTCGATGAAGATGCCTGTACTGATCAACCTCAAGGCAAAAGGGGTTCGGATCAAATGGCCGGACCAAGCGTAATACCACTGTCGGAAGCAGAAGCGCGGGAAATTCTCTCGGCCAAGATCGACAACATCCCGATTGGCGGGCAAGCACTGGCGATTTGGGCAAATCACTACGAAGTGGCCCCACCCTCAGCACTCGACGCTGGCATTACGCTGGATATCGACTTTCTTGGAACGCTCGAGGAAGCGAAAGCTACTCGGAAGAAACTTGCCGACGCCCCGGGTACCCGGGTCGATATCGTGCCGGCAAGCATGGATGATGCGACACCCAACAGCGCCAAACTTCTTGTCCGGAATTTTCACTCACGTACCGATCCGATCGAGATCGATTTTCTATTTGGTCTTGCCGGCTACCTGCCGCCGGACGAGGCCTTGCTCCGCGAACGCGCGGTGGAAATCGAGCTCGACGAAACGCCCGTCCGAGCAATGCATCCTGTCGACTGCCTGCTGAGTCGGGTGCGGAATGTCGAACGACTTCCCGAAAAGCGAGGTCCCGCCTCAATCGCTCAATGCCGCTTAGCTATTGCCGTGTTGAAGGCCTACTTGACCGAAGTTTGTGGGCTCGGCATCGAAGCGCAACGTCGTAGGGCATTGAAAGTAGTGGAGCGGGTTGCGGAGCTTGCCCAATCGAACGCCGGCATCTATCTCAAGACCGAGTTCGATATCGATGTGCTTGATGCTGTACCCGCCGACAGATTTGAATCGCAAGAGTTCCAGGAACGTCGCTGGCCTCAGATTCAGAGCTTGGTCGCAGGACGCATCGCTACACTGAAGCGCCAACGCGAGCGGCGACGCAAGCGCGCCAAGCCGGCCTGATCCGGAAACGACAACGCCCGCGCAAGGCGGGCGTGTCGGCGCGGATGCGGGCGAGGCTTACGGCTGCGGCTTGCGGGCCGGCGCGGCGACGGTCATCTGGTCGCGGTTCTTGTCGACGGTCTTGTCGCCGATGCCCTTGACCTGGGCGAGTTCGTCGACCGACTTGAAGCCGCCGTGTTCGCTGCGATAGGCGACGATGGCCGCGGCCTTGGCGGCGCCGACGCCATTCAGCGTTTCCAGTTCGGTGGCGCTGGCGGTGTTGAGATTGATCTGCGCGGCGAAGGCGGCGAACGAGGCCAGCGACAGCGACAGGCCGAGGGCGAGGGACTTGATCAGGTTCATGGCGTGGTTTCCTTTTGAATGGTTGAAGGTCGTGCCGGTGTGTTCACCGGACGGAAACCATTCTGCGGATCTCGCCCCTGCGCTTCCTGCGCGCAGATCGGAATACGGGCTGCGCGTTCCGAGCGGTGCAGGCTAGGAAATTTCCGAAACGCCTCAGCGCGGCGGCAACATGCCGCCGGGCCCGCCCATGCCGCCCATGCCGCCCGGTCCCATCATGCCCTTCATCTGGCGCATCAGACCCTTGATGCCGCCACCGGACAGCTTCGACATCATCTTTTCCATCTGCTGGTACTGCTTGAGCAGGCGATTGACGTCGGCCGGTTGCGTGCCCGACCCCCGCGCCACGCGGGCCTTGCGCGAGCCATTCAGGAGATCGGGATGGCGGCGTTCCTTTTTCGTCATCGACCCGATGATGGCGATCATGCGGTCGACGTCCTTGTTGTTGACCTTGTCCTTGAGGTTCTGCGGGATCTGGCCCATGCCCGGCAACTTGTCCATCAAGCCGGTCAGGCCGCCCATGTTCTGCATCTGCAGCATCTGGTCGCGCATGTCGTTCAAGTCGAACTTCTTGCCCTTGATGACCTTCTCGGCCAGCTTCTGCGCCTTTTCCTGGTCGACCTTGCGTTCGACTTCCTCGACCAGCGACAGCACGTCGCCCATGTCGAGGATGCGCGACGCGGCGCGGTCCGGATGAAAGGGTTCGAGCGCATCGGGCTTTTCGCCGGCGCCGACGAACTTGATCGGACGACCGGTGATGTAGCGCACCGACAACGCCGCACCGCCACGGGCATCGCCGTCGGTCTTGGTCAGGATGACGCCGGTCAGCGGCAACGCGGCCGCGAAGGCCTTGGCCGTGTTCGCGGCGTCCTGACCGGTCATCGCATCGACCACGAACAGGGTCTCGACCGGCTTCGCCGCTTCATGCACCGCGGCGATCTCTTCCATCATCGCGGCGTCGATGGCGAGGCGACCGGCCGAGTCGATGATCAGCACGTCGGCGAAACTCTTGCGCGCGTCGTCGATGGCGCGCTGGACGATGCTGACCGCCGCTTCGCCCGGTTCGCTCGGATGAAAGATCGCATCGACCTGCCCGGCCAGCGTCTTCAGCTGGTCGATCGCGGCCGGACGATAGACGTCGCAGCTCACCACCATGACCTTTTTCTTCTTGCGCTCGCGCAGGTGCCTGGCGAGCTTGGCCACCGTCGTGGTCTTGCCCGCGCCCTGCAGGCCGGCCATCAGGATCACCGCCGGCGCCGGCACGTTGAGGTTCAGCTCGCTGTTCTGGCTGCCCATCACCGCGGTCAGTTCCTGCTGCACGACCTTGACCAGGGCCTGCCCCGGCGACAGGCTTTTCAGCACATCCTGGCCGACCGCGCGCTGCTTGATGCGCTCGATCAGCGCCGAGACCACCGGCAGCGCGACATCGGCTTCGAGCAGTGCGATGCGCACGTCGCGCATGGCTTCGCGGATGTTCTCCTCGGTCAGGCGCGCGCGGCCGCGCAGCTTCTGGATGGTCGAGGACAGGCGATTGCTCAGGGATTCGAACATGGCGGAACCGGCTGGAAAAACGGGCGCGGAGTATAGCCGCAGCGGCGCACGACCATTTCGCGCCATGGCGGTGCGTGCGACACTGGCAGGATGACGCTCGTCCTGCCGCTGATCGCCGCCCTGTCCTATCTGATCGCCTCGTTCGCGGCGTTGACGCCGGCCGCGCGCCCGGAGCGGCTGCGATGGGTCGCGCCGCTTGGCGTCGTGGCCTTCGCCGCGCATCTCGTGCCCCTGGTGCTGCGCGGTCGTCATCATGGCCCGGACCTGCAGTTCTTCAGCGCCTTTTCGCTGGTTGCCGCGGCCTGCGTGCTGGTGCTGCTGATCCTGATGCAGTGGCAGCGCCTGCAGCGGCTGGCGGCCGTGGTCTTCCCGATCGCGGCGATGGCCGTGGTCGCCGCGTTCGCGTTCGACCGTGGCCCGGGCGCAAGCCCGATCGGCGACTGGCGCATCGCCACACATGCATTGCTGGCCCTGCTCGCGTTCGCGACGCTGGCCATTGCCGCGGTGGTCGCGATCCAGCTCGGCGTCCAGGACCATGCCTTGCGCACGCATCGTCTGACGCGATGGTTTTCGGGTGCGCCGCCGCTGGTGCAGGTCGAACAGCTGCTGTTCCAGCTGATCGGCGCCGGTTTCCTGCTGCTGACGCTGGCACTGGTGACCGGCGGGCTGTTCGTGCAGGACCTCATGGCCCAGCATCTGGCGCACAAGACGGTGCTGTCGGCGCTGGCCTGGCTGGTTTTCGGCGTGCTGCTATTCGGGCGCCTGCGCTTCGGCTGGCGCGGACGCCGTGCGGTGCGTCTGGTGCTCAGCGGCATCGTGTTGCTCGTGCTGGCCTATTTCGGCTCCAAGTTCGTGCTGGAACTGGTCCTGTCGCGCTCGGCATGAGCAAATTCCCTGTGCGCATTCGCACACTTCCGCGAACTTCCTGAGCTAGACTCGCGCGTCGCTTCCGCCACCTCAGAGCGCATGTCGAATTCTCCGGGCAACGAACGCCGCCGTTTCCACCGCTTCCGTTTCGAAGGCAGCGTCAAGCTGTATTCCGACCGCGCGATGTGGGATGCCGAACTGATCGACATCTCGCTCAAGGGCGCGTTGACCACGCGCCCGGCCGACTGGTCCGGAAAACTCAACGCCATGCACCGCATCGAACTGCGGCTCGGCGACGGCCTCAAGATCAGCATGGGCGCGAGTTCCGCCCACGCCACCGCCGACAGCATCGGCTTCCGCTGGGAAAAGATCGACCTCGACAGCTTCACCCAGCTGAAACGCCTGATCGAGCTCAACCTCGGCGATCCCGAGCGCCTGAACGCGGAGCTGTCGGCGCTCGGTTGAATCGTCCTCAACTGCTTCAAGTCATCGCGGAGTCGTGCTGATGCGTGCCTTTTCCTTGTTCTGGCTGCTGTCGTTCGCGACCGCCGCGACGGCGCTTGAACGTTTTCCTGTCTATGTCTCCCTGCCTGCCGGCGTGGTCCTTTACGACCCCGACTCGGTGGTCGACGAACGTCTGGCCGAGGTCGAATTCCCGGTCTCCGAAGGGCGGACCGAAATCCGCCGCGGCCGTCATGTGCGCAGCTACCTGAAATTCGGCGAAGAAGATCTTTATCGGCCCGCGGCAGCCACCTGGGCCGCCTGGTTGCCCGCGTTGCAAGCCAGTGGCTGGACGCTTCATGGCAATGACGGCGCAACCACGTACTCGTTGGTCCGAAAGGCCGGTGGCAGCGAGAGCTGGCTGCGCGTCTCTCTCGGAGACTACGACAGTCCGACGCTCGACCTGATCGAGATCGCGGACTCGACCGCCGCGCGCACCCTGGTCGCGCCCGCGGCGACACCGGAAGTCGTCGCCGACGACGCCGATTTCCCCTATTTCGGAAAACCCGAGGGTGCCGCGCTCACCGGCACCGGCCATTTCAATGAGCCGCTGAATGTCGGCGTCCAGGGGCTCGATGTCGAACCGCAACTGGTTGGACGCGCCTACCTGGTCAAGTCCTACCGGCCACTCCCGGCACTGTCGAAATTCGAGTTCGAGACTGCGACGCGCGCGGCGCTGGCTGCGGCCGGCTGGACGGTCAAACCGGCGCCGCCCGGCGAGCGCGGCAGCAACGGTGCCGTGGTCGCCCATTACACCGGCAACAACCGCGACCTCTGGCTCGTTGCCGAACGCGGGAACGACAATGGCGACAGCGGATTGACCGTCAAGATCGCCGACCTCGCAGACGACGACTGGGCACATGCGCTGGAGACCGATTGCCGGCTGGCGCTGTACGGGCTGAACTTCGACTTCAACCAGGCCACGCTGCGCTCCGACTCGACCGCGCTGCTCGAACGCGTGCAACGGCTGCTGACCACGCGCCACGAAGTGATCCGGATCGAGGGCCACACCGACAACGTCGGCGGCGCGGCCTACAACCAGAAGCTGTCCGAAGATCGCGCGGCCAGCGTTCGCAATTGGCTCATCGCCCATGGCATCGGCTCCGACCGCCTGCAGTCCCGCGGCTTCGGGCTGACGCAGCCGGTAGCCGACAACGCCAGCGATCTTGGTCGGGCGCGAAACCGTCGCGTCGAACTGGTTCGCGACGGTTGCCGTTGAACGTCAGTTCGCCGGCTTCGGTTCGGCGATCAGTTTTTCGACCAGCCCGACCAGTTCCTTGTCGTCCGGCTTGGTGCGCGTGCCGAAGCTCTTGACGACCTTGCCGTTGCGGTCGACCAGATACTTGTGGAAGTTCCAGCCGGGCTGCTCGCCGGTGGCTTCCTTCAAGCGCTTGTAGAGCACGCTGGCGTCGTCGCCTTTCACCCGGGTCTTTTCGAACATCGGGAACTTCACGCCATAGGTGAGCGTGCAGAATTCCTTGATCTGTTCCTCGGTGCCGGGCTCCTGGCCCATGAATTCATTGGATGGGAAGCCGAGCACGGCGAAGCCCTGTGCCTCGTATTTCGCGTGCATCGCTTCCAGTCCTTCGTACTGCGGCGTGAAGCCGCACTTGCTTGCGGTGTTGACGATCAGCAGGACCTTGCCGTCGAATTTCTCGCACAGATGCACCGGCGCCTTGCCGGCCAGCGGGCGCATCGACACGTCGAGCAACGGGCTGCAGGCGAGCGCCACAGGCGCGGAAACCATCAGGACAGCGGCAGTCAACAGGCGTTTCATGGGTGATCTCCTTGGGGGCGAGCGGGAATCTAGCCGGTCGCATGCATGACCGATGTCACGGTGCCCAACTTTCATGTTGACGGCCTGAATCTAGGTGTTATAGTTCACTACAACACGTAACCGCAGGAGCGGCCGTCATGACCACCAGCCTTCTCGATCTCGCCCTGAGCCTGTTGCTCAGCACCGCGGCCAGCATTGGCCAGCCCGCCACGTCGGTCCAGCCGGGTTATCCGGCGGCCATCGAAACGCCTTCCCGCCCGGCAGCCGAATCCGTCCTGCCTCGTCGTCAGGCACGCGCCGCACGCGTCAGCCTGACCGACCCGTACTACAGCTTCAGCCGCGCCCGCCGCGCCAACGTCAAGGACTGACCATGTCGATCCAATGGAACGAAAGCGCGCCGATCTACCGCCAGCTGCGCGACTACATCAAGGCCATGATCCTCGACGAGGCGCTGAAGGAAGGCGACGCCATTCCCTCGGTGCGCCAGGTCTCGGCCGACTTCCAGCTCAATCCGATCACCGTGTCGAAGGCCTATCAGGAACTGGTCGACGAAAACCTCGTCGAGAAGCGCCGCGGCCTGGGCATGTACGTCAACCAGGGCGCGCGCGAGGCCCTGCTGAAGAACGAACGCGAGCATTTCCTGCGCGAGGAATGGCCGGTCCTGCGCGACCGACTGCGCCGCCTCGGGCTCGATCTCGCGATGCTCGCCAAGATGGACACCACTGGGGAACCCAAGCAATGAGCAAGGTCATCGAAGCGCGTGGACTGCGCAAGCGATACGGCAAGACCGAAGCGGTCAAGGGCGTCGACCTGAGCATCGAGGCCGGCAAGATCGTCGGTCTGATCGGGCCGAACGGCGCCGGCAAGACCAGCGTGCTGAAAGCCATGCTGGGCCTGACCGATTTCGACGGCGAACTCACCATTCTCGGCCGCAATCCGCACACCGAGCGCCATGCGCTGATGCAGGACGTCTGCTTCATCGCCGACGTGGCCGTGCTGCCGCGCTGGATCCGCGTGCGCGAGGCCATCGAATACGTCGAAGGCGTGCATGCCCGCTTCTCGCGCGCCAAGTGCGAGGCCTTTCTGGCCAAGACCAAGCTGAAGCCCGAGATGCGCGTGCGCGAAATGTCCAAGGGCATGATCGTGCAGCTGCATCTGGCGCTGGTGATGGCCATCGACGCCAAGCTGCTGGTGCTCGACGAACCGACGCTCGGCCTCGACGTGCTGTATCGCAAGGATTTCTACCAGACCCTGCTGAACGACTACTTCGACCACGACAAGACCATCGTCGTGACCACGCACCAGGTCGAGGAGATCGAACACATCCTGACCGACGTGCTGTTCATCAAGGACGGCGTGATCTCGCTGTCGGCGACGATGGAGGAGCTCGGCAGCCGCTTCACCGAAGTGATGGTGCCGGCGAACCAGCGCGAAGCCGCGCTGGCGCTGAAGCCGCTCGACGAACGCTCGGTCTTCGGCAAATCCATCCTGCTTTACGACGGCGTGCCGCGCGAACAGCTCGATGCGCTCGGCGAAACACGCACGCCCGGCCTCGCCGACATCTTCGTGGCCACGATGAAGGGAACCTATCAATGAACACGTTCGTGACCCAACTGAAACGCGAATACTGGGAAAACCGTGGCGGTTTCTTCCGCGCACCGATGATCGTGATCGGGGTGGTCGTGCTGATCACCATCATGGGTCTGGTCACCGGACAGGCCTCGATGACCAAGGACATGAAGGTCATCGGCATCCCGATCGCCAAATCCATCGCGAACATGCCCGCCGACAAACTGCAGCAGGTCGCGGACGGCATCAATATCGGTCTGGCCAGCATGTCGATGCTGGTGCAGTTTGCGCTCGGCATCGTGTTGTTCTTCTATCTGATCGGCTCGCTGTTCGACGAACGCAAGGACCGCTCGGTGCTGTTCTGGAAGTCGATGCCGGTGTCGGATGTGCAGACGGTGCTGACCAAGATCGTGGCCGCCACCTTTCTCGCGCCGGCCATCGCCTGGGCCGCGGGCATCCTGCTGCACCTGCTGATGCTGGCCGTGATCGGATTCTTCTTCTGGTACAACGGCGTCAGTCCGATGAATCTGCTGTGGGGTCCGGCCGAACCGCTGAAGCTCTGGGGCGTGATGCTGCTCGGCATTCCGGTGAATGCAATCTGGGCGCTGCCGAGCATCGGCTGGCTGATGCTGGTGTCGAGCTGGGCGCGCGGCAAGCCTTTCCTGTGGGCGGTGTTCGTCCCGGTCATCGCCGGCATCCTGCTGACCTGGTTCGATGCGCTGTCGTCGCTGTCGATCCCGGATACCTGGTACTGGAAGGAGGTGTTCGCCCGCGGCCTGTTCAGCATCTTCCCGTGGACGTTCGATGCCTCCGGCGCGTTCCGCTTCGGTGCCGAGTTCTCGAAAGACAGCACGCCGTCCGACGTGGTCTCGCTGAAGTCGCTGTGGATGGTGCTGACGATGATGAAAACCTGGCTCGGTGCGGCCGCAGGCATCGCGATGCTCGCCGGCGCGGTGTACTTCCGCCGCTATCGCGAGCTGAGCGACTGATTCTCGGCCGCCTGCCGAACCCCAAACGACCCGCCACGCGTGAGCGCGAGCGGGTCGTTCATTTTCGGCGTCTCGCGACTGCTACGATACCGCTCGCGGTATCAAAGCCAACGGTATCCCTATATGAAGACCTCCTTCGACATCGACGATGCGCTGCTGGAACGTGCGCGAAAACGTGCCAAACGTGACCGTGTGACCGTCAAACACTTGGTCGAGGCCGGACTTCATCTGGCATTGCGCGAACCCGCCGCGGATCGCTCGAAACAAGCTTTCGTTTGGCCATCATCAGGAACCGTGCCCGTTCAACCGCTTGTTGCGTGGTCGGTCAACGAGATGATCGACATGACCCGAGATGAAGCGATGCGACAGCCGTGATTGCTGTCGACACCAACATCCTCGTTTACGCGCATCTTGAGCGTCTCGATCGGCACCACGCAGCACGCGCTGCCATCGAGCGATTGATCACGCGCGGCAAACCTTGGGCCATTCCTTGGCCGTGCGTTCACGAATTCCTCGCGGTCGTGTCGAACAGGAAGTTTCATGCCGATGCCCCCACCACGCGCGAATTGCTGGGCGTGGTGGATCTTTGGCATCAGGCACCCGGTTTGCGATTCATCGGCATCGGCGATGAACATTGGACGCATTTGCGCAGATTGCTGGAACGTGCCGATGTCAGCGGTGGACAAATCCATGACGCACGCATCGCCGCCGTCTGCGAAGAAGCCAGCGTCACCGAATTGTGGACTGCGGACCGCGACTTCTCGCGATTCCCGGGATTGCGAACCCACAATCCGCTGTAAGTCATCCGCCCGCCGAACCGCCAAACGACCCGCCCCGCGTCAGCGTGCGCGGGTCGAGCAGTTTCTGCAGCTTGGCGCGCGGCCAGCCGGTGTCTTCGACGGCGATGTCGAGCACGGGTCGGCCTTCCTTGTAGGCGCGTTTCGCGATCGCCGCGGCGCGTTCGTAGCCGATCAGCGGATTCAGCGCGGTCACGAGGATCGGGTTGCGCGCCAGCGCCTCGTCGATGCGTTCCTTGCGTACCGTGAAGCCGGCGACGGCCTTGTCGGCGAGCAGGGTCGCGGCGTTCGACAGCAGATCGATCGACGTGAGCAGGTTCCAGGCGATCACCGGCAGCATCACGTTCAACTGGAAATTGCCGCTCGCCGCGGCGACACCGATGGCGGCATCGCAGCCGACGACCTGTGCGGCGACCATCGCCACCGATTCCGGAATCACCGGATTGACCTTGCCCGGCATGATGGACGAGCCGGGTTGCAGCGCCGGCAATTCGATTTCGCCAAGACCGGCCAATGGCCCCGAGTTCATCCAGCGCAGGTCGTTCGCGATCTTGCTCAGCACGACGGCTGCGCCGCGCAACACGCCGGACAACTCGACCGCCGCGTCCTGGCTGGCAATGCCGTAGAAGCGATCGCGATGCGGCACGAACGCGAGGCCGGTTTGCGCTTTCAAGGCCTTGCAGACTTCGCCGCCGAAGCGTTTCGGCGCGTTGATGCCGGTACCGATGGCGGTGCCGCCGATCGGCAGCCGGCGCAAACGCTTCGAGGCATCCCCGAGTCGCGCCTCGACCTCGGCGAGTTGCGTGGCCCAGGCGCCGAGCTCCTGATCGAAGCGCAGCGGCATCGCGTCCATCAGATGGGTGCGTCCGGTCTTGGCGATCTTCGCGAGTTCGCGCGCTCGCCGCTCGATGGTCTTGCGCAGATGCTTCAGCGCCGGCAACAGGCGTTTTCCGGTCTCCAATGCAGCGGCGACCTGAATGCAGGACGGGATCACGTCGTTGGACGACTGCGCCATGTTCACGTCGTCGTTTCCGTGCACCGGCTGACCCAGCGCCCGCGATGCGAGGCGCGCAATCACCTCGTTCGCGTTCATGTTGCTCGACGTGCCCGAACCGGTCTGGAACACGTCCACCGGGAAGGCCGCATCGAATTCGCCCGTGGCCACGCGCCGGGCGGCGACGCGAATCGCTTTCGCACGGGCCTTGGGCATCGCGCCGAGGGTCGCATTGGCCTCAGCGCAGGCGGCCTTGACCAGCCCCAGCGCGCGCAGGAAGGCCCGCGGCATGCGCCACCCTGAGACCGGGAAATTGTCGACCGCACGCTGCGTCTGGATGCCCCAGAGTGCGTCGGCCGGAATCGCGAGTTCGCCGAGACTGTCCTTCTCGATGCGCGTCTGTGTCATGAGGGGCTCCGATGAATGCGGCATCTTCGCGCGACACGGCCGGCTTTGCGAATTGTCGGAGCAGGCTTTCCGAACCCGCTGCAGGACAGGCGATACGGCGGCCCCGACACTGCGCGCATTCCCCGACCGGATGCCGTCATGCGCACCTCCATCCTGTTCACCCTGCTCGTCTGGATCGCCCTGCCCGCCCAGGCCGGAAAGCTGTTCGCCTGCCGCGACGCCGCCGGCCACGTCTCCTTCGTCGACCACGGCTGTCCGGATGCACGCGAGCGTCGCGAGATCCCGCTCGCCGTCGCGTCGTCCAGAGGCGAGCCGGCCGCCGATGCCGATGCAAAGCAGATCGCGGCCTGGGACAAGGCCTCGCGCTCCCGCCTGCCGGCGTCGCTCGGCGGCGCATCGCGATCCGGCAACACGGCCGCCGCGCGCAGCCGGGGCGCAAAACCCGAACGCAGCGACGCCTGTTCGACGGCACGCTCGGCACAGGCCACGGCGGAGCGCGAACGCAGCTTCCAGATCGGCTTCGACGAACGCCGACGTCTGTCGGACGCGGTGCTGGCGGCCTGCGGATTGCGCTAAGTCATGCCGGCGCCACATGGCGCTTCGCTAGAATCGCGGCCTTCTTCTGCTCCGGATGACCGCGATGTCGCTCGATCCCCTGATTGCCATCAGCCCGCTGGATGGCCGCTACGCCAGCAAGATGGAGCCGCTGCGCGGCGTGTTCAGCGAATACGGCCTGATGGCGCGGCGCGTGCGCGTTGAGATCGAGTGGCTGATCGTGCTCGGCAGCGAGTCGGCCATCGCCGAGGTTCCGGCCTTCGACGACGCCGCGAAAGCGCAGCTGCGCGCCATCGGCGCCGGTTTCGGCTTGCCGGAGGCAGCGCGCGTCAAGGCGATCGAGGCGACCACGAACCACGACGTGAAGGCCATCGAATACTTCATCAAGGAGCGCATGGCCGAGTTCCCGGCGCTGGCCCCATACCGGGAGTTCGTGCATTTCGCCTGCACCAGCGAAGACATCAACAACCTTGCCTATGCGCTGATGCTGAAGGATGCCCGCGACGCGGTGTTTGCCCCGACCCTGAAGCGGCTGCGCGACAAGCTGGCGCAACTCGCGAAGCAGGCCGCGGCCAAGCCGATGCTGTCGCGCACCCACGGCCAGACGGCCTCGCCGACCACGCTTGGCAAGGAAATCGCGAACACCATCGCCCGCCTCGATCGCCAGCGTGCGCAGCTCGATGCCTGGCAATCGCCGGGCAAGATCAATGGCGCCGTCGGAAACTACAACGCCCACGTCGTCGCCTATCCGGAAGTCGACTGGCGCGCGTTGTCGCATCGCTTCGTTGCCTCGCTCGGCCTGCAATGGAACGCCTACACCACCCAGATCGAACCGCACGACGGCATCGCCGAGATCAGCGACATCCTGCGCCGCATCGACACCGTATTGATCGACTTCTGCCGCGATGTCTGGGGTTACGTCTCGCTTGGCTACTTCAAGCAGATCGTGAAGGCCGGCGAAGTCGGTTCCTCGACGATGCCGCACAAGGTCAACCCGATCGACTTCGAGAACGCCGAAGGCAATTTCGGCATCGCCAACGCGCTGTTCGAACACTTCGGCGCCAAGCTGCCGATTTCGCGCTGGCAGCGCGACCTGACCGATTCGACCGTGCTGCGCACGCTGGGCGTCGCCTTTGGCCATGCCCTGGTCGGGCTCGATGCGCTGATTCGCGGATTGAACAAGCTCAGCATCAACGACGAACGCCTCGCCGCCGACCTCGACGCCAACTGGGAAGTGCTGGCCGAAGCCATCCAGACCGTGATGCGCCGCTACGGCTTGCCCGAGCCCTACGAACAGCTGAAGGCGTTGACCCGAGGCAAGGGCATCTCGCGCGACAGCCTGCGCGAATTCGTCGCCGGGCTCGACCTGCCCGAGGACGTGAAACGCAGCCTGATGGTGATGACGCCGGGCGACTACACCGGCCTCGCGACGGAGCTGGCCGATGCGATCTAAAGCCGCCAATCCGCGTCCGGCCATCGAAGTCCACGCCAGGCCGGGACAGCCGCTCGGCATGCCGGTCGAGAAGTTCCTGTCGACTTATTGGCAGAAGCGGCCGCTGTTGATCCGCGCCATGTTGGGCGCCGATTTCGCGTCGCCGATCACGCCGAACGATCTCGCCGGCCTCGCCTGCGAACCGTATTCGCTGGCGCGCCTGGCCATCCACGATCCCAAACGCGACCGCTGGACGCTGGAGTCCGGCCCGTTCGAGGAAGCGCGGTTCTCGTCGGTCCCGAAAACGCATTGGACCCTGCTGGTGCAGGACGTCGACAAATGGGATCGCGATGTCGCGACCCTGCTCGAACACGTCGCCTTCCTGCCGCGCTGGCGCGTCGACGACATCATGATTTCCTATGCCGTCGAGGGCGGCGGCGTCGGCGCGCACGTCGACCAGTACGACGTGTTCCTGATCCAGGGCCTCGGCCAGCGCCGCTGGCGCATCGACGTCGATCCGAATGCGCCGAAGGACTTCCGCCCGGACGTGGAACTGAAGCAGCTCAAGCAGTTCACGCCATCGCACGACTGGGTGCTTTCGCCCGGCGACGTGTTGTACCTGCCGCCCGGCGTGCCGCACGACGGCGTCGCGCTCGACGAGTGCATGACGCTGTCGATCGGCATGCGTGCGCCGTCCGAAGCGGAACTGCTGGTCGAACTCTCCGACCAGATCGCGGAAACCCTGGACGAGGCCGACCGCTACAGCGACCCCGAACTGCAGGCCCGCAGCGACGTGTTCGCCATCGACGCCAGCGATGTCGGGCGTGTGCGCCGTGCGCTGTCGCGCTTCCTGCAACTGGACGACGACGCCCTCGGCCACGAGTTCGCGCGCTTCATCACCCGCTATCGCAATGCGCAAACGCCGGCGCCGCGCCCGCGTGCGCTGACCGCAGCGCAATTCGATGCCCGCATCGCCAGGAATGCCGCGCTGGCGCGGCATCCGTTTGCACGCATGGCCACGCGACCCGGCAAGCGCGGTCGCATTTCCGTCTTCCTCGCCGGACAGGCCTTCGAAACCAGCACGCGGCTCGCGAAGCTGCTCGGTCGCGACGAAATCGCTGCCCCCGACGTCGGCAAGCTCACTGACGCCGAGCGCGCCGATCTGCTGAAATGGCTCAACCTCGGACTGATCGGATTCGTGTCATGAGCGAGCCGCTGCGCGTCGTCGATGCCCGTTATCCCGCCGATTTCGACAAGCTGCGCGCGGTGCGCGAACCGGTCTTCGTGGTCGAGCAGCACTGTCCGATCGAGGAAGAGTGGGACGCGCTCGACGCACCTTCCGCCCACGCTCTGGTGCTGAACGAACGCGACGAACCGGTCGCGACCGGTCGCCTGACGCCCGACCACAAGATCGGCCGCATGGCCGTGCTCGCCGGCTACCGTGGCAGCGGTGTCGGCGCATTGGTGATGGAACACCTGATCGCGAAGGCGCGCGAACTCGGCTATCCCGAACTCGCGTTGTCGTCGCAAGTGCATGCCATACCGTTCTACGAGCGCTTCGGCTTCATCGCCGACGGTCCGGAATACCTCGACGCCAACATTCCGCACCGGATGATGTATCGCCCCTTGCCCGCGCAGGCCTCGGCCGGCGTCATCCGCTTCGACCGCGCGGCATCGGCCCGGGTCACGGCCATGGACCTGATGCGTGCCGCACGGCATCGCATCGGCATCGCCACCCATTCGCTCGACGCCGAACTGTTTGACAACGAGGCCGCAGTCGCATTGGTCAGGCGTGTGGCGATGTCGGGGCGCGGTGCGCGCATCCAGATCCTGATCGAGGACGTCACGCCCGCGATCCAGGCCGGCCATCGCCTGGTCGAACTGGCGCAGCGATTGTCCAGTCTGGTCGAGGTCCGCCGCGCCAACCGCCGCGACGATCCCGAGTTCGGCCCTGCCGCCGTGCTCACCGACGCTGGCGGCTGGCTGCGCCGTCCGGACCCGATGCGTTACGAGGGTGAAGCCGGCCTCGACGACCGCCCGCGCTGTCGGGAAATGTGGCTGACCTTCGAACGATCCTGGGAACGCGCCCAGCCGGAAGCCGCGGTGCGCGCGCTGAAACTTTAGTCGCATTGCCCCGGATTCGACGCCCGCAAGCTCGGCCCGCCCGGCTATAATCGCGGGCCGTTTGCGCGCTGCACAAAAATCGCATGCAAGCCTCGGATTCCCTTCATCTTTTCGCCGCTTCGGCAACAGAGTGACCGGCATGAGTCTTCTCGAACAATTCAGGGTCTCGTCGCAGTTGGGTACCGGCAATGCCGCGTACGTGGACGAGTTGTATGAACTGTGGCTGGCTGACGCGAACAACGTCAGTGCCGACTGGCAGCGCTACTTCGACACCCTGAAAGGCCGCGAAGCCGGCGATCGCGCTCATGGCCCGGTCATCTCCGGTCTTGCCGAAGCCGCGAAACAACGCCCGGTGCCGGTCGCGGCCCCGGTCAGCAACGAATACGCCGAGAAACAGGCCGCGGTGCTCAAGCTCGTCACCGCCTATCGGTCGCGCGGCCACCTCGGCGCCTCGCTCGACCCGCTCGGCATGACGCCGAAGCCGGAAGCGCCGGATCTGGACCTGCCCTTTCACGGCCTCTCGAACGCCGACCTCGACACCGAGTTCACCACGCATTCGCTGGCCGGCGCACCGCGCATGAAGCTGCGCGACCTGCTGGCGCAACTGAAGGCGACCTATTCGAGCAGCATCGGCGCCGAATTCATGCACATCAGCGACTCGGTGCAGCGTCGCTGGTTCTACGACCGCCTCGAGAGCAAGGCGGGCCGCTTCGGCTTCGATGCCGCGAAGAAACAGCGCGTGCTCGAACGGCTGACGGCAGCCGAAGGCCTGGAACGTTACCTGCACACCAAATACGTCGGCCAGAAGCGATTCTCGCTGGAAGGCGGCGAATCCCTGATCCCGATGGTCGACGGCGTCATCCAGACTGCAGGCAGCCAGGGCGTCAAGGAAATCATCATCGGCATGGCCCATCGCGGCCGCCTGAACGTGCTGATCAACACGCTCGGCAAGGCGCCCGGCCTGCTGTTCGACGAATTCGAAGGCAAACACGCCCACCACACCGATCCGGCCCACACCGGCGACGTGAAGTACCACATGGGTTACTCCGCCGATGTGCGCACGCCCGGTGGCGCCGTGCATCTGGCGCTCGCGTTCAACCCGTCGCATCTGGAAATCGTCGATCCGGTGGTCGCCGGTTCGGTGCGCGCGCGGCAGACGCGCCGCAACGACGACAGCGGCGCGCAGGTGTTGCCGATCCTGATCCACGGCGACTCGGCCTTCGCCGGCCAGGGCGTCATCATGGAACTGTTCAACATGTCGCAGGCGCGCGGTTTCGCGGTCGGCGGCACGGTGCACCTCGTCATCAACAACCAGGTCGGCTTCACCACCAGCCGCCCGGACGACACGCGTTCCACGCTGTACTGCACCGACGTGGCGAAGATGGTCAATGCGCCCATCGTGCACGTGAACGGCGACGACCCGGAGGCCTGTTTGTTCGTGGCCGAACTCGCCTTCGACTACCGCAAGCAGTTCGGTCGCGACATCGTCGTCGACCTCGTCTGCTACCGCCGCCACGGCCACAACGAAGCCGACGAACCGGCGGCGACGCAGCCGCTGATGTACCAGAACATCCGCGCCCGCAAGACCACGCGCGAGGTGTACGCGGACCAGTTGACGTCGGCGTCGGTCATCACGGGCGACGCGGCCAAGGCCTTGGTCGACGGCTACCGCGCCAAGCTCGATGCCGGCCAATCGGTCGCGGAATTGTCCAAGCCGGACGACGGCCTGCCGCACATCGAATGGCATCATTTTCACGATGGCAAGCTCAATGATGCCGTCGTCACCGGCGTCGCCGTCGACAAGCTCAGGGCGTTGTCGGACCGGATCAACACGATCCCGGCGACCTGGTCGCTGCATTCGCGCGTCGCCAAGGTCTACGAAGACCGGCTGAAGATGGCGGCAGGCGAACTGCGCTGCGACTGGGGTTTCGCCGAAACGCTGGCCTACGCCACGCTGATCGAGGAAGGCTACAAGCTGCGCGTCGACGGCCAGGACGCCGGCCGCGGCACCTTCTTCCACCGCCACGCGGTGATCCACGACCAGAAGACCGGAGAAGCACATTTCCCGCTGCGCGGGCTGGCCGAGAATCCGAAGTTCGTGTCGGTGATCGACTCGGTGCTGAGCGAAGAAGCGGTCATGGGCTTCGAGTACGGCTATTCGACCGCCGACCCGCAGACGCTGGTGATCTGGGAAGGCCAGTTCGGCGACTTCGCGAACGGCGCCCAGGTCGTCATCGACCAGTTCATTTCGTCGGGCGAAGCCAAATGGGGCCGCCTCTGCGGCATGGCCCTGTTCCTGCCGCACGGCTACGAAGGCCAGGGCCCCGAACATTCGTCGGCCCGCCTCGAACGCTTCCTGCAGCTCTGCGCCGCGAACAACATGCAGGTCTGCACGCCGACCACGCCGGCGCAGATGTTCCACATGCTGCGCCGGCAGATGGTGCGCAACGTGCGCAAGCCGCTGGTGGTGATGACGCCGAAGTCGATGCTGCGCCACAAGCTCTCGACCTCGACGATGCAGGATCTGGCGACCGGTTCGTTCCAGCTGATGATCCCGGACAGCTTCGCCAGGGACGCGAGCCTGGTGTCGCGCGTCGTCATCTGCGGCGGCAAGGTCTATTACGACCTGGTCGAAGAAGCCGAGAAGCGCGCGCTCAAGAATGTCGCGATCGTCCGCGTGGAGCAGCTTTATCCTTTCCCGCGCGCCGAGCTGACCGCCGAACTCCAGCGCTTCGGCGCCACCAGGGACGTGGTCTGGTGCCAGGAAGAACCGATGAACCAGGGCGCCTGGTACCAGATCGGACATCACCTGCGCGCCTGTCTCGGCGACAAGCAGAAGCTGCACTACGCCGGACGCGTGCGCTCGCCGGCACCGGCCTGCGGCCATCTGTCGCAACACGTGGTCGAACAGGCCGCCTTGATCGAACAAGCCCTGGTCGCCAAGCTCAACGGCGACCACGCCCACGACTGACCCCGAACCCGCCCCAATCCAAGAACAGAGGACGCAAGCATGTCCATCGAAGTCAAAGTCCCGGTCCTGCCCGAGTCGGTCTCCGACGCCGTCATCGCCACCTGGCACAAGCAGCCCGGCGACGCCGTGCGCCGCGACGAGAACCTGGTCGATCTGGAAACCGACAAGGTCGTGCTGGAAGTGCCGGCGCCGGCCGATGGCGTGTTGAAGCAGATCGTCCGCAACAGCGGCGACACCGTCGGTTCGCAGGAACTGATCGCGATCATCGAAGCCGGTGCCGTCGCTGCGGCGCCCGCCCCCGCCGCCGCATCGGCCGCTGCCGCACCTGCGGCTGCACCGGCAAAGCCGGCTGCGGCCTCGACCGAACTGTCGCCCGCCGGCCGTCGCGTCGCCGAAGAGAACAAGCTCGATGCCTCGCAGGTGGCCGGCAGCGGTCGCGGCGGACAGGTGACCAAGGAAGACCTGGTCAACTTCATGCGCAGCGGCGGCGCGGTGACGCCGGCCGCGAAACCCGCGGCCGCAGCGCCGGCCGCCGTGGCCGCACCGACCGGTCCGCGCAGCGAGCAGCGCGTGCCGATGACGCGCATGCGCACGCGCATCGCCGAACGCATGATGCAGTCGAAGAACTCGATCGCGATGCTGACCTCGTTCAACGAGATCAACCTCAAGGCCGTGTCCGACATGCGCAAGACGCATCAGGAAGCCTTCGAGAAGGCGCATGGCATCAAGCTCGGCTTCATGAGCTTCTTCGTCAAGGCCGCGGCCGATGCACTCAAGCGCCATCCGATCGTGAACTCGTCGGTCGACGGCAACGACGTGATCTATCACGGCTACAGCGACATCTCGATCGCTGTCGCGACCGACAAGGGTCTGGTGACGCCGGTGCTGCGCAATGCCGAAACCTTGGGATTCGCCGACATCGAGAAGGCCATCGCCGCTTACGCCAAGAAGGCCCGCGAAGGCGGCCTCGCGCTCGAGGACCTGCAGGGCGGCACCTTCACGATCACCAACGGCGGCACCTTCGGTTCGCTGTTCTCGACGCCGATCGTCAACCCGCCGCAGTCGGCCATCCTCGGCATGCACGCCATCAAGGAACGCGCGGTCGTCGAGAATGGCGTCGTCGTTGCCGCGCCGATGATGTACGTCGCGCTCAGCTACGACCACCGCATCATCGACGGCAAGGACGCGGTGCTGTTCCTGGTCGACATCAAGAACCAGCTCGAAAACCCGCACCGCATGCTGCTCGGACTCTAAGCCATGAGCGACCAACAGTTTGATGTCATCGTCATCGGCGGCGGTCCCGGCGGTTATGTCGCGGCAATTCGCGCGGCGCAACTGGGTCTGAAGACCGCTTGTGTCGACGCCTTCATCGGCAAGGACGGCAAGCCCGCGCTCGGCGGCACCTGCTTGAACGTCGGCTGCATCCCGTCCAAGGCGATGCTGGATTCGTCCAAGCAGTTCCACAACCTGACGCACGGCTTCGCGGCGCACGGCATCAGCGCCGACAACGCCAAGATCGATGTCGGCACGATGGTTGGCCGCAAGGACAAGATCGTGAAGCAGTTCACCGGCGGCATCACGATGCTGTTCAAGGGCAACAAGGTCACGCCCTTTGCCGGCTGGGGCAAGCTGCTGCCTGGCCGTCAGGTCGAAGTGACCGCGCATGATGGTTCGAAGCAGGTGCTGTCGGCGACGAACGTGATTCTCGCGTCGGGCTCCGTGCCGATCGAACTGCCGTTCGCGAAGTTCGACGGCGAGTTCATCGTCGACAATGCCGGCGCGCTCGATTTCGCCGCGGTACCGAAGCGCCTCGGCGTGATCGGTGCCGGCGTCATCGGCCTCGAACTCGGCTCGGTGTGGAAGCGCCTCGGCGCCGAGGTCACGGTCGTCGAAGCGATGCCGGACTTCCTTGCCGCCGCCGATGCCGACATCGCAAAACTCGCCAAGCGCGAATTCGACAAGCAGGGCCTGAAGATCCTGCTCGGCGCGAAGTGCTCGAAGTCCGAGATCAGGAACGGCGAGGTGCTGCTGACCTGGACCGACAAGGACGGCGAGAAGACGCAGGCCTTCGACAAGCTGCTGGTCGCGGTCGGTCGTCGTGCCTGCACCGAAACGCTGCTCGCGGACGGCACCGGCGTGAAGCTGGACGAACGTGGTCGCGTGCTCGTCGACGAACACAACTGGACCGGCGCCGAAGGCATCTGGGGCATCGGCGACTGCGTGCGCGGCCCGATGCTGGCGCACAAGGCCTCCGAGGAAGGCATCGCGGTCGCCGAGATCATCGCCGGCAAGCCCGGCCACGTGAACCTCGACACCGTGCCCTGGGTCATCTACACGGAGCCGGAAGTCAGCTGGGTCGGCAAGACCGAGCAGCAGCTCAAGGCCGAAGGCGTGCCCTACAAGACCGGCAGCTTCCCGTTCGCCGCGATCGGCCGCGCCGTCGCGATGAACGAGACCGCGGGCATGGTCAAGGTCATCGCCCACGCCGACACCGATCGCCTGCTGGGCGTGCATATGGTCGGCCCGGTCGTCTCCGAACTGATCCACGAAGCCGTGGTCGCGATGGAGTTCCATGGTTCGGCCGAGGATCTGGCGCGCATCTGTCACGCGCACCCGACACTGTCGGAAGCCGTGCACGAAGCCGCACTCGCGGTCGACAAGCGCGCGATCCACAAGGCGAATTGACGCTATGACATCGCGCCGCACGCGGCGCGATGCTTTTTGCGTCTCGCGCGCTACACCAGGGCCGTGCGCTGGTAACGCAGCTTGGCCTCGTGCGCGCGAATCAGCGCCGCACGCAACTCGTCGATGATGATGGGCTTGGCGACGAAGTCGTTCATGCCCGCGGCGAGGAAACGTTCGCGGCTGCCGGTCAGCACATGCGCCGTGACCGCAACGATCTGCGGTACATCCTGCTGGCCGACGCGCAGGCGCACCGCGCGCGAGGCTTCGATGCCGTCCATTTCGGGCATTTCCACGTCCATCAGGATCAGATCGTAAGCCTTCTTCTCGATCGCGACCAAAACTTCGCGGCCGTGATTGGCCATGTCGCAGGCATAACCCAGCGCCTCGAGCATCATCTGCAACAGCATCTGGTTGATCAGGTTGTCCTCGGCCACGAGGATGCTGAGCGGATGTCGCTCCGACAGCCTCGCGATGGCGGCAGGCGTGGTCGGCGCCGTCTTTTCCGAAGGCCGCGCATCGAACTCATGCAGCAAGCCGAGCAGCACGCTCGGACGAAGCGGGCGAATCACGGTGCCGAGGTCGCGCACCCAGTCCGGCATCGCGCGACTGGTCGCGTCTCGCAACGACACCATGCGCGCAATCACCGGATCGCGCTGATGACGCGCCAGGATCTCGTCGACCAGTTCCGGATACTCGGAGAACAAGCGGTCATCGAGCAACATCAGCTGTTGCTCGATCAGGATGGATTCGGGCAAAGGGTCGCTGCCGTTGCAACTCATCACCGAGACGCCGAACCGGCGCAACTGGGTCACCGCGGCATCGCGCAAGCTGCGATGCGGCGATGCCACCATGACCTGGACCTTGCGGATGTCGGGCAGCGCACTGCCGTGGTCGACGAACGGCAGGAGGATCTCGAAATGACTGCCCTGCCCCGGCTGGCTTGCGGCGCGGATATCGCCTTGCATCAGTTCGGCCAGACGCCGACAGATCGCGAGGCCAAGTCCGGTGCCGCCATGTCGCCGCGTCATCGATCCGTCGCCCTGGCGGAACGGCAGGAACACCTGATCGATCAACTCGTCGCTCATGCCGATACCGGTGTCGCTGACATGAAATTCGAACTCGACGCGACCATTCGACGCCGGACGCGCAAGCACCGTCAGCCGGATCTCGCCGCGATCCGTGAACTTGATCGCGTTGACCAGCACGTTGACGAGGATCTGGCGTACCCGCGTCGGATCGCCGCGCACGCGCCGGCAAGCCTCCGGCGCGACCTCGAGGAACAGGTCGAGCCCTTTTGCTTCGGCCTGCTGCGCGACGATTTCGATCGAGGATTCGATGCAGGCCAGCGTGTCGAATTCGGTCGCGTCGATCGGCATCTCGCCGGCCTCGATGCGCGAGAAGTCGAGCACGTCGTTGATCAGGCGCAGCAGCAGGTCGCCGCTGGAACGGATGGTTTCGAGCAACTCGCGCTGACGGCCATCGAGATCGGTGTCGACCAGCAGCCGGGTCATGCCGAGCACCGCATTCATGGGCGTGCGCAACTCGTGGCTGGTCGCGGCCAGAAAGCTCGATTTTGCGCGAGACGCCTGTTCCGCCGCCTCCAGCGCCTTCGCCATGGCCTGGGATTGTTCGCGACGCGCAGTGATGTCGTAGGTCACGCCGACCAGCTTGTCGGGGCGACCGTCATGACCGCGCACCAGTCGCCCGAGCGCGGAGAACCAGCGGCGCTGTCCGCAATCCTTGCGCACGCCGTATTCGACGTCGTACTGCCCCGCGTCGGCGATGGCCCGTTGCATCGCCGCATCGAGCCGGATCGCGTCGTCGGGGTCGACGATGCGCGCGAAGTCCTCATGGGTGCGCGGGCTGAAGCCATAGAAATCGACGTCGCGCGGCCCGCCGTGGCGGACGCCGCTGCGCAGGTCGATCTCCCAGATGTTCAGGCCGGCACCCTCGATCGCCAGTTCCTGCAGTCGACGGCTTTCGACCAGGGCCGCTTCCGCGTCCTTGCGTGCGGTGATGTCCCAGACCAGTCCCGACAGGCGCACGACCGTCCCCTGGGCGTCGCGCATCGGCGTGCCGCGCGACAACAGCCAGTGCACGCTGCCATCCGGCCAGATCACCCGGAACTCGCTCTGATAGTCCTCGCCGCTGCGAATGGCTTGATCGACATCCTCGAGATGGCGGTCGAGGTCGTCCGGATGCACACGCGTCTTGGCCATGTCGATCGTTGCCGGCGACTCGCCCAGCACGGCCAGATCGTCGCCGATCGCGCGTCGGGTGCCCTGCGCCAGATCCCATTCCCACGACACCATGCGCGCCGCGTCCAGCGCGCGCCGCAATTGCGCCTCGGATTCGCGCAGCGCGATGTCCGCGCGCTTCTGTTCGGTGATGTCCCAGGACAGGCCGACCTGGCGCAACGGCGCACGCCGGGCGTCACGCTCGAGGCGCCCGACGGCCTTGATCCAGCGAACGTCGCCGTCCGCACGCACGATGCGGAATTCGATTTCGAAGCGATCCACCGGGATCGCATCTTCGCCCCACAAGGCGCGCACCCGCCCGCGGTCCTCGGGGTGCGTCAATGCGACCAGTTGCTCGCCGCGCTCAATCTTGCAGCCGAACAGCTCGACATCGCGTTCGCCGCCGGAAGAGCGGTGCAGTTCGAAATCCCATTCCCAGGCGTTGAAGCGGCCCGCGTCGAGCGCCATCGCGCGGCTCGCGGCCAGGCGTTCGGATTCGATCTGCGCGAGCTTGCGCGCGGTGATGTCCCAACTGGCGCCCACCAGCCGCCCCGGATGCTGCGCATCGCGACCGATCACGCACGCGACCACGCAACGCCAGCGCGGGCTGTCGCCGGCCCCAACGCGATATTCGATGCTGCCTTGATCCTCGCCCGCCATCACCGAATTCAGCGCATGGTTGAAATGATCGCTGTCGTCCGGATGCACGAACCGGTCGCGCATGTCGTCGAGATCGGCGGGATGATCTCCGAGCAGCTCGACATCGCGCATGCCGACGATGCGACGGCCGGTTGCGAGGTCGTACTCGAACAGGTTCAGCTGGACCGCATCCATCACCATTTCGAGATGACGCATCGCTTCCAGGCGTTCCGTTTCGGCGCGCTTCTGGTGCGTGGTGTCGAATTGGCAGATGACGGCGCCGCCGTCACCGCCGAGGCGAACGATGGAAAGCAGGAAATGGCGTCGTTCGCGCGCGTCGTCGCCGAGGCTGTATTCGTGCTCGAAGCGCCCGCGTTCGCCGCGCAGCACGTCGGCAAGCCCGGCACAAACCACGGATGCGTGATCGGCGCCGCGCCGCGCCGCGCGATCGCACAACTCGCGGTAATGCCAACCCGTCACGCGGTCGGCGTCGATCCCCTCCTGCTGACGCCAGGCCCGGTTGCCCATCAGGATGTTGCCCTGCGCGTCGACGACGCAGACTTGCGCCGGCAGTGCGTCGATCATCGCCAACTGCGCTTCCGACTCCGCCGCGCTGCGCGCGACCCGGAGTTCGGTGCAGACGAGATGGCCGACCTTGGCGCACAGCCAGCGCGGATGCAGCGGCCGGCGCATCAGGTCCCAATGCCCTTCGGGCGGATCCGCTAGCAGGCGATCCACCGCCTCGGCGCTGTCCGCCACGAACAGGACCGGCGTCGAACCCAGCGCGGGCGTACGTCGCAACTTGGCCACCACCAGGGGCCAGCCATCGCTGCCGGCCAGATCGACGATGACGCAGCGGATCGGCCACACCGACAAGGCAGCCAGCGCGGCGCCGGCGTCGCCGGCCCGTTCCAGGCGGGCATCCAGACTCGCGAGCGCGTTCGCCACCGCATCCTGAAAGGCGGTATCGGCACTGAGGATCAGGCAGACGGGGCGCGAGCCCTGGCTCATCGCATCGGGTCCTTGATTCGTCGGCCGATTATGCGACGACGGCCCGGCACATCGCATGCAAATGATTGCGGCGCGGCCGGGACTCGCGGCGCAGACCGTGGCCCGCAATAATGGCCGGCCGACCCCTGCGGAGCCGCCATGAGCCTTCCCGACACCTTCCGCGCCTATCGCGTGCATGCCCACGGCGACAGTGCGCACGGACGCATCGACGCGATCTCGCTCGACCAGCTCGCCGCCGGCGAACTGGTGATCCGGACAGCGCACTCCAGCGTCAACTACAAGGATGCGCTCGCCGGCAGCGGCCAGGGCAAGATCCTGCGCCGGTATCCGCTGGTCGGCGGCATTGACGTCGCCGGTCATGTCGTGCAGTCGTCCGATCCGCGCTTCAAGGAAGGCGACGCGGTGCTCGTCACCGGTTGCGGCCTGTCGGAAACCCGTGATGGCGGCTACGCCGAATACGCGCGCATCGAGGCGAAATGGGCGATTCCGCTGCCGATCGGGCTGAGCCTGCGCGAAGCGATGATTCTCGGCACCGCCGGTTTCACGGCGGCGCTGTCGCTGTACCGGATGGAAGCGAATGGCCAGACGCCCGACATGGGCCCGGTGGTCGTGACCGGCGCCACCGGCGGCGTCGGCATGCTTGCCATCGATCTGCTGACGACGGCCGGCTACGAGGTCCACGCCATCAGCGGCAAACCCGATCAGTTCGATGCGCTGGTAGCGCTCGGCGCACGCCAGTGCATCGCACGCCAGCAGCTCGACCTGGGTTCGCGTCCGCTGGAAACCGCGATCTGGGCCGGCGCCATCGACAACGTCGGCGGCGCGACTCTGGCCTCGCTGACCCGCGTCATCCGGCCCTGCGGCAACATCGCGAGTTGCGGACTCGCCGCCAGCCCGGAACTGCACACCACCGTCATGCCCTTCGTCATCCGCGGGGTCAGCCTGCTCGGCATCGCCTCGGCCGGCACCCCGTACAACCTCCGCCGCACATTGTGGGAACGGCTGGCGACCATGTGGAAGCCGAAACACTTGGAAACGATTCTCACGCGCACCGCAACGCTGGACGAATTGGACGGCGTTTTTGCTAGGATGCTGGCAGGCGGTTCGTTCGGTCGCACCTTGGTGCAGTTCTGACCGGCCCGCCAACGCAACGACCATCACGCAACGAGGGAGCCATGGGTCGCATTCTTATCGTGGACGATTCACCGTCGCAGATCGAAGGCCTGCGCCGCGTGGTGCAGAAGCTCGGTCATGACGTCATCACGGCCGAAGACGGCCAGCAGGGCATCGAAGTCGCCAAGCGCGAACTGCCCGACCTGATCCTGATGGACGTGGTCATGCCGAACCTCAACGGTTTCCAGGCGACGCGCCAGATCAGCAAGGATCCGAAGACCAGCCACATCCCGGTCATCCTGGTCACGACCAAGGATCAGGAAACCGACAAGGTCTGGGGCATGCGTCAAGGCGCCAAAGCTTATGTCACCAAGCCGATCAACGAGACGCAGCTGATCCAGACGATCAACGAGCTGATGCCGAAGTGATCAATCGAACGCGGCGCGCGGCCTGAAGTCCGGGAACGCGTCGCGCATCGATTCGTAGCAACGCCGCTCCGTGTCCGTCGACGCGGGCGGCGTTTGCATTTCCAGCACCACGTATTGGTCGCCCGGCGGCTGACCGGGCAAACCCTTCTCGCGCAGGCGCATCTTGCGCCCGCTCTGCGAACCTTCGGGTATGCGCAGGCTGACGCGCCCGGCCAGCGTCGGCACTTCGACGGTCGCGCCGAGCGCCGCTTCCCACGGCGCCACCGGCAGTTTCAACACCACGTCGCGGCCTTCGAGTTCGAACCAGCGATGCGGCGCGATCTCGATGCCGATCAGCAGATCGCCGCTGCCCGCGGGTCCGGCTTCGCCCTGACCCGCCAGACGGATCGTCTGCCCGCTCGCGATGCCGGCGGGAATGCGCACGTCCAGCGTCTTCGGACCTTCGCGCCGCGACACGGTGACGCGTTGCGTGCCGCCCGCATACGCGGTTTCCAGCGACACCGACAGACGCGCTTCGAGATCGCGGCCACGTCGCGTCGGTCCGCGCCGCGCACGCGCGCCTCCGCCGCCGAACAGGGACTCGAAGAATTCGCTGAAACCGCCGCCGTCGTTGTCGCCGAAGTTGAAGTCGTAACCCTGGCCGAAATCCGGCGGCGGACGGAAATCGTCTCCGGAACGGAATCCGCTGCGTTTCAGCTGATCATAGGCCTTGCGCTTGGCATCGTCCTTGAGCACCTCATGCGCTTCGTTGATCGCCTTGAAGCGCTCTTCCGCATCCTTTTCCTTGCTGACGTCGGGGTGGTACTTGCGCGCAAGCTTGCGGTACGCCGACTTGATCTCGTCGGACGTCGCCGTTTCGCCGACGCCGAGCGTCTCGTAGTAATCGCTGAACTTCATCGTTCGATCCTTTGCCTCGGGAGAGCATGGACGATGCGCGGGCATCCCGCAAACGCGACGCCCGCGGACGATCGCTCGCCGCGGGCGTCTGCGGTCATGCGGTTGCGATCAGCTGTTGATCGCGATGCGCCGCGGCGCCGCTTCGGCCTTCTTCGGGATGACGATCTCGAGCACGCCGTGCTTGCCGGTGGCGCTGATCTGCTCGGCGTCCGCCGTGTCCGGCAGGGCGAAGCGGCGGTGGAAGCTGCCGTGCACGCGCTCGACGCGAGTGAACTTGCCGTCCTCGGTCCTGGTTTCCGCGCTGCGCTCGCCTTTCAGGGTGAGCACGCCCTTGTCCATGTGGATCTCGATGTCCTTGGGATCGACGCCGGGGATGTCGGCAGCGATGACGAAGCGCTTCGGTTCTTCGCGGATGTCGACGCGCGGCTGCCACTGGCTGGTCACGACATTGCTCTGGTCTTCGGTCTCGGCCGCGAAAAGCTGGTCGAAGATCTGCTTCATGCCGTTGTCGAAGCCGCGGAACTGGGGTTGGTTGGTGTAGCGAATCAGGCTCATGGGATTCTCCGTCGGGGAGCGGCACCGTGCCGCGTCGGGGCGAACATGCGAATCGTGCGTCGCGCTTCAAGTGCCTTGAAATGCGCCGATGCGGTCGCACATCCCCCCGTCTGCGCACGCGCAAACCACCCCAGACGGAGCACTCCCATGACCATCGCGATCGGCGACCGCATTCCTTCCGCCACGCTGAATTTCCTCAAGGACGGCGTGCAGGCCATCCGCACCGACGACCTGTTCGCCGGCAAGACCGTGGTGCTGTTCGCGGTGCCGGGCGCGTTCACGCCGACCTGTTCGGCCAAGCATCTGCCGGGGTATGTCGCGAAGCTCGACGCCATCCGCGCCAGGGGCATCGACACCGTGGCCTGCATGGCGGTCAACGACGCCTTCGTGATGGAGGCCTGGGCCAAGAGCCAGAACGCACCGGAGGAGATCCTGATGCTCGCCGATGGCAACGGCGCCTTCTCGAAGTCGCTGGGCCTGGAAATGGATGCGACCGCCTTCGGCATGGGCCTGCGCTCGAAGCGTTTTGCGCTGGTCGCGAAGGACGGCGTGGTCACCCAGCTGTTCGTCGAAGCGCCGGGCGAGTTCAAGGTCTCGGCCGCGGAATACGTGCTCGACAACCTCTGAGCGCACGCATTGCATCAAACATGATCGCGACGCACGCATCGCTCCTACAGAAGCGACTTCGGACTCTTTCGTAGGAGCGACGCGTGCGTCGCGACCGTGGCAATACCTTCGCGAGTTATTCGCTGTCCAGCAACGACTTCGCGCGCTGCGTCGCCGACGCAAGTCGCGCGGACGAGGTCAGCAGCATGCGCGGATTCTGGCGGCCGGACGCGCCGGAATCGCCTTCGTCGAAATCCATCGACACATACCCGAGCACGTCGCCCTCGGCATTGAAGGCCAGGCCCGCGGCACCGGTGCCGACATGTGCCTGCTGCGGCACCGAGACGGCGCCCTGCAACACGCCCCAGGACACGATGGGCGCATTGCCGTAGCGTTCTTCCAGGCGTTCGAGCACGTAATAGGCCATGCCGGCCTTGGCCTCGGCACGCTGCTTCAGGTCGATCGGCTTCAACAGCTTCGCGTCGGGCGAAGTGATGCGCAGCCAGGCGATGCCCTGGTCGGCGTCGGTAGTCAGCGCCTCGGCTTCGAACGGCTGGTCCTGACCGGCGAAATGCACGCGGAAATCGCGCGATTCGAGCTTGAAGCTGAGTTTCTGGTCGGCCGTCATGCGCCCCATGCCCGGGAAGCTCGGATCGACCACCAGTTTCGGCACCAGCACCAGGCCGGCATCGTCGACGATGGCGCCGGTGACGCTCGATTCCTGCCGCTGCTCCTGTCCGCCATAGGCCGACACGATGACGAAGCTGACCCGCACCACGCTGTCGGCATGCGTCTTCAGCAGATGCGCGAACACGGCCTGGGTCTCTTCATCCGACTCGCTGGCCCAGCCCGGCGCCGCCGCCATCAACGCGGCCAACAGCACGCATCCACGGAACATCGATTTCATCGTCCCTGCTCCCATTCGGCATCGAGGTACAACAGGCGCGTGCGCGAACCGCGCAGCACCAGGAAGGACAGCGGCTGCCCCGCGGCCCGCGTCTTGCGGTCGGTGAGTTGTTCGAAGCGATCGACGTCGGCGACGACTTCGCCGTTCACGCGCAGCACGACGTCGCCCGCCGCGAGATGCGCGAGTCCGCCCAGGCCGCCGGGCGCGACGTTTTCGACGATGACGCCCTTGCTGTCGGCCGCGATGCCGCGCGAGACGCGATCGTAGAAACCGATGTTGCGCACGCCCAGGTCGAGCCAGTCGATGGTGCGCGACTTCAGCGAC